>PMYE01000086.1 GCA_003171315.1 Acidobacteriaceae bacterium
GCGAATGCTGACGTTGGTCAGCAGCTCTTTTTCCAGGCGTTCGCGCAGGTTGCGGCTGGTCACGTACTGGCCCTCGCGCCCGGCAAAGGGCGAGTTGTTCACGCTGAATTGAATGGCGATGGTCGGCTCGTCAATCACGATCAGCGGCAGCGGCGAGGGGTTCTCGACGCTGGTGATGGTTTCGCCGATGGTGATGTCCTCGACTCCGGCCACGGCCACAATGTCGCCCATCGTGGTCTCTTCGATCTCGATGCGCTTGAGCCCGCTGAAGGTGAAGAGCTTGGTGATCTTCGTCTTGTGCAGCGAGCCGTCGCGCCGCGAGATATTCACATCGTCGCCCATATGCAGCGTGCCCTGAAAGACGCGGCAGATGGCTATGCGCCCGAAGTAGTCGGAGTAGTCGAGATTGGTAACCAGAATCTGCAGCGCGCCGCCGGGATCGCCGGTGGCTTCGGGAATCGTATTCACGATGGCCTCGAAAAGCGGATGCAGATCCGTTCCCGGCTGCGCGGAATCGGTGGACGCCGTGCCCGCCTTCGCCACCGCGTAAAGCACGGGAAAGTCGAGCTGCGATTCGTCGGCGTCGAGGTCGATGAACAGATCGTAGATCTCGTTCAGCACCTCCTGCGGGCGCGCGTCGGGCCGGTCGATTTTATTGATCACCACGATCGGCGGCAATTTGGCCTCGAGCGCCTTTGAGAGCACGTAGCGCGTCTGCGGCAGCGGCCCTTCGGCCGCGTCCACCAGCAGCATCACGCCGTCCACCATCTCCAGCGCGCGCTCCACTTCGCCGCCGAAGTCGGCGTGGCCCGGCGTGTCAACGATGTTGATCTTTCCGCCTCCGTAGTTGATGGCGGTATTTTTGGCGAGAATCGTAATGCCGCGCTCGCGCTCCAGTTCGTTTGAATCCATCACCCGCTCGGCTACCTGCTCGTTGGCGCGGAAGGTCCCGGCCTGGCGCAGCAGCGCGTCCACGAGCGTGGTTTTGCCGTGGTCTACATGGGCAATGATGGCGATATTGCGTATCGTCTGGCTCAAAATACGATTTTCCTTCTCTCGGGTTGGGCCGTGCGGGCCCTCGGGATGGTTGGGAGAGTGAGAATACTGTCTTCGCGCCGCGCCGCTGCTCTTATTTTACCAACTGCGCCTGCGGCGATTCACGGCTCTTCCATCATTCAACCGGCATTCACAATCGCGGCGTCGTTGGCCAGCTACGATGAACAAGGAATCCGCTGCCGGCATGCGCTCGCTCTGCCGCGTTCGTCTGTGGCAGGCGGCTGCAAGCAGAATGACTTTACTTCAGATACGCGCGCACCAGATCGATCAGGTCCTCGGCGAGTTCGGGGGCGATCTGCTCTTTGGCGCCGTCCACAAGATGGAAGCGGATATGCGTCTCCAGCACCTCGGCCATCAGGCTGTTGACGCCGCCTCGCACAGCAGCGAGCAACATGAGCTGGCCGCCGCAGTCCTCGTCGGCGCTAAGGGATCGTTCGACGGCGTCGAGCTGGCCGCGAACTTTCTTCACGCGCTGCAAGAGTTTGTTTTTTTCGCGTTCCTGATGGGACATGAGGAGGCTCCTTGGGTTGACAATAATACCCACCCCGGGTATGGTATGAACCGAGTGGGGGTATAGTCACCCTTTCCCCATATTATGCCCTTTTGCCGCCCCAATCCGTTTCCGCAGGTTTGGCTTGCGCCGATTTGTGCCTTACTGCTTACCCCGGGGCGCGCGTGCGCGCAGACGGCGGGGGACTTGCCAGCGGCGCCTGTGCCGCGGATTGCCACAGAGGATGCGGGCGGATCGCAAACACGGGTCCCGTTTTTTCTGGCGCTGGCGGATGGTCCGGCGATGGCGGCGGGCGACGCAGCCGGTCCCGGCTCCAAGGAGGGCGCAGTGGAGAGCTTGCCGGTTCTGACCATGTCGCCCCACCCCGAGAACGAGCGCTATTGGATTTCCGGGCAGGCCAACAGCATCTTCCAGATGCACGGGCATTTCCACTCGCCCTACCAGGGAACGAACAGCCTGATCGACGACTTCGAGACGAAAGCCTCCGAGGTCGCGACGCTTTATCTCGGCTATCAACTGTGGCCGAACTCGCGCTACAACACGGATCTGATCGTGGACTTTGAAAACGCGGGAGGGCGCGGCATCTCGCAGGCGCTGGGGCTGGCGGGCGAGACCAATGTTGACGTGGTGCGCAACCCAACACTCAGCATCGGGCCGTATCTTGCGCGCGGCGAAATTCACATGACCCTCGGCCTCACCGGTGCAATGACCGGCCAGGATCGCGGGCCTCTGGCGCTGGCGACGAAAGTGCCGGTGCGCCGCTTCGAGATTCGCGTTGGTAAAATGACGCTTCCTGACACCTTCGACGTGAATTCCGTGGGATCCGACAGTCACCTGCAATTCACCAACTGGACAATCGTCAACAACGGCGCGTGGGACTACGCGGCCGATACGCGCGGCTACACCGTGGCGGGCATCCTGGAGTACGACGACCGAATCTGGTCGGTACGGTACGGCATCGCCGCCATGCCGACCGTCGCCAACGGCATCGACCTAGACTGGGCGCTGAGCCGGGCGAACGGGCAGAACTGGGAGTTCGAACTGCGCAAAGGACTGTTCGCGCGTCTTCTCGACCCCAAGCGCGAGGGCGCGGTGCGCGTGCTGAGCTACGTGAACCACGCGCATATGGGCGACTACAGGGAATCTGTGAACCAGTACCTCAACGGTCAGGTCGCCAAGCCAGACATCGTCGCTACCGAGCGATCCGGGGCGGTGAAGTACGGCTTTGGGCTGAACACCGAGCAGGAGGTCACCGACAGCCTGCGGCTGTTCGGGCGCTTCGGCTGGAACGACGACCGGAACGAGTCGTTTGTCTATACCGAGGTGGCGCAGACGGTCCTCTTCGGCGGCGACTACAACGGCCGCGACTGGCGCCGGGCGAACGACAAGATCGGCGTGGCGTTCGTCTCGAATGCGATCAAGCGCGACCACCAGAACTATCTGCACTACGGCGGGCTGGGCTTCCTGCTGGGAGACGGCAATTTGACCTACGGGCGCGAGGACATCCTGGAGTGGTACTACAACGCGCACTTGTGGAGGGGGTTGTTTGGCTCGGTTGGCGGGACACAGATCGCGCACCCCGGCTACAACACCGGCCGCGGACCGGTTTACGTGTCCACGGTGCGGGCGCACATCGACTTTTGAAGGCCAGTTTCCAATTTTCCCTCCCAGCCCGCATTTCTACCGCAGTTCTCCAACTCCTGTGAAGTTTTCGGGAGTTCCAGGGGGCGTTTTACACGAAAAAGTCACTTGGAAGGCTGCGGCTCCGCTCTGCGCCCACTGGAGAACCGCTGTAGAAGCTCACTTGCCCGGCTGTGCCTGCTTAGGCTGCTGCGGCTGGTCAGGAAGTGTGTAGATCACCTCGCCGGGTTTGGCGTAGTGCAGCTTTTCCCGCGCTTCCCGTTCAATAGCGTCGGGATTGGACTGCAAGCGCTGGATCTGCTGGCGCATATCGGCGTTCTCCTGCTGCAGGTTCTTGATCTCCCGCTGCAGCGAGCGATCCTGGGCGCGTTTCTGCAGCCAAACCGACAGACCATGGTTGCCGTAGATTACGTGCCAGGTGATCAGCAGCGCAAGCACCACGGCGATCAGGGTTCCCGCCGGCCGCCACAGGCGTTGCGTCCAGCCGAGCGCCCACGCGCGCAGCGATTCGCGCTTTGCGGCCGGCGCTTCTGTCTTCACTTGCCCGTTCTCTTCCGGCATCAAACCTCGATAAGGGCCTGGCAACAAGCCCTAGCTCAGCACAAACTTCTCGGCCGCCGCACGCAGCGCCTGCAGGTCGCTCTCGCTGCGCGTTTCGGTGTAGACCCGCACCACCGGCTCGGTTCCTGATAGCCGGCAGCAAACCCACGAGCCATCCTCGAAAACCAGCTTGAGCCCATCGGTACGCACCACTTGCACAACCTTGCGCCCGCCGAGCTCTCGAGGATCGGCCTTCAACCTTTCAGTGAACGCGGCTTTCTGCTCCGCGGTCAAGCGGAAGTTTTCGCGAACGGGGTAATAGGAACCAACCTTGGCAAAAAGCGCCTTTAATTGCTCGCCGAGGCTCGTGCCGCGCGTGGCCACCATCTCTGCCACCAGCAGACCGGCAATCACGCCATCTTTTTCCGGCACGTGGCCGCGGATAGTCAGCCCCGCGGACTCCTCGCCACCGATGGCGATCTTGTCCTGGTCGATCAGCGCGCCGATGTATTTGAAGCCCACCGGCGTTTCGTAAAGCTGGATCTTGTGATGCTCGGCGAGCGCGTTGATCAGGTTGGTGGTGGCTACGCTCTTGGCTACGCCGTTGCGCCAGCCGCGCGTCTCAACAAGGTAATCGAAGAGCAGCGCGATGATGTAGTTGGGCTGGATAAACGTTCCGTCGCCATCCACAATGCCGAAGCGGTCGGCATCGCCGTCGGTGGCCATCGCCACCGCCGCGCCCATCTCTTTCATCTTTCGCTTCGCGTCGCCGAGCAGTTCGTCGGACGGTTCCGGCGCGTGCCCGCCGAACATAACATCGCGGTAATCGTGCACCGTTTCGACCGTCACCCCGGCCTCGCGAAGCAGATCGGAGGGATAACCGCGCCCCGCGCCCCAGAACGGATCGTAGACCACCTTAATGCCCGACTTGGCGATGACCTTCAGGTCCACCAACTCGGCGAGCCGCTTGAGGAACGCCGGTTTTACGTCCGCGGTTTCAAATTCGCCCTCTGGCGCGAGGGGGCTAAGAATGCCGCCGCCTCCGCCGCTCGCAATTCTCTCGATCGCGGCCTCAATTTGGCTCGTCACTTCGGGCAGAGCCGGCGCGCCGTCGGGAGTGGAGTACTTGATGCCGTTGTACTCAGGCGGATTGTGCGAGGCCGTGAAGTTGATGGCTCCGGAGGTCTTGAGCGTGCGCACGGCGTAAGCGATGGCGGGCGTGGGCGCGGCCTCGGGAATCACGATGGGCGTGACGCCCGCCGCGGCGAGCACGCGCGCCGCCTCGGAGACGAAGCTCTCGCCGAGAAACCGCGGATCGCGCCCCACCAAGACCCGGGGTCCCCAGGAAGCGGTCTGTGCTTCCTGGGGTGGCAGCACGCGGTGCGGCGCAGGGAGGGTCTTTACATAGGCGGCAATTCCCGCCACCGCCAGCCGAATATTGGCCGCCGTAAACTCGTCGGCCACAATCGCCCGCCATCCCGAGGTGCCAAACTTGATCGCTGTCGTCATCGTTGTCTCCGTGTGCGGCAGACTCGCGAGCCGCAAAGTTCATACTGCAACACCGGGCCTGGATCGGCAAGCCGCGTGGCGTTCCTCGAGAACGAGCTGGCCGATGGGCGCGAAGCACGGCCTTTTGGGCGTAGAGTGTTTGCAGCGCCGTTTTCATTGTGGAGGGGCCTATGCTCGAAGCCACGTCTTCTGCCCGCATCGTCATGACCACGGTCGCCAGCCCCGAGGAGGCCACGCGCCTGGGCCGCACGCTCGTTGAAGAGCGCCTGGCCGCCTGCGCCACGCTGCTTCCGCCCATTCATTCCATCTACTCTTGGCACGGCAAGATCGAGTCGTCCGCCGAAACGCTCCTGCTGCTCAAGACCGTCAACGATCAACTGCCCGTTCTCGAATCCCGCCTACAGGAGCTCCACAGCTACCAAACCCCCGAGGTTCTGGTGCTCACGGTCGAGTCAGGCAGCCATACTTACCTGAAGTGGCTGCACGCTTGCCTGCGCGCTCCCGAGGATACGGTGACGCAAGCAAGGCCTTAGGGTTCAGTGGTTTAAGCGAACCGGAGGGCCGCAGCCAGGCGCTCTGGTATTCTTTAGGGAGTCCGTCCCATGCGCTGGCTCCTGATCGTACTTCTCGTTTCGCTCGGGGCGCTGCTCTTTGCGGCCGCGGGCTTGGCCCGTCACATTCGGCTGCAGCGCGCGAAGCCCAGGGACGAGCTGCCCGTGGTCCTGGAACCAGCCGAGGAGCCCGACCTGGAAGTGGAGCCCTAAACGCGCCTTCATCGACCATCCGGCAACGCTTCCCAAGAGAACCGCTTGAGCGCGGAGATCCCAAAAAGGCCGTCGCCGCATCCTAAAATCATTGCAGTCTCTGTTGCTGAAAGGATCTCTCCCCGACGTGAGCACTCAGGCCCCCGATCTCGCAAGTTCTACAGTCCCGATCGAAATCTCCATCGCCCATAGCCCCGATTCCGATGACGCGTTCATGTTCTACGGGTTGGCGACCCAGAAGATTCGTGTGCCCGGGTACCGTTTTAGCCACACGCTCTCCGACATCGAGACCCTCAACCGCCGCGCCCGCGAGGAGGCATTCTACGACGTTACGGCTATCAGCTTTCACGCCTACCCCTATCTGCAGCAGAATTACACCCTGATGGGTTGCGGCGGCAGTGTCGGCGAGGGCTACGGCCCCATGGTCGTCTCCAGCCGCAAGCTGGCCCCGGAGGATCTCGGCCGTATCCGCATCGCCGTTCCCGGCACGCTCACCACGGCCTATCTCGCGCTCAAGATCTTCAATCCGGCGATTGAAACCGTCACGGTTCCCTTCGACCGCATCATCCCCGAGATTCTGGCGGGGAAGTACGATGCGGGGCTCATCATCCACGAGGGCCAGCTCACCTACTCCACAAGCGGTCTCTTCAAGGTCATCGACCTCGGCGTATGGTGGCGCGACACCACGGGCCTGGTGCTGCCGCTGGGCGGCAATGCGATCCGCCGCTCGCTCGGCGCGGAAAAGCACAAGATCGTCTCCACGGCCCTGCGCGACTCGATCCGGCATGGTCTGGAACACCGCGAGCAGGCTCTGGAATACGCCATGCAGTTTGCCCGCGACCTCGACGTTACGATGGCCAGCCACTTTGTCGGCATGTATGTGAACGAACGCACGCTGGACTACGGGCCCGACGGCCGCGAGGCGATCCGCAGGCTGCTGGCTCTGGGTCACGAGCGCGGCATCATCCCCATCGCCCCGCAGGTGGACTTCGTAGACTGACCGGCGCACGGTTTGGCAGGGAGAAGCCTGGGGCCCTGGGAATCGATTGCACTGTCCCGGGACGGACACGGTACCTTTGTCAGCACGCATTCACCCGTAGGTCATTCAGGCGGCCCAACAATTCTGGGCTGTTTCCTAAATTTTTTCTAATGTGGGCCGATGCATCCCTTTAGGAGCTTTACCCGGATGCCTTCGCACACATCGTCTGCTTTTCTTCTGGCCTCGCCCGACCCGGCTCTTCTTGGCGCTATGGAGCCTCTGCTGCTGGCCGCCGGCGCCCGCGTGGCAATCGTTCTCTCGGCTGAGGCCGCGCAGGCCTCGCTCGCCGGACCGAACCCTCCCGGCCTGTTGCTGCTCGACGCTAGCCTGCCCGGCATGCCCATGGGCCGGTTGCTGGCCGCCGCGCGCGCGCAGGCCGATGCGCCCCGCCTTCCCATTGTCCTGATTGCCGACTCGGTGACCCAGGAGTGTATAGACCGCCTCGCCGAAGGCGCCCTCGACGACCTCATCCTGCGCTCGGCGGAGCCGGCCTACTGGCAGTTGCGCATCGACCTGGTGCTGCGCGGCCAGCGCATGGCGCACGAGCTGGATTCCCTGCGCGATGCCGCCATTCGCAGTGCGCAGCTTGACCGCCTGACCGGCGTCTACAATCGCGAAACGCTGCTGGCCATGCTCTTTCGCGAGACCGACCGCGTGCAGCGCATGAACAGCTCCATGGCCCTGGTGCTTTTTGATATCGACGACTTCGGCCACTGGAA
>PMYE01000046.1 GCA_003171315.1 Acidobacteriaceae bacterium
ATGCGCCGGTCGCCCTTCGGCGCAAGCTCGGCCAGCTCCGGCAGCAGCCGGCCGCTCTCGTCGAAAAGTTCCTCCGGCCGGTAGCTTCTCAGCCACTCTTCCAGTTGCTTCAAGTGCGCCGGATTGGCGGCCGGATCGGACAGTGGGACTTGGTGCGACCGGAAGGTGCCTTCCACCTGCAGACCATCGACGACTTTTGGCCCCGTCCAGCCCTTGGGTGAGTTGAGGACGATCATCGGCCAGCGAGGGCGAGCAGTGTTCCCGTGGACGCGGGCGTCTTGCTGAATCCTCTTGATCTCTTCCACTGCACGATCGAGCGTCGCCGCCATGGCCTCATGCATCAGCTCCGGCTCGTGTCCTTCGACGAAATACGGTGTCCACCCATAGCCCCGGAAGAGTTCCTCCAACTCCTCATGGGTAATGCGCGCCAGAACCGTGGGATTGGCAATCTTGTAGCCGTTCAGATGCAGGATGGGCAGCACGGCGCCATCGGTCGCCGGATCGAGAAACTTGTTCGAGTGCCATGCGGTAGCCAGAGGCCCCGTCTCCGCCTCGCCGTCGCCGACCACGCATCCCACGATCAGTTCGGGATTATCCAGGACCGCTCCGAACGAGTGGCTCAGCGAGTAACCCAGCTCGCCGCCCTCGTGAATCGATCCCGGCGTCTCCGGCGATGCATGGCTGGGAATGCCTCCGGGAAATGAAAATTGAATGAATAATTTCCTAAGTCCGTCTTCATCCTGGGTGATATTGGGATAGATCTCGCTATAAGTGCCTTCTAAGTAAGTGTGGCTGACGACAGCCGGACCGCCATGCCCGGGGCCGGAAACATAGATCATGTCGAGGTCGTACTTCTTGATGACCCGGTTCAGGTGCGTATAAATGAAGTTCTGCCCCGGAGTTGTTCCCCAGTGCCCCAGGAGCATGTGCTTTATGTCCGTGAGCTCGAGGGGGCGCTTGAGCAGCGGATTGTCGTAGAGGTAAATCTGGCCTACGGAAAGATAATTGGCGGCTCTCCAGTAGGCATCCACTTTCTGCAACAGTTCGGGCGACAACGTCTTCCCCACGGCCTGTCTCCTCTCGCTTCAATTCAAACTCTTCGCGCAGGGATTGATATCCACCGCGCTGCTACTTGCCGCGCTGTGACCAGCCGCTTCTGTCACTTTCGACCGTCATGGTACAGCAGGCGGGGCAAGCTGAACGTAGTATAGTTCCGTCTCCTTACACACAGATTGATGCGCTGAGTTCGCGGAGCTTTCTGCAATAGAAGGTAGTGGAGGCACTGACGGGCCATTAGGTGGTGCGGTTAAAAGCAGGTTGGAGAATGGCCTGGATGCTGCACGGCTCGAAAGATCTCCACTATTCTGTAACGAGGCTTACTCTTTAGGGCTTTGTTGAGATAGAAAGCGAGGGATCCTATGGAAGTGAAAATTTCGCAGATCGTCGGTGTAAGGCTCGAAATTCAGGCTCGTTCGCACACAATCACATGCGATCAGCCGGCAGACAATGGCGGCGAAGACTCCGGCATGACGCCCCCCGAACTCCTGCTGGCGTCACTGGGCTCCTGCGCTGCTTTCTACGCCGCGCAATACCTTAGAACTCGTAATTTGACTCAAAGCGGAGTCGAAGTCACAGTCACCGCCGGGAAGCTGTTGCAGCCAGCGCGGCTTGGCAACTTCCGCGTGTCGGTCAAAAGTCCCGTCCCGCTCACCTCCGAGCAAACCGAAGGGATGATGCGCTCCGTGCATCACTGCTTGGTCCACAACACGTTGATGTCGCCGCCGGAGATCAAAATCGAGATCGCTTCCGGCGATTCTCGGTAACCTCTATTGCCTTGTTTTCCGCAAGCTGGCGCACAGATTGTCTTTTGCCATCGCCCGTGATGCCGAGGGGCAACGAACTGGTGCTTTTTTAGCAAGTCTTCATTTCGTCCGTCCAAAGGAATTTGGATCGCAGCCGCATGATAAACTGCTCCTATGTCAGGACCGTTCGCCGCTTCCCTGTCGTTTCGGCGCGTTTCGCTTGCCTTCGGCCTCTGCCTTCTGGCATTTTTCTTCGCAGTCGAGGCCAAGACGGCATGGTACGGGCCGGTCGCGGGAGAGGGCAGCAACATCAGGGCGGCAAAGGCGCTGCCCGTAGTCACACCCGAGGTCGTCGAACACGGTGTCCCCACACCGGACCCGGCCCATCCTCACCTCGCGTTTGCCGCTCTGCCGGCGGTTGCTCCCACATGGCTGGCGGGAGCGCGTGCGCCGCTGGGAGGCGGGATCGTTCGCAATCATCTTCCTCTCGTCACGGCAGCTTATTTCTCTCCTTATAACTTCTTCCGTCCTCCTCCTGCCCGCTAGCGTTTCCCAAGCCTTGTTTTGAATTGCTCGTATATTCTTCCGAGGTACGCATTTCCGTTTGTTGCCTGATGGCCAGCGAGGATGTCCGCTATGTCTCTGCCGTTTCTTTTCAAGTGGCCGCCGTTTGGCTTTCTGCTTTTGTTCGGAGCGGTAAGTGTCGGTTGCCATAAATCCCCGCCTTCCGTCCAAGCCGACGTTCTCCCCGTTGCGCCGGTCGTCCTGCCGCAGCGGGCCGCGCTTTCAAACCGGCTTGAGGTTGCAGGCGAGCTGCTGCCTTACCAAGAGGTGGAACTTCACGCCAAGGTATCGGGTTATATCCGGCACATCTATGTCGATATTGGCGACCGGGTGAGCAAGGGCCAGGTGCTGGCCGACCTGGATATCCCCGAACTGGTGGCGCAGGTCGATGAAGCGCAGTCCACGGTCCAGCGCAGCCAGCAGGATATCCTGCGCGCGAAAAGCTCGGTTGCACGCGCGGAGGCCGATCATGCCGCTCTGCATGCGGCGTATCTGCGCCTGATGCAGGCGGCTGCCGCCCGGCCCGGCCTGATTGCGCAGCAGGAGCTGGATGACGCGCAGGCAAAAGATTCAGCATCGGGGGCGCAGGTCGATGCCGCGAAGGCCGACCTCTCGGCGATGCAAGAGGCACTGGGCGCGGCCAAGGCCAATCATCAGCACTACGCTTCGCTGGCCAATTATGCACGCATCACCGCGCCTTATTCGGGCGTTGTGACATGGCGCTATTCCGACACCGGCGCGCTGGTGCAGGCAGGAACATCGAGCGCGGGCGCGCAGCCCGTGGTCAAGCTGGCGCAGACTAACATCCTGCGCCTTCGCGTTCCCGTTCCCGACACGCTCGCCGGCTATGTGCACATCGGCACCACCGCGCAGATTCGCATTGAATCCACGGGCCAGCAGCTCACCGGCAAAGTGGTGCGCACAACGGGTGAACTCGATCTGGCGACGCGCACGCTGCAGGTGGAAATCGATCTCAACAACGCCGACAACAAGCTCGACCCCGGCATGTATGCCGATGTGTCTCTGGACCTTCAGCGCACCGGCACCGCGCTGACCGTGCCCATCCAGGCCGTCGATCGCAGTGGCGGGCGGCCCGCGGTGATGGTTGTAGATAACCAGGGGCGCATCGAAAAACGCGAGGTGACACTGGGCCTGGAGAGCCCCAGCAGGGTGGAAGTTCTTTCAGGGCTCACCGACAGAGACCGCGTGGTGGCGGCAAATCTTGCTTCGTTCACTGCCGGTGAGGCAGTGCACCCGCAGACAGTGGAGCTGCCCCAGTACGAGCCGAATGGCGGAAGCGGGGAGGAGTAGGCATGTCGCGATTCGCCCTCCGCTATCCGTTCTTCATCCTCATGATGTGCCTGTTCATCACCGTGGTCGGCACGGTGACCGTGGCGCGCATGCCCGTCGATCTGTTTCCCGAGATCAGAATCCCCGTAGTTGTGGTAGCGACGTTTTACAACGGCATGCCTCCGGAGCAGATTGAAACCCACATCACGGATCCATTTGAGCGGTTCTTCACGCTGGGCAGCGGCATCGACCACATCGAATCGCGATCGATGACCGGCGTCAGCCTCATCAAGGTCTATTTCCAGCCCGGCACCGATCCCGACGCCGCCGTCACCTCTATCTCCAACCTGGCCATGGCGCAGCTCCGGCGGCTGCCGCCGGGCACGCTGCCCCCTGTCGTGCTGCGGTTCGACGCCTCCAGCCTGCCTGTTTGTTACGTCACTCTGAAAGGCAAGGGGCTGAACGAGACGCAACTCCACGATCTGGGCCAGTACGCGGTGCGTGAGCAGATTGCCAACGTGCCGGGAGCCTCGATTCCTCCGCCCTTCGGCGGCAAATACCGGCAGATTCAGGTTTATGTGGACCCCGTAAAGCTGGAGGCCCACGAACTGAGCCCCATGGATGTGGTGCGGACCGTGAATGAGGCCAACCAGATCCTGCCCTCCGGCGACGTGCGCATCGGCCCTGAGGATTACAACATCTATGCCGACTCGCAGATGCCGACTGTGAACGATATCGACAGGCTTCCCTTGAGATCTGTTGGCAATGGGCAGCTTCTGATCTCCGACGTTGGCTATGCCAAAGACGACTCCGCGATTCAGACCAACATGGTCCGCGTTGACGGCCAGCCCTCGGTCTATCTGCCCATTCTCAAACAGGGCGGCGGCAGCAACACGATCGCCGTGGTGAACGGCATCCGCGAGGACCTCAAACATCTTTTCGATGTTCCCAAGTCGCTGGTGGCCACGGTGATCTTCGACCAGTCCGTCTTCGTGAAAACAGCCATTGCCAATCTGGGTAGCGAGGGCGGCATCGGCGTGATTCTCACCGCAGTCATGATTCTCATCTTCCTGGGCAGCATGCGCGCTACGGTTGCCGTCCTGCTCTCCATCCCGCTCTCCGCTTTGGCGGCCTTTATCATTCTCAACTCCATGGGGGCAACCATCAATGCCATGGTGCTGGGGGGCCTTGCCCTGGCCTTCTCGCGCCTCATCGACAACTCCGTCGTGGTCCTCGAAAACATCTTCCGCCATCTTGAAATGGGCGAGCCGCCCGACGAGGCCGCCGAAAGAGGCGGGCGCGAGATGTCTCTCCCTGTCCTGGCCGCGACCTTCACGACATCCATTGTTTTCTTTCCCGTGGTCTTTCTCTACGGCGTCAGCCGGTTTCTCTTTACGGCCATGGCGCTCTCAGTGGTGTTATCGCTCTTCGCTTCCTACGCCGTGGCAATGACCGTGGTTCCGCTCTTCTGCGCGCGCTTCATCCGCAACATTCATCACGAGGCGGGCCATCACAAAGGCGACAACCCATTCCAGAGATTTGTGCGCTGGTTCAATCGCCACTATGACAGGACGTTGATGCACTACGACATCGCAGTACGCAAGAGTCTGCTGAGGCCGATGGCGACGGTGGTGGGCATCACGGGAGCGTTCCTGCTCAGCCTTTGTCTCTTCCCCCTGCTGGGGACATCCTTCTTTCCGCGCACCGATGCCGGGCAGTTTGTCATCAACGTGAAAGCGCCCAGCGGTTCGCGGCTTGAAGTCACCAACCAGTACATCGCGAGAGTCGAGCAGGACGTTCGCTCCGTGATTCCGCCCAGGGACCTGCGCATGATTGTCTCGAACATCGGCATCACATCCGGTTTCGAGTCGATCTACACGACCAATTCCGGCGAAAACACGGCCTTTGTCAACGTGGCTCTGAGCAAGGGTCACAGCAAGAGCAGTTTCGCCTACATGGATCTGGTACGCGCGAAGCTGCACAGCGATTTGCCGGAGCTCTCTACTTACTTCCAAAGCGGCAGCCTGGTGGATGCGGTGGTGAATCTCGGTCTTCCCGCTCCCATCGACATCCAGGTTGAGGGAAGCGATATGAAGGAGGCCTACGCCACCGCCAGCAATCTTGCCGAACAAATACACAAGCTGAATGGCGTGAGCGATGTTCTCATTCCGCAGGACCTTGATTATCCCGGCCTGGAAGTCGATGTGAATCGCGAGATGGCGGGGCGCCTCGGGCTGAATTCGAACGAGGTTGTGGACAACGTGATCACCGCCCTTGACTCGAACGGCATGATCGCGCCCAGCTATTACGTCGACCCCAGGACCGGGAACAATTATCTTGAGACGGTTCAGTTCCCTCCGGCCGACATCGAATCCCTCACTGACCTCAAGGAGATTCCGCTGCGCTCTCCCGATGGAAAAGCAGTCACCAATCTGGGCGCAGTGACTACGATCCGGCCGATCAACACGCCCACCGAGGTGGACCACTACCAGATTGAACGCGTCATCGACGTGTACGTTTCGCCTTCGGGTGAAAACCTGGGCGGTCTGGCCAAACGGGTCGACCGGATCATCGCCAACACCAAAATACCGGAGAATCTCCGCGTCACCCTGCGTGGATCGGTGAACGGCATGAGAAAGTCGTTCTCCAGTTTCGGCCTCGGACTTATTCTGTCGGTCATCCTGGTCTACCTGATCCTGATGGCGCAGTTCGCTTCTTTCAAGGATCCCTTTATCATCCTGCTGGCTATTCCGCCGGGCATTATGGGCGTCATCCTCACCCTTCTCCTCACCAATACGACGCTGAACGTGATGTCGCTGATGGGCGTGATTATGATGACCGGGATCGTGGTGTCAAACTCGATTCTGATCGTCGACGTCACCCGCGTGCTGCGCGGGCAAGGGATGCCCATCGACGAAGCCGTTTCCACGGCATGCCGGCTCAGGCTGCGCCCCATCCTGATGACTTCTCTGGCCACGATTTTGGGAATGCTGCCCATGGCGTTCACGCTGGAGGAGGGCAGCGAGTTCTACGCTCCCTTGGCGCGCGCCGTCATTGGGGGGCTTGGCGTATCGGTGATTCTGACCATCTTCATCGTGCCGGCCGCCTACCTCATCGTGCATCGCCAACGGGCCGAGCCGACAGAAGGAGAACACGCATGAGTTACGTCTTTGAAAGACCTGCTGTCCTGGTCTTGCTGGCGGCCGCGTGCACTGCCGTTGCCGCACAGCAGGCCGCCGTGCCCGCCTCGCAGCCGCCCACGCGGCTGACGCTTGCCGACGCCGAGCAGATTGCGATTCGAAACAATCCAAACATCAGCATTGCACGGCTTCTGGCACTGGCGCAGGCTCAGGTTACGCGGGAGGTGCGTTCCGCTGAGTTACCCACTGCCATGGCTGACCTGACGGCCGTGGACGCGAACGATAACAGCCGGATTACCGCGGGATTGCTGAACAACCCCTCTGTATACAACCGTGCGGCCGGAGGCTTGCGGGTGAGCCAACTGATTACCGACTTCGGCCACACGCATAACCTGGTCCTCAGCGCGCAATCCACCGCGAAGGCGCAGCTTGAAAGCGAGCGCGCTACCGAGCTCGACATCACGTTGACCGTGGACCAGGCATACTATCAGGCGCTCACCGCGCAGGCAGTACTCAAGGTCGCTCAGGAGACTGTTGCCCAACGGCAGGCCACTGTTGATCAGGTCGGCGCCCTCACCAAGGCGAAGATCCGTTCCGACCTCGACTTGAGCTTCGCCGATGTGCAGCTTTCTCAGGCCAAGCTGCTGCTGCTCGATGCCCAGAACAGTACGCAAGCCGCCATGGCGGCCCTGAACAACGTGCTAGGCTCCGAGCAGAATCAGCAATACAACCTTGTCGACGAGACCAATGGCAATCCCCCTCCCGCGCCCGACGATCCTGAAGCGCTTGTGAACGCCGCATTCACGGCGCGCCCCGACCTGGCGTCTCTCAACGACACACTCCTTGCCGCCCGCCAGTTCTCGACCGCCCAGCGCGATCTATGGATGCCCACGCTCTCCGCCATGGGCGCCGTGGGTGGCACGCCAGTGCGCGCCGACCAGATCCTCTCGTCGTGGTATGGCACTGCGGGAGCCAACCTCAGCATTCCCGTCTTCAATGGCTTTCTTTACAACGCCGAAGAGAAGGAGGCCAAACTGCGCGCTCAGGCGGCCCAGGAGAATGTGCGCAATCTGCGCGACGTCATCGCGCGCGACGTGCGCACAGCGGTGCTCAACGCTCAAACCGCGTACCAGCGCATCACCGTCACCCAGCAGTTGCTCGACCAGGCCAACTTCGCGCTCGATCTCGCCTCGGCGCGCTACAAGATCGGCTTGAGCGGGATCGTCGAGATCAGCGAAGCGCAACTGAATCAGACCCAGGCCGAAATTGCCAACACCAACGCCCGCTATTCCTATCAAACGGCGTTGGCCGTGGTGCGCTACGAGGTTGGGCAGTAGCGAGAGAAAGGCCCCGCCTGCTTTGCAATCCACGAGCTCCGAGATATCTTCCGGTGGAACCGTTGCGTGGAACAGGTACCTGTCGCGAGCAAAATCCAACCTTATCTCATTTTATTTAGGGCTGTACCAGATAAGCACGAAAGGATTCTGGTATGGCGGTACATCTGCGCAAGAGCAAGCGTGGGCGCGGAGCTTCGGGGCCGGGTACGTCGATACCCCGCAAAGCCGGTCCCGTTTTCGCGGTCATGCCATCATTTGCATGGAAGACGCTCAAAGTCCGCTCCTTTAAACCGGCCGTAGAGCTCCGCTCAAGAGGTTGGCCTACCGGCGCAGAACGGCTCCGTCGCCAGGCCATCCCGTCTTTTTCGAAAGCGCAACGGCCCATCCAAGATCGCTATTCCCATTCCTTCCCGGCTATGATATATCAGCTAAGGATTCAAACCGGCAAAATCCACCACGAATGAGAGAATGACCCACATGGAAACAC
>PMYE01000065.1:0-7411 GCA_003171315.1 Acidobacteriaceae bacterium
TGCAGGCGGCGCGCGCCGATGTTTTCCGTCTGCTCGTTCACCTTGAAGGCGAACTCGGCCATCTCGCGCAGGGCTTCGGGTACGAATTCCAGCCGCACGCCCTCGGTTTCAAGCAGGGCTGAGTATTGCTTCGTTAGCGAGGCCTTTGGTTCGGTCAATATGCGCAGAAAATCATCGACAGTGAGCGAATGCAGCTCGACGCGGATGGGAAAGCGCCCCTGCAGCTCGGGAATCAGGTCGCTGGGCTTGGAAACATGGAAGGCGCCCGCGGCGATGAAGAGGATGTGGTCGGTGCGCACCATGCCGTAGCGCGTGTTGACAGTGGTGCCTTCTACGATGGGCAGAATGTCGCGCTGCACGCCTTCGCGCGAGACGTCGGGACCGTGTCCACTCTCGCGCCCGGCGATCTTGTCAATCTCGTCGAGGAAGACGATGCCGTTGGACTCGACGCGCTCCACCGCGGTGCGGTTCACGGCGTCCATATCGATCAGGCGGCCTTCTTCCTCCTGCACCAGGTAATCGAAGGCGTCGGCGACCTTCATCTTGCGCTTCTTGGTGCCGCCCCCGAAAATGTTGGGCAGCATGTCCTTGAGGTTCATCTCCATGTCTTCGAGGTTCTGGTTGGAGATGATGCCGAACTGGGGCAGATTGCGCTCGCGCGCGTCGATCTCGACGATGCGGTCGTCGAGCTTGCCTTCGCGGAATTGCTGGCGAAGTTTCTCGCGCGAGCGTTGATGGCTCTCGGCGCCGGGCAGCGAGAGCTGGCCCTCCTGGCCGTGCGGCGCTGGGGGCGGAGGAGGCAGCAGCACGTCGAGCAGGTGCTCCTCGGCGTTCATCTCGGCGCGGTCTTCCACTTCTTCGAGGCGCTCCTCGCGCACCATGTCGATGGCGATCTCGACCAGGTCCCGGATCATCGACTCGACATCGCGGCCCACGTAGCCCACCTCAGTGAATTTGGAAGCCTCCACCTTGAGAAACGGCGAGTTGGTGAGCTTGGCCAGGCGGCGCGCGATCTCGGTTTTGCCCACGCCCGTGGGGCCGATCATGATGATGTTCTTGGGCATGATGTCGTCGGCCATGTCGGGCGGCAGCTTCTGGCGGCGCTGGCGGTTGCGCAGCGCGATGGCCACGGCGCGTTTGGCGGCGCGCTGGCCCACGACATGTTTGTCGAGCTCGGCGACGATCTCGCGCGGCGTCAGCTCGTCGAGCGCGAGTTCCTGTTCTTCGGCGGATGCGGGAAGGTAGATGGCCATGGACCGCTAGCTTGTTAACTCCTCGAAAGTGACTTGGTCATTCGTGTAAATGCAGATTTCGCCTGCGATCTTCATGGCCTTTTCGGCTATTTCGCGGGCGCTCAAGTCAGTGTTCTCCAGCAGCGCGCGGGCGGCGGCGGTGGCAAAGCTGCCGCCGGAACCGATGGCCGCTAGCGGCTCGTCGGGGTCGATCACGTCGCCCGATCCCGAGATGAGGAACGTCTGCGCTTTGTCCGCGACCAGAAGCAAGGCCTCGAGGTTGCGCAGCATCTTGTCGGTGCGCCAGTCCTTGGCCAGTTCGACGGCGGCTCGGTTCAGGTTGCCGGCGTGCTGTTCGAGCTTGGTCTCGAAGCGCGCAAAGAGGTTGAAGGCGTCGGCCGTGGAACCGGCGAACCCGGCGAGAATCTTATCCTGAAAGAGCCGTCGGATCTTCTTCGCCGAGTGCTTGAGCACATGATCGCCTAAGGTCACCTGGCCGTCGGCGGCCATCACGACCTGGCCGTTGCGCCGCACGCAGATGACGGTGGTGGAGCGAATTTGGGAACGATCTTTCATTTTGAACCTTCCGGCCAAACCCGATGGGAAAAACCGTGGAAAAACGGCTCTGGCAGCGTCAAACCCCGTGCCAGATGCAACCTAGAGTATAGGTCATTGGCGCCGATTTGGCGCTGTTTCCGGACCATGCGCGACTGTTGCGGCAGAACCCGGCCCGTCCCGGCGCAAGGTGCATTTCGCCTGCGGTATCCTCAAATTGGGACTCTCCGAGTGGAGTCTCGCCCTGAAATGATCCTCCTCGACGAAAGCGAATGGCAGATCGCCGCCGGGCTGGCCGCCGCTGCCGTTGTGGCGGCGATTGCCCTTTGGCTGGTGCTGCGCAAGCGGCCGAGCGAGGAGGAGATCGAGCGCGCGCGGCGCCAGTTCCTGGTGCAATCGGGGCGGCTCGTCGACGGCATGCTGCTCGATGTCTACCACGTAGACGCGAAAGACGGACGCACGCTGACCATGCTCTTGTTCAATTACCGGATCGCCGGCGTGGACTACGAATGTTCGCAGGATATTTCTGCGTTGCGGGAAGTGGTGGCGGTGGCTGAGGTGCGGGCCGGATTCCCGTGCACGGTGCGCTACCAGCCGGGCAATCCGCACAACAGCATTGTAGTGGCGGAGGGCTGGTCAGGGCTGCGTGAAGGGTTGCCGCTGTTGCCTTCCTTTGACGACCCCGACCCTTTGGATACGAGCCATCTGCGGCCCGGCTGCGGCTAAGGCATTTCTCCCAATCCTGTAGAGTGCCCAATTGTGTCGAAGGTTGCCGCTCACTGGGGTTCGCGTCAACTTTGCGGTCTTGAACCCCTATACACCATTGGGAGAAATGCGTTAGCCGCGCGTTGGCACGCGATACCCAGCCCCGGTTAGACTATCGATATGCATTTCCACGCGGCGCCGGCAGGCAGGGGAGCAAACCGGACAACGCTGGTCCTGCGCATCTCGCTGGCAGCTACGCTGGCGTACGTCGTGGTCACGTTTGTGGCCGGGTTGCGCGCCCACTCGCTGGCGCTGCTGTCGGAATCAGGACACAACGTCTCGGATTTCCTGGCTCTTTTGCTCAGCTTTGCGGCAGTCTACTTCCAATCGCGGCCGGCCGATCACACGAGAACATTCGGATACCAACGGGCCAGCGTGCTTGCGGCGTTTATCAACGCAGCAACACTCATCGCCATCTCGCTTTGGATCGGCGCGGAGGCCGTGCGCAGGCTCAACTCCCCCGTAACCGTGGAGCCCAGGATCATGATGATCGTGGCCGCGGCCGGCGTGGTGATGAACGGCGCGATTGCCGCGCTGTTGTGGGGAGTGGCCCGCGACGTGAACCTGCGCAGTGCCTTTCTGCACATGGCCGGCGACACGTTCTCCACGGCGGCGGTGATCGCCGGCGGCATAGGCATTCTGCTCACCGGCAGTGGTTGGATCGACCCGGCTCTCTCGCTGCTGATCGCCGCGATGATCTTCTGGTCGAGCGTGGGCATTGTGCGCGAGACACTGAACATTCTGCTGGAAGGCGCTCCGCGCGGCGTTTCGCTTGACCGGATCCGCTCTGACATGGAAGCGGTGGAGGGAGTTGTGAATGTCCACGATCTGCACGTCTGGAGCCTGGGATCGCATTCACGCGCCCTGGCCTGCCACGTGACCATAGCCGACATTCCTCCGTCGGAAAGCGCCTGTATCCTGATCAAGCTCAACGGACTGCTTCGGGAACAGTTTCAAATCAGCCACACAACCTTCCAGTTCGAACACACCGGCTGCGAGGAGTTGGAGGGCTGCGTGGCACCACCGGAAGAGATAGCCGGCAGGCACGAACATCCTCACGGACTCCTGAATTGAGGCGAGGTCGGCGCTGGTGTGGAGCGGCTGCGGCGACCCATTTGCGGCAATTCGGTGTGCACCGATTCGCGGAAACGGCTGTTGGAGGACCAGGATTTGATTTTCCGCCGTATGCTTTTTCCAGCCTTCTGTCTTGCGCTGGTTTGCATCTCGCCGGCTTTGGTGCGGCCAGCGGCGCAATCCGCGCAACAGACCGGCACAGCTGATCTCAAGGCGTTTGCCGGGGAGTATACCGATCTGGCGAATCCCGCCAGCCCATTCAGTTTCTACGTACAGGATGGCAAGCTGACGATGGAATCCGACCGCCAGGTTCCCACCGAGCTCAGACCAATCTCAGCGACCGTCTTCGACATTGCGGGCTCGGATGCAATGGTCACATTTATCCTCGACGCTTCGGGCCGGGCGGTCAGTGTCTCGTTTTCCGAGGAACCCGGCACGGTTTACACCCACACGGGCGAAGCAGTGCATTACATCTTCCACGAGTATGTGCGTAGCGAGGCGATGATTCCCATGCGCGACGGGGTCAAGCTCCATGCGGTGATACTTCAGCCTACGGACATCAAAACGCCGTTGTCCATCCTGATACAGCGCACGCCCTACGGCGTGGATGGGACGGCTCGAGCGTCCTTCTTTGCGCAGCGCCCGGAACTGGCTCACGACGGCTACATCTACGTCGCCGAGGACATTCGCGGGCGTTACAAGAGCCAGGGCAAATTCACGATGATGAGGCCGCTGGCCGATCACCACGATCCGCGCGCAACAAACGAGAGCACCGACGCCTATGACACCGTGGCGTGGCTCATCAAGAATGTGCCGGGCAATAACGGCCGCGTGGGCGTGGTGGGCACCAGCTACCCGGGATTTTTGGCCATGATGGCGGGCATCGATCCGCACCCGGCGGTGAAGGCGATCTCGCCGCAGGCGCCGATGATCGACGTGTGGATCGGCGATGACTTTTTTCACAACGGGGCCTTCCGCCAGAGTTACGGTTACGATTACGTGCTGGGGATGGAATCGAGCAAAGAAGAAAGCAATGTGGACTACGGCACGGATAAGAACGGTGAACCCGTAGACGGCTTCGATTATTTTCTCGAGCGCGGCGGCTTCGCTCAGGATGTAAAGCAGTCGGGGTCCGAAACCCTGCCCACTTGGAAGCTTTTTCTCGACCACCCTGCCTACGATTCTGTTTGGGTTTCGCGCGCCGTGGAATATGCGCTCAACTCGGTCGCCGTGCCCACGCTCACCGTGGGTGGCTACTACGACCAGGAAGACATGTACGGCCCGGAGGAGGAATATGCCCGGCTCGAGCCGCACGATGCGCACCATGAGAACTTCCTGGTGCTCGGGCCGTGGCGGCACGGCTACTGGTCTTCGTCTTCGCGGCGGCTGGGCAACCTGAACTACGGCGAGCCGATTGGCAGCGAGTTCCGGGCGCGCATCGAGGCGAAATTTTTTGCGCACTATCTCAAGAATGAGCCCGGCTTCGATCTTGAAGATACGGCGAGCTTCCAGACCGGCTCGAACACCTGGCAGTACTACTCTCACTTCCCTCCCAAAGGATCGCGGCCCACGAGCTTACACCTCGAAGGCGCGGGGTTGCTGAGTTGGAGCGCATCCACACGGCAAGCCGCAACTTCTTACGTAAGCGATCCGGCCGACCCGGTTCCCTACCGGCGCCGGCCCATCCAGCCCACCTACTCGAACGGCTCCGAGTGGTACAACTGGCTCACTGAAGACCAGCGCTTTGTGACGGGCCGCAAGGACGTGGCCGTATGGAAGCTGCCCGCGCTCACTCGGGATCTGGCGCTCACGGGCGAGGTTGTGGCCGACATCTTCGCCTCCACTACCGGCACGGACAGCGACCTGGTGGTGAAGCTGATCGACCAATACCCGGAGGACGATCCGGACCCGAAGATGCGCGGCTACCAATTGATGACGAACGCCGAAATCTTCCGCGGGCGGTACCTCTCGGGATATGACCAACCAACTGCGCTCGCGCCGGACTCGATCCACGAGTACAAGTTCAGCCTGCACGACGTGGACCACGTCTTCAAGGCCGGCCACACGGTCATGGTTGAGATCCAGAGCACGTGGTTCCCGCTCTACGACCGCAACCCGCAGACGTTTGTGCCCAACATCATGAAGGCCAAGCCCGGCGACTACAAGGCTGCGACGATCGCGATTTACTCGGGGCCAGAGCACGATTCCGCGATCGAAGTGCCGGTGATGGGCGCGCCGTAGTCGCCGTGGACGGCAGGCTGCCGGTTCCGGGCGGTCCAGACGTGGAGGCGGAGCCCAGCGACCTATAATTGCGGTAGGTCCAGTACCGGTCCCTACTTCCCGGCAAAGCGAGAAAAACCTTGGCACGTGAGCTTTTTACAGCGCGTCTCCTGCGCAAAGACTGCATCTCGGAAGTTGCCCAGTGCTATCACTTCCTGTTTGAAGTCGAAGGACGTGACAGTTTCAACTACCTTCCCGGCCAGTTCATTTCGGCTGTGGCCGCGGACGAAAACGGAAAACAACAAACGCGAGCGTATTCGATTGCGTCGGCGGCGAGAGCCAACAAGTTCGACCTGTGCGTGAACCGCGTGGAGGACGGGTTTTTCTCCAACCACCTCGCTGACCTGCCCGATCTGCCTGTGGGAGCGACGATCGATTTTCACGGACCGCACGGGCACTTCACGCTACAGGAACCCATCACGGACTCAATCCTGGTGGCCACAGGAACCGGCGTGGCGCCGATGCGCGCCTACCTGCAGTGGCTGTTTCCGGCCGACGGCGCCGACCGCAGCCAGGGCAAGGAGATCTGGCTGGTCTATGGAACGCGCCACGAAACGGACATTTATTACAAGGACGAGTTCGAGGCGCTTGAGAAACGAATACCGAACTTCCACTACCTGCCCACGCTGAGCCGCGCCCTGGATAGCTGGACCGGCCTGCGCGGCCACGTGCAGGTGCATGTCTCAAAGATCATCGAAGAGCGCGCGGCGCGGCTGGGCCAGCCATTGCCCGCCCCGCCCATCGATCCCGCGATCCCGGCGGCAGACCTGCGCTTCGACATTTACACCTATATCTGCGGGCTGAACTTCATGGTCTCCGGTGTCCGCGAGCTTCTTGACGGCTACGGCTGGCACAAGAAACAGATCGTCTTCGAGCGCTACGACTAACGCATACCCAGGGCAAAGAATGAGCCGCATTCCTCGTACACGACCGGATGCAGGCTTCGAGGTGAATTGGTAGCAAGTCGTGCGTCAAGTCAGCCGAAAAGCCAAACGAACCTACAGGTTGAACAGCGCGCGCAGGCGCTTGGTTTGGGCGCGGCTGACGGGGATTTCGGTGTGCTGGCGGTCGTTCATACGGAGCTGGTAGCTGGATTTGAACCAGGGNNAGCCGCGATGGGCGCGCCAGAAGCGGGCCGGATCGAGGAGTTCGAGAAGTTCCTCCAGGGTGCGGCATTTGGATTGGCCTTCGAAGGCGCGGGTGACGACGCGGATGACGCCTTCGTCGATGGCGGCGAAACAGATGTCCGCCTGATCGACGAGCAGGAGGCGGCTCTGGGTCTGGACGATGAGCTTGGCGGGCAGGCGGCCTTGCTCGGCGCCCAGGGGACGATTGAGCAAGCGCAGCAAATGATCGAGCTGGGACTCAATGGCGTCGCCAGACAAGCCTGCGCCAGCGGGACCGGCAGCCATGCGGGCCTTGGCGCGTTCGACGGCTGCTGAGACGCGGGCAAGGTCGAAAGGCTTGAGCAGGTAATCCACAGCGTTCACGTCGAAGGCGCGCAC
>PMYE01000065.1:7456-7637 GCA_003171315.1 Acidobacteriaceae bacterium
CGGCAAAACCGTCCTGCCCCGGCATCTGCACATCGAGAAAAACGAGATCGGGACGGTGTTTCTCGATCAGATCGACGGCCTCGATGCCGTTGTCGCCCTGCGCAACCACATCCACGCCGCCCACCGAGTCAAGAAGATATTTGAGCTCGTCGCGGGCCAGTTTCTCGTCGTCGATAATGAG
>PMYE01000190.1 GCA_003171315.1 Acidobacteriaceae bacterium
CACCAACTCCAGTTTGTCTTTGCGGCGGGCCAGAATACGCGCGCTCCAGGCCATGGCCAGATAGCTCGCAATCGCCAGAACAATGGCCTGCGCCGTCGTGTTTTCAAGAAAATTCTCAAGAGTAAACATGAATGAGTCCCCGGCTTGTACTGGCAACGAGTATACCGCAGCTTGTGCCCTTCAAGGCCTTGCCGGTCAGCTTGCGCCCAGGTAAATAAAGCGGACGAGAAACAGCGCGGCCAGCAGGTAGAGCAGCCAGTCCTGCTGGCGGAGTTTGCCGGTAGCCAGGTGCAGCGCGGCCCATGCGATGATGCCGAAGCCCAGTCCGTTGGCGATGGAGAAAGTAAAGGGGATGAGCACCAGGGTGAGAAAGGCGGGAACGGCAATCAGCGGCTCGCGCCAGCGAATTTCGCTGATGGTCGCGAGCATCATTGAGCCCACCAGGATGAGCGCCGGGGCTGTGGCGGCCGGGGGCACGATGCCCACAAACGGCGCCGCGCCGATGGCGATCAGAAACAACACTCCAGTCACGATGGCGGTGACGCCGCTTCGGCCTCCGGCAGCTACGCCGGCCGTCGACTCCACGTAACTCGTCACGGTCGAAGTTCCCGTCAACGAGCCGAAGACGGTGGCCGTGGCATCGGTGAAGAGGATGCGATTCAGCCGGGGAATCGAGTGGTCGGCTTCGATCAGTCCGGCCCTCTTGGTGACGGCGACCAGCGTGCCGAGGTTGTCGAAAAGGTCCACAAAAAAGAAGATGAAGACGATCTCCAGCAGACCCTTGTTGAGCGCGCCGCGAATGTCGAGCTGGAAGGCTGTGGCAGCCAGGCTCGAAAGGCCTCCGGCGGCGGGCGTCCAGTGCGCCAGGCCCAGCACCCAGGCGAGGGCAGTGATGGTGAGTACGCCGATCAGGATTGCGCCGCGAACCTTCTTCACTTCGAGCGCGACCATGAGAAGCAGCCCGGC
The DNA here is from genome assembly GCA_003171315.1 of Acidobacteriaceae bacterium. GTDB lineage: Bacteria > Acidobacteriota > Terriglobia > Terriglobales > Acidobacteriaceae > Telmatobacter. The sequence goes on from PMYE01000190.1 coordinate 967, forward strand.
GAGAGCCAGCGCCGCGGTGGGGTTGCGGATGTTGCCCAGGCTGAGCAGGGTGTTCGGGTCGCCCACTACCAGGCCGGCTTTTTGAAAGCCGATGAGGGCGATGAAAAGCCCAATGCCGCCAGCCACGGCTGCGTACAGCTCGTGTGGAATGGCGCGCAGGATCATCTGCCGGATGCCCACGGCAGTCAGCGCCAGAAAGAGGACGCCGGAGAGGAAGACCGCGCCCAGGGCAGTCTGCCAGGGCACATGCATCTTGATGCAGACGGTGTAAGCGAAGTAGGCGTTGAGGCCCATGCCGGGTGCGAGCGCGATGGGATAGCGCGCGACAATGCCCATCATGATCGAAGCAAAACCAGCAGATAGGCAGGTGGCCGCGGTGACCGCGGCGAGCGGCATTCCAGCAGCGGCCAGGATCGCCGGATTGACCAGCACGATGTAGGCCATGGTCAGGAAGGTCGTGACCCCGGCCAGAATCTCTGTGCGCCAGTTGGTTCCCAGGCGGGCAAATTCAAAATAGGCTTCCAGTTGCTTGCGCATAGGGTTTCTAGCTAGAAAAACACACCGCGCTGGGAATCCAAAGGGTTTTTATTCCGGCTACATTTCCACGGTTCGCCAAATTTCTCCAGCCGCGCCTGGCATGGCCGTGGAGTGACTACACCAACAGCCTGGCCGCTTCCTTGGCGAAATACGTGACGATGAAATCCGCTCCGGCGCGGCGGATTCCGACCAGCGATTCGAGCATGGCGCGCGTGGGATCGAGCCAGCCCTTTTGGAAAGCAGCATGAAGCATGGAATACTCGCCGGAGACCTGGTAGGCGCCGATGGGCACGCCCACCCGCTCGCGGGCCGCGCGCACTACGTCGAGATAAGGCATGGCGGGTTTCATCAGAATCATGTCCGCACCCTCCTCGATGTCGAGCTCGATCTCGCGCAGGGCCTCGCGCAGGTTGGCGCCGTCCATCTGGTAGCTCTTGCGGTCGCCGAACTGCGGCGCGGAATCGGCAGCTTCGCGGAAGGGCCCGTAGAAAGCGGAAGCGAACTTTGAGGCGTAGCTGAGGATGGGCGTCTGCGTGAAACCTGCGCTGTCGAGAGCGCGGCGAATGGCGGCTACGCGGCCATCCATCATGTCGCTGGGGGCCACCACGTCAGCGCCGGCTTTGGCTTGGCTCACGGCCGTGCGGGCCAGCAGATCGAGCGTGGAATCGTTGTCTACTTCGAAGTTCGCATTGGGGCCGTCGCCCGCTTTCACCACCACGCCGCAGTGGCCGTGGCTGGTGTATTCGCACAGGCAAACGTCGGCGATGAGAACCAGCTTCTTGCCGGCCTCGGACTGCTTCAGCGCGCGCAGTCCCTGCTGCACGATGCCGTTCTCTTCCCAGGCGCCGGCGCCCTGCTCGTCCTTCGACTCGGGCAGGCCGAAGAGCAGCAATCCGCCCAGGCCCAGCCGCGCCGCCTCCTCGGCTTCGCGCACCGCTTCGTCCACCGAGAGATTGAAAACGCCGGGCATGGAGCCGACCGGGCTACGCACGCCCTTGCCGGGGCAGATAAACAGCGGGTAGATCAGGTCACCGGGCGTCAGCACGGTCTCGCGGACCAGCGCGCGCAACGGTTCCGTGCGCCGCATCCGCCGCATCCGCATGGCTGGGAAGCTCATGGTTCGATTGTACTTCTAAGCCGCCCTGTTGTGAGTAGCAGGACGGAGCACGATTGACGGCGGGAAACGTTTAGGAGTAATCTGGCTGCCATTACTCCCTAAGAAGAGAAATTTGCGGGATAGACAGGAGGATTGCGCCCAATGATGCGCCATCATGTCGGAATGGCTTTCGCCACATTACTCGGTTGTTCTCTTTTCGTAAGCGCCGTTTCTCGCGCGCAGCAGCAAAAAGCGATGGACAACGTCACCAGGGGCCGGATCTCGGATATGCTGCGCACCGCGCACGATGAGGTCCAGAAGCACTACTACGATCCAAACTTCCACGGCCTGGACTGGGACGCACGCTACAAAAAGTATGCCGCGGCGCTCGCGAATATCCAGGATCCCGGTGAGGGGCTAAGGGTTGTAGCCGCCTACCTCGCCGGCCTCAAGGATTCACACACCTACTTTGATCCGCCGTCGCGGGTCAATAGCATCGACTTGGGGTATCAGCTTTCGCTGGTGGGCGACTCGTGCTTTGTCACGCAGATACGCCCGAAGACCGATGCCGAAAAAAAGCTGCACATCGGCGACCAGGTCTTGAGCGTAGCCGGATACACAGCCGAGCGTAAGGATTTCCTAGATCTGATTTACATGATCGAGGTACTGGTACCACAGCGATCCCTGCAGCTCGGCCTGCGGTCGCCGGATGGCAGCGAACGCATGGCCGCCGTGGATTCCATCGTCATTCCTGAGCGCGCGCTGCTTGACTTCTCGCAGCCAGACAACGAGATCTATGACTTGGTGCGACAAATCGAAAATGAGGATCGCGTGATGCACACCCGCTACATTGAACGGGAGGATGTCACGATTCTAAAGATGCCCGAGTTCAACCTCGACATGAATGAGGTGGAGAAGGCCATTGGCGTGGCTAGCAAGCACAAGGCGCTGATTCTCGATCTGCGCGGAAATCCCGGCGGCGACGTTGATACGCTCAAGTGGATGATCGGAGAAGTGTTCGACCACGATGTCAAAATCGGCGACCAGGTCGGCAGGAAGAACACGAAACCGATGATTGCCAAGCCCCATGGCAAGAGGTTCGACGGAAAGCTGATTGTGCTGGTCGACGCCGATTCCGCGTCGGCCTCGGAACTATTCGCCCGCGTGGTTCAGCTCGAACACCGCGGCACGATCATCGGCGACGCGACCGCCGGCGCAGTGATGGAGGCGCGATTTTATCCCGAGTCCGCCGGAACCGACACGGTCATTCCTTACGGATTGAACGTGACCAGTTCCGACTTGATCATGACCGACGGAAAAAGCCTGGAGAAGGTCGGCGTCACGCCGGATGAACTCATTCTTCCCACCGCTGCCGATCTGGCCGCAGGCCGCGATCCTGTTCTGGCCAGGGCTGCGGAACTTGCCGGTATCAAGCTGGACCCCGTGGCGGCAGGAAAGATGTTCCCATTTGAGTGGATGCCGCTGCAGCGGTAACCGGCTTACGCTAAAGCGGGTCTCCTGCAGGTGTAGACCAAGGCACAATCGCTAAGTGGCTTTNNAAAAAGCCACCTTGAATACTGTCCGAAATGTCTCATAGTTGCAGGAGAACCGCCGTAGGTCTCTCACCGCATGGTTTTGAACCATCCTGGGGTTTCCCAGGTCCCGATTTTGGGACCTGGGAAACCGGGCGCAGAGGTACGAATTCACGCGGTCAGGGACCTGGTTGGTCGTAGAGCGTCGAATTCCGGTAGCCGAGTAGAATTACCAGCGTGGCGATGCCCAGGGCGGTGCCGAAGGGTATCTTGATGAGGCATACGATGGCGGCCACGATGGCCACGATGCGTCCCCACTGCGTGCGTTCAAGCAGGCCCCAGCCTGCCACGGCGCACAACACGGCGCGAATCGACAGAACCAGCCAAGCCAGATGAATCCAGGCAGGCCCGAACCATCCCGGAAACATCGGGCCGTGCATCCAGGGACCGAAGCCTCCCTGAAACATTCCACGAACGAAGGCTAGCCCGGCGAAGCCCAACAGCAGAGACAGACCGGCATAGACCAGCCACAGAACGCCCAGCACTCTCACTTTGCCGGCGTAGCGCTCCAATTCGAATTGGAGGTTGGGCACAGGCGGGATCGGCACTGCCGGCGCCACTGGCCGGTTGCACTGCGGGCAAACTACCTGTCCCGGTTCCAACGCACGGCCACATCCGCTGCAATACATGTTGCCTCCTCCATGTTGAGAATAAGTTACGCAACCGCGAGGCAGATTGTTCCAGGAGACTTGCCCAAAGACCGCCGGACAGGCGGCTCCTCGTTGCGGGGCCCAGAGAACCTGATGCAAATATTAGAGACTCTGCCGCCAGGAGTAACGCCGGTCCCAACGGCAACCGCAAAACCACTTTACTTGCCAGCGGCAGGCGGCTGCTTCACCCACCGTTCTTCGTGGCGGCTGTCGCGGAGGATGAAGGCCGCCACGTGGCCGTCGGCATCGCGCTCAAAGGTCAAGTGGACGTTGTGCGCGCCGGTGGCGTCGCCTGGCCGGGTGAACGTATCGGCAGTTTCCGCCTCCAGCCCCATGATCTCTCCGCCGGTGCTCCTTTCGAAGAGCTGATCCCCCTGCCGGAAGACGGATTCGGCGGCGTGCCCGTTTGGCTCGCGGTAATCGCCGGCCAGGCTGTCGAGCTGGGCGATAGACAGTTTGATGGTAGGCGGATGCAGTGGAATCATGAGGAATTCGGCCATGATCTCGGGAGCGGAGGGAATGCGCTGAGCGAGCAGCCAGCGCGGCAGCTCCGGCTCGTCGTAGGCGCGCGTCCAGCAATCGTGCTTGAGGCCCTGGTAGATCCATAGGCGGATGTTTCCGCCGGAGGCTTTGAAGGCGTCGAATATCAATTCGCTCTGCCGCGGCACGACCACAGTGTCGAGGCTGCCGTGGAAAAGCCACACCGGCGTGCGTCCCACGGCGCGGGCGTACTCGGCAGGCAGGGTCGAGGCCTCATGCCAGCGCTCCGGCTCATAGCTCCAGAAGACGCCCCCTGCGGCAATGACGATGGCGGCCCAGCGATGCGGATGCAGGCGCGCCAGTTCCCAGGCCCCATAGCCGCCCATCGAAAGGCCAGTGAGATAGGTGCGAGCCGGGTCACCGTGGAATTCGGCCGATTCCCGATCGAGCGCGGCCATCGCCAGATCCAGCATGGCGGGATCGGTCCAGTGGGCATTTTGCGGGCACTGCGGCATCACGATGACAAACGGCCAACGGTCGGGGTGGTTGCGCACCGCCTCGGCAATGCCGATCTGTGTTTGCCACATACCCTCAGTGCCGCGCTCGCCCCGGCCGTGCAGGAAGAGGATGATGGGCCATTGCTTGCCGTCGTCGCGCCGCCAATCCTCGGGCAAGTAGACCTGAAAGCGGTAGGCGATCCCATGCAGCTCGATGCGGCGGTTGAGGAAGCCCGTGTCCTGCGGCGGCTCCGGTTTGGCGGAGCGAGCTTTGGATGCGGTTGCGCCGGCCACGGCAGGCCATGTTGCGCAAGCCAGCGCCAGGCAGGCCGCAGAGATGCAAAATGTTCGTGACATCTTGTCCTCCATCATAATGATTCAGGCAAGCAATCTGGCCCTTTTTTGCGCGGCTGGGAGGGAACATGTCCTCAGTCTCCGTGAGCTTTTTCCAGGCGCGGACGGTTTCCCGGCGATGCGCCCCCTTCGATTCGATTTCCCGCTTCGCCGATCCTTGCGGTTTTCTTACAAATTGCATGTCACAATCGGAACTGCGATGCTGACTGTAGCCGTGGCCACTTTGAATGCCGGAGACACGCTGGACCATTACCGTCTTGACGCTGAGGTTGCGCGCAGCGGCATGTCCACGCTCTTCCGCGCCACGGACCTGCGCAACGGCCGGCAGGTAGCCGTGAAGATTCCGCACCCGGAGATGGAGACCGACCCGGTTCTGCTGGAGCGCTTTCGCCGCGAGGAGGAGATCGGCCAGGAAATCGATCATCCAGGCGTGGTCAAAACCTACGACGGCGAAGAGCGAAGCCGCCGCTACATGGTCATCGAGTGGGTGGAGGGCCGCCTGCTCCGGACGATCCTGAACGAGCGGGGCCTCAACGAGCAGCGGAAACTTCCCATTGAGCGCGCCGTCGCGCTCACTCTGGCTATTTGCGACGCCCTCGACAACCTGCACAAGCACGGCGTCGTGCACCGCGACCTCAAGCCTGAAAACATCATGGTCTGCGACGGCGACCGCATCAAGATCATCGACTTCGGTATCGCCCTGAAGGAAGACGCGCGGCGCATCACGCCCATCGGGATTACGCCCGCCCTGGGCACGCCCGACTACATTTCCCCCGAGCAGGTGAAGGGCCGCCGCGGCGACCAGCGCAGCGACGTCTACTCTCTCGGCGCCATCTTCTACGAAATGCTCACCGGCCAGCCGCCGTTCACCGGATCGAACCCGCTGGCGGTGATGAACGAGCGGTTATTGATCGATCCCGCGCCGGCGCGCGAGCTGAACCCGGAGATCTCGCCCGAGATCGAAGAGATCCTCTTCCGCGCTCTTCAGCGCGACCCGCGCCACCGCTACTCGACCGCCGCCGAAATGGCCTGGGAGCTCGAGCACCAGGAGTTGGTGGGCGTTGACAGCGGCCATCACCGCACGGCCCTGCATGGGCGTTTTCAGTTGAATGGCCGTAAGCTGGCGCTCTACGCCGGACTGGCGCTGGTTCCGGTGCTGTTGTTCGTCGTGATGCTGCTCCTCGCCCGCCGCTGAGGAAGCTCTTTGCGAGTGTGGTGAGTCCGAAGTTCGCATCACAAATAAGCTGTCATCCTGAGCGAATTTTGGCNNGTCGATGTTTTGAAAGGGCACGAGTTAGTGGGGATCTCTGCGTCTCAAAACCCCGCCGACCATCCAGCCAGCACCGCGCCGGCATCGCCAACAATCGCTTCCCACAAGCCGACTTCTCGTTAGCTATTCGCGTGGTAACCACGCAGCCGAGCCGGGGTGGTCGGACGCATTCCTTCACTTCACACCTAGCCAAGAGCATCGCTCGA
>PMYE01000091.1 GCA_003171315.1 Acidobacteriaceae bacterium
CCGAGGTGCTGCTGGTGATCGCCTGCGTGGGCCACGGTGGATATGCGTCAAATCACTGGGCGATCGCGCAGACCCTGGCGGGTCCGGCGATGGCGGGGCGATGGTCGAGCCTGCAGAATGGCGTGGCGAATTTTGCGGGGATCGCAGCGCCGTGGTTGGCGGGGCTCATTGTGCAGACGCGAGGGAGCGCGCGGCTGACGTTTGTAGTTGCGGGCGGAGTGGCGTTGGCTGGCGCGCTGTCTTTTGCGTTTCTGGTGCGACGCGTTGAGCCGGTACATTGGGAGACGGTGTAGCTCGGGCTTCGGCGAGGATCGAGAGTTGGAGGTTTCTACCGAATCGCGGCGCGGGCCTCAAGCTTACGGATGGATTTGAGCATTTCGGCGAGATTGGATTTGCCGATTTCGCTCTCAAATTCCTTTTGCATGCGATCAAGGGCGGCGATGACGCGCAAGGCGCAGCGCTTGCCGTGCGGCTTAAGCGTAAGGAGATATGCGCGCGCGTCCTGGGGATCGATTTTGCGCTGCAGGAGGCCCTTGGCCTCGAGCGACGAGATGCAATGGCTGAGGTTGCCGCGCGTGGTGGCGAAGGTTTCTGCCAGTTGCGAGGGCTTGACCTGGCGCGGCGCCTCAAAGAAGAGAGCGGCGAGGACGAGAGCTTCAAGGAAGCCGAGGCTGTCGGCCGCGAGGACGCGGGAGGCGAGCGCCTCAAAGCGGCGCGCCGCGCGGTTGACGGCGAACATGGGACTTTCGCGAAGAAAAGCGTCGATGCGCATGGTGAATTCAGTTAGTTTAGCACTTCAACTATTCACGATGATACAAAATCGTTGTTGCGCAGCATGATCCTCGGCGGCGATTCTCTAACCGAGCGATTCAATGCGCCAAAAGCAATTCATCCATTTCCGCCGAGTCTTGTGGCTCCCGCTGTTGGCGGTTGGTCTGCGTGCTGCTTTCGCGCAGAGTGCGCCTGCTGCGCCGGCAGCACCTGTGAAGGGGAATTCGGAAACCATGGTCGTGCTGGGCACGGCGACGCCGGTGCCGCTGGCCGAGTCGCAACGGTCGGTGGAGATTCTGCCGGTGAAGGGAGAATCGCTGGCCGCCGAGTCGCCGCAGGATTTTCTACGCGGGGACTCGTCGGTTTTTCTGGAGGAGCGCGGCGCGGGCGGAGGGCAGGCGGACCTGGTGCTGCGCGGCGGCAGCTTTGAACAGACCCTGGTGCTGCTGAACGGGTTTCGCATCAACGACGCGCAGACTTCGCACCACAATCTCGATTTGCCGGTCCCGCCGGAGGCCATGGACTCGATCCAGGTGCTGGAAGGCGCGGGTTCGACGCTGCACGGTGTGGATGCGCTGAGCGGCGTGGTGGACTTTTTGACGGCGGCGCCGGACCACGATTCGATTTTCCTGCGCGGCGGCGAGGGCAGCTTCGAATCGAACGAGGAGACGCTGCTGGCGGGGGCTACACGCGGGCGATGGAGCGGACGGGTGACCGCGGAGCGCAACTTCTCTACGGGGTTCATGGCCGACCGTGACTATCGCAATGAAGATTCGTCTGCGGAGAGCTGGATGGGATCGCGGCTGGGCGTGACGGACCTGATGTTTGCCGGGAGTGACCGATCATTTGGGGCGAACCAGTTCTATGGCGACTACCCTTCCTGGGAGCGGACAAAGGGTTGGTTCGGATCGGCGAGGCAGGAACTGGGCAGCCGGACGCAGGCGGCGTTCGCGTACCGGCGGCACACGGATGAGTTCGTGCTGTTCCGCGACGATCCGGCGATTTATGAGAACAACCATATTGACGGGTCGTGGCAGGGATCGTTGCGGCGCACGGAGAATCTGCCCGCGGGAACGCTGCTGCTGATGGGGCTGCAGGTGGACGGCGACAGCATCCATAGCAACAATCTGGGCCTTCATGCGCGGAATCGGGGCGCGGGCTACGTGGACGTTGATCTGCGGCCTGCGAAGAAACGCTGGAGCTTGTCGGCGGGCGCGCGCGAGGAGATTTTTTCAGGAGGAGCGAAGGCGGTGTTTTCTCCCGAGCTGGCAGGGAGTTTTCGCGTGGCGGGCAGCCTGAAACTGCGCGCGACCGGAGGGTTTGGATTCAGGATTCCGACGTACACCGATCTCTATTACTCCGATCCATCGACGCTGGGCAACGCGAATCTAAAACCGGAGTCGGCTTGGACCGGGGATGGAGGCGCGGATTGGACGCCGTCGACGAAGATCGAGCTCTCGGCGACGGGATTCTATTCGCAGCAGCACGACACCATCGACTATGTGAAGAGCGCGACCGTGCCGAATGCGAATCTTCCTTCCGGGTGTCCCGCGAACATCTGGTGCGCGGACAACCTGAATGGGCTGCACTTTGCCGGAGTCGAGACGAGCTTCACGTGGATTCCGAACCGATCGCAAACGGTGCGGATCGAGTGGACGGCTTTGCATGGGGCGCAGACCGCGCTACACGGGCTTGAGTCGGAGTATGTGTTCAACTATCCGGTCGAAAATATTCACGCGTCGTGGACCTGGGCGATGGGACACGACATTGTTTTGACGAATGCGGTGCAGATCGCGCAACGGTATCAGCAGACGGTGTACCCGGTGTGGAATGCAACGCTGACGCGCAATGCCTGGAAGGTGCGGCCGTATTTGCGGCTCATGAACGCGAGCAATACGGGATACCAGGAGATCGGCGGTGTGAACATGCCGCCGCGAACGATCATGGGCGGGCTGTCGGTGCAAATCGGGCGGTAAGGAATCGCGCGAACCTGCCGCACGCGCTTACGCCGCAGCGGGCGTGCGTGATTCGAGCTCCGCGAGGCGCTTGGCGAGGAGCGTCTCCAGTTTGACGAGCGCGGCGGAGAAGCCTTCGATGCCTTCCTTGAGCTTGTCCGTGGCCATGCGGTCGGCCAAGTGCATGCGGTCGAATGCGGCCTTATCGACGACGATCCGCTCGATTTGCATGGCCGTGGCCTTCGCGGGATCGAGCTTGCGCGGCAAATCGCCTTCTGTGCTTTCGAGCTCGGCGAGCAGTTGCGGCGAGATGGTGAGCAGATCGCAGCCGGCGAGCTCGCGGATTTCGCCGATGTTGCGGAAGCTGGCGCCCATGACGACGGTTTTGTAGCCGAATTTCTTCAAGTAGTTGTAGATGCGCGTGACCGACTGCACGCCGGGATCGTCGGCGCCTTGATAGTCCTTGCCCGTGTCCTTTTTGTACCAGTCGAGGATGCGGCCCACGAAGGGCGAGATCAGCGTCGCGCCCGCCTCAGCCGCGGCAATGGCCTGATGCAGGCCGAAAAGCAGGGTCAGGTTGCAGTGGATGTCCTCCTTCTCGAGGACTTCGGCGGCGCGAATTCCCTCCCATGTGGAGGCGATCTTGATGAGCACACGATTGCGGCCTACGCCCGCCGCGTCGTACTGCGCGATGATGCTGCGTGCCTGAGCGATGGTGGCTTCGGTGTCATAGGAAAGTCGCGCATCCACTTCCGTGGAGACGCGGCCGGGAACGATCTGGAGAATCTTTTTGCCGAAGGCGATGGCCAGCCGCTGGAAGGCGAGGTTGGCGATGGCCTGATCGCTCGCGCCTTCGCCCAGCTCGTTGCGCGCGTCCATGAGCACGCTATCGACGATGGGCTGATAGTGAGGCATCTGCGCGGCGGCGGTGATCAGCGAGGGATTGGTGGTCGCGTCCTGGGGGTGGAACTGCTCCATCGCCTCCATGTCGCCGGTGTCGGCCACGACGACGGTGTACTGGCGCAACTGTTCAAGCAAATTTGGCATGATCCCTCCTCGGGCAGGGGTTCCCGGCTGGTGTTCCACGGAACAGTGTACCTCTTGTTGTTTAAGATGCGCTGAATGCGCCGCGGGTGCACTGCGCGGCGGAGACTCACTCCGCCTCTACGGTATTCGCGAGCACGCCGAGGCCGCGAATGGAGACTTCGACGCGGTCTCCGGGCGAGAGTGGTCCCACACCGGAGGGCGTTCCCGTGAGCACCAGGTCGCCGGGTTCGAGGGTCATCACCGCGGTGATAAAACGCAGCAGCACGGGAACGGGAAAGATGAAGTCGAGCGTGGAGGAGTGCTGGCGGAGCTCGCTGTTCAAGCGCGTTTCGAGAGTGAGGCCGGAATCGAGGTCCAGTTCATCGCTCACCAGCGGCCCAACGGGGCAAAAGGTGTCGAAGCCCTTGGCGCGCGTCCACTGATCGTCTTTCTTTTGCAGGTCGCGCGCGGAGATGTCGTTGGCCGGCGTGAAGCCGCGCACGATGCTGCGCCAATCGTCCTTGGTGCCCAGGTTGCGTGTGCGGCGGCCGATAACGATGGCGAGTTCGCCTTCGTAGTCGACGCGCTCCGAAATGGCCGGGAGCCGCACCGCGCCGCCGGGACGGAGCATCGACGAAGGCGGCTTGAAGAAGATTAGTGGCTCGGCGGGCATTTCGTCGCCCATCTCGCGCACGTGCGCGCGGTAGTTGCGTCCCACGCAGACGATCTTCGAGGGAGTAACGGGCGGAAGAAGATGGGCGGCAGAGAGCGGCATGGGCGCGAAGGAGGGCGTGGCGTTTGCTTGCTGAAGCCTGTGGGGGAGATCCTCTTCAGGCGTAGCGGCAGGGCCGATGATCCACAACTCGCCGTTGCGGTCTTCAACGGCACCGTAGTGGGTTTGGCCATTGAGATTGAAGCGGCAATACTTCATGTAGGCCTGACTCCTTGGGGCTAAAGTGTGTTACGGGCCGGGTACGGTTTCTTGCGCTTCGGCGGAACGCGCGCTTTCGTGGCCTTCCTGATCGATGGCGCTCACGGCATACGCATAGGCGTGGCCGGGCTGCACGTTTGTGTCGTGATAGGCGGGTCCCACTACCGGCTGCGTGGGGGAAATGCGTTGCCAGGCGCCGCCCGCGCCGGTTGCAGCGAGCTCGCGGCGGTAGACGATGTACCCGGCGAGGTCGGCCTCGGTGTCGGGCTGCCAGCTCAGGTCGATCGCAGGACTGGCGCCGTTTTCGCCTGCCGTAGCCACAGCGGCGAGGCCCTTGGGCGCATTTGGAGGAAACAACTGCTCGGCCTCGATGCGCAGGGGAGCGGAGAGCGGCGAGGCCAGTTCCAGCGTCGCGCCATTTACGACGATCCGCGCGACTCGCTGCGCGCGATACTCATACGTTTCGCCGAAGCGGATGTCGCTATCGAGAGCGCGGCCGTGGTTCGCGCCGGCTTCAACCAGCAGGCTGCGCTCGAGCGGCTCGGCAGGTTGAGCAAGCGGGTTCTCCGCGGTTTCTCCGGGGCCGGGTTTCTGTGCGGGTGGTGTGAGCAGCTTGCGCACGAGGCGAATGGCAACCGGCTCTGCCTCAGACGGCGCTGGAGCCCAGCGCAGCAGCACGCCGTCCCTGCTCATCTCCGCAGTGAGGCCGTCGACGGCGGGGGGCGCCTGGCCGGCGAGCACTTCGGCGTCGTTGGAGAGTCCGGCAGAGCGCGATTTACGATTGACGAGCTCGACGAAGTAAGTGAGCACGCGCGGTGGGCCTGAAGCGAGGGCGGGCGATAGCGTGTCAGTGAAGGAACCGTCGGCTCCCGGAGCGAGTTGCAACGTGGCGGCGGCGTTGCAGCGCGCGGCGCTCGATTCATTGCGGCAGATACGAACCGCGATGTCGCCCTTGAGCAGGACTTTGTCGGTGGTCTTTGTGGGCATGGTCCAGGTGAGGGTTACCTGGGACCCGGCGCGCACGGCAGAGAGATCGCTGACGGGAACAGGGAGGTTCAACGAGGGCGGCTGCGGCGCGCCCGGCATGCCGCATCCGGTGAGGGCGAAGGCGGCGGCCAGAGTCGCGACGAGCGCTGCGCACAGCGCAGAGGGCCACGGGCGAGCGCCCAGTTTTCCTGCAGATTGCATGGCGCTTCCAGTCTAAAGGAGAGGCGCTCGAACCTGCAGAGTCAGATCCTGCGCAGGTTGGCGAACTTTTCCATCAATTTCTTGATGCCGTGGCGGGCGAAGAGCACGGTAAGCTTGGCGTCTTCGCCGTCGCCCTCGCGCAGCAGAACGGTGCCTTCACCGTACTTGGAGTGCATGACGCGCTGGCCTTTTTTGAGGCCGGAGGCGCCGTTCGGCTTTGGAATCTCCATCGCTGGTCGGGCGAACGAGCCGGGGCGGCCGGCGCCGGATTTCAACCCCGCGGACGAAAACCTGTCCGTGGGGGCCCCGGATTTGCCACCGAAAAAGCGGGCGATGTTGTCGATGGAGTTCGGCTGCGGCGCTTCCGGCGTTCGCGCGCTCTTATCTCTTGGCGCTCCCGCGCTTTGATGTTTTGGAGTAGAGCTTTGGCGAGATGAGGACGATGATGCTGCAGCAGAGTGGGGAATCTCCTGGCTCTCATCCTCATAGTTGAAGTGCGCGCCGTGGGAGCCGGGCGCGCTGCCATGACGGCGGGCAGCGCCATAGGCGGGCGTGTAAGCGGGCGTGGACCAGGCAGGGCCGCGGCTCCCGAGATTTTCGACGAGCTGCGAGGGAACCTCTTCAAGGAAGCGCGAAGGGACGCTGGCTTCAGGCATATCGGCGCCATAGCGCCGGCGATAGTGGGCGCGGGTAAGGATGAGCGAGTTCATGGCGCGCGTCATACCCACGTAGCAGAGGCGGCGCTCTTCTTCGAGCTCTTCGGGACTGGAGAGCGTACGCGAGTGCGGAAACAGGCCCTCTTCGAGGCCGGCGAGAAAGACGAGCGGAAACTCTAGACCCTTGGCGGCATGAAGAGTCATGAGCGTGACGCGGGCATTGGGATCGAATTGATCGGTGTCCGATGCCAGCGCGGCATGATCGAGGAACTCGGCGAGCGTTTCGCTACGCTCCTCGGCATCGTGCGCGGCGTTGGCCAGCTCCTTCAGGTTCTCAATGCGGCTGAAAGCCTCTGGCGAGCCTTCGGTCTCAAGAGCCTTGATATAGCCGGTGCGATCGATGAGGAAACGGATGAGCTCGGGGAGTGTGGCGGAGTCGCCGGGCGAGCGGAAGCCGCTGACTTCCTTCTCCTCGTCGTTTGCGACCTCCTCGGCGTCCGAATCGACTTCGGGGCTCGGCTGCGAGCGTTCCGCGGGTTGGTCCGGCGCAGCTTCGCCAAAAGCAAAGCCGGTGTCGGAGCCGCCGGCGTGCGCCTCGGCAACATCGGCGGTCAGCTTGCCGGCAAAGTCGGGGTCCATCATGGCCTGCGCGTCGAGAATGAGCTGGCGGAACGATTCAAGCGCCGTCAGCGTCCGTGTTGGGAACAAGCGATTCTTAATCGCGTCGCCCAGTACGGCCCAAATTGACTGGTCTGCTTTCAGGGCCAGTTCTTCAAGAGTCTTTAGGGTTCTTTCGCCAATTGCGCGAGCTGGTACATTGATTATTCGCGAAAGCGCCACGGAGTCGTGGGGATTGCGGACGAGACGCAGGTACGCGAGCAGGTCTTTGATTTCGGCGCGCTCGTAAAAGCTGAATCCGCCGACCATGGTGTAGCTGATGTTGTAGCGGCGGAGGGCCTCTTCAATCAATCGCGATTGCGAATTGGTGCGGTAGAGAACCGCCGCCGCTCCGCGGTTCTGGCCTTCGGAGGAGTCTTGTGCATGGAGAAACGCCTGAATCTTGTCGGCGATGAAGAGGGCCTCGTTTTCGCCGTCGGGCGCTTCGTAGTAGCCAATGAGCGAGCCGCCCTGCCGCTCGGTCCAAAGCTTCTTTCCTTTGCGGCGGATGTTGTTGGAGACAACCGCTCCGGCTGCTTCGAGAATGATCTGCGTGGAGCGGTAGTTCTGCTCCAGGCGGACGATGCGGGCGTTGGGAAAGTCTTTTTCGAACTCCAGGATGTTGCGGATGTCGGCCCCGCGCCAGGAATAGATGCTCTGGTCCTCGTCGCCCACGGCACAGACGTTCTTGTGCTCGCCCGCCAGCAGTTTCATCAACTCGTATTGCGGGCGGTTGGTGTCCTGATACTCGTCGACCAATACATATTGATAGCGGCGCTGGTAGCGCTCACGCACTTCGCCCGATGCCTTGAGCAGGCGCACGGCTTCGAGCAGCAAATCATCGAAGTCCATGGCGTTGTTCTTGCGCAGCTCGTCCTGGTAGGCCTTGAAGATGTGCGCGACACGCTCACTGGTGGGGTCTTTGGAACTGAGGAAATAGTCCTGCGGATCGACCATGTGGTTTTTCGCCCAGGAGATGCGGCCTTGCACGGTGCGCGGAGTGAGCTGCTTGGTGTCGAGCCCCATACGCTTCATGATCTGCTTCACCAGCCCCAACTGATCGTTCTCGTCGAAGATGGCGAAGGCGCGGGTAAGGCCCTGGCCGCGAATCTTCAGCGCTTCGATGTCGCGGCGAAGAATGCGCACGCAGAACGAGTGAAAGGTCGAGATCAACGGCTTCGCCAGCGAGGAGTGCCCAAGCAACTCGTTCACGCGCTCGGCCATTTCTCCGGCGGCTTTGTTGGTGAAGGTGACAGCCAGGATCGCATCGGGCGCGATGTTCTTCTCGCGGATGAGCCAGGCAATGCGGTGCGTGATGACGCGGGTTTTGCCCGAGCCGGCGCCGGCCAGGATGAGCAGCGGGCCCTCGGCGGCCTCGACCGCGGCGCGTTGTTCGGGATTGAGATGAGCAAGGAGAGGATGCAAGGTCGAGTCCGGCGCGAAGGTTCCTGGATCTAGTTTATCGTTCGGGGAACGAGCGGCTAGCACGGCGAGATCGGGGACTGCCAAAAGGATCAAGCCGTCTGCGATTTGGAGTTTGTGAGGAAGGCGGCGGCGGAGAGGCTCAACAAGGGACCGGAGATGTTGAAAAAAGCGCGAGTCGTGTTGCCCAGGGCATTGTTGTACGCGCCGAAGAGCAGGGCCAGCAGGAAAGTGGCGGCGGTGGCCCAGACCCATCGGCGATCCATGCGGCTGAGGCGCGGGAGGCCGAGCGGCAGCAGCCAAATGAAAGTGAACCAGAACTCATGCGCTGTGAGGCAGTGGAGCAGCGCGGGGACGAATCCAACCCTGGAGAAGACGCCCATGGCGGTGGTGTAGTGCAAGGCGCCCAGGACGAATCCTCCTGAGGAAGAAAACGAAAGCAGAACCGTAGCGGACTCGAGGAGCCCAAGGCCGGCGACCCAGCCCAGTCTGCGGGGGCGAAGGGGACGGTCAGAGAGCCACCAGACCATGGCGAACACAAAGGCGAACGGCGCAAAGGTCTCCTTGGAGAGGCTGCCCGGAATGGCCCAGAGCGGCAAAAGGTACCAGCGCGCGGAGAGAAGCGACCAGGCAACGAGAGCCAGGAAAAACGCCTCGCCGGAATCGATATAGGCCGCCAGATTCCAGTTGGGCACGGCGAAATTCACCAGGAAAAGCATCGCCCCGGCGAGCGACGTGGCGTACGACAAACCGCAGCGAAGGCCGATGGCGAGGATGGTTACGGCGGTAGCAGCGGTAAGGATGGATGTGGCCACCAGCATTCCGAAGAGAGCGGGATCCCAACTGGCGATTCGCCCCTCAGCCATCCAATAGAAAGGCTTTGCCAGGGCCGGAACCAGGGGGCGGTAGGAGGCGATATGGAGCGGGTTTCTGACCATATCGCAGTAGCCCGCCGCATCCGATGTGCCGGGAATTTTGCCTGGGTCGTAGCGATTCAGGATGGGATAGCCAAGGCCGAAGCAGATGAGGAAGAAGAGCGGCCCGAGCAGCAGAGCCTTGCGAACTGAGAACGCGCCGTGCAAATGCGGAAACCTCCAGCCGGAACGGGATCGAGAGATCGAGATTCAATCCTGAATTCGATCCTGAGACCGGCCTGGGATCGATCTTTTCGGAACCAGTGCCAGATTACCGCACCGGCATGGCTTCTATATGGCCGATTCTTATGCGCTACGCTTTTCGGCGTCGACGTAGGCGCGAAGGACGGCGTTCATCACCACGCGCCGTAGGCGCAGCGGTTGTTAGCCCCGCGCCTCGGCGTGGGGGATGGTGCCGCAGCACAATTGCCGAGTCCCGGAGGGACGGCGGAAACCCGCCTCATCCGAAGACGAATCGCGGATCGTATTCGATCCCGCAGTTGCGAAGAAGGGCCGTGAACTCCTCCTCAAAACTGTGCTTGCGGTGGTGCTGCTCCTGGCCACGGATGTACGTCTTCACCACGGCCACCTGCGACGGACTCACGCTGAATGCGCCGTAGCCTTCCTGCCATGAGAAGTCCTTTCCCATCCAATGGGAAGAGCTGCCCTTGAGCTTCTGCACGGTTGCGGCGAGGGATTGCGTCGCCGGCAGGATGAACAAAAGGTGAACGTGGTCGGCCGTTCCGCCGGCAGCGGCGAGGGAGAAGCCTTCGCTTCGCGCGATGCCGCCAATATATGCGTATAGGTCCGTTTTGCGGTCCGCCGCAATCAGAGGCTTGCGTTCTTTGGTGCTGAAGATGCAGTGAATGAAATTGCTCGCGTACGTGTGAGCCATGGTGCGCCGTCCCTACGGGACTCCAATCTTATTATGCGCCGGCCTTCCCCACGCCGAGGCGCGGGGCTAACAACCGCTGCGCCTACGGCGCGAGGCGCTTTGTCTGAGCTTGATAAGCGGCGACCTGATCCGGACGGCACATTTCCGAAGGTAGTTCTTGACGCAGGCCAGGTAAATGCCGTAATATACGTACAATATACGGTGAATACGTAGAGTCGCCGGTACTTTGCATCGTAGGGGGATCGAATGAGTGCGCAAGCGATGACAGAACGATTTGAGATGCGTCTTGGCCAGTCCGTTCTGGAGGAGCTCGATTCTTGGCGCGCGAGGCAAGACGACTTGCCCTCGCGCTCAGAAGCGGTGCGCCGTCTCGTGGAAGCGGGTCTCGGTAAGAGTGCTGAAAGGCGCATCGCTCTTGGTAATGGCGAGAAGTTGATCGTTATGATGCTCTGCCAGCTCTTTAATCACCTAAAAGTGAAGAGCGAAATTGACCCCGCTTTTGTGGAGGAGGTCATTTATGGGGGGCACTATTGGGCACTGGACTGGAAATATCCTGGCCTCTTCGCTCGCTACGAAGATGTGGATACCGTTGTTTCAGAAGTGGTGGACATACTCGACATGTGGCGTTTTCTGGAGCGCGGCTTTGGGGCGCTGTCGGAAACGGACACGGATCGGGTTGCGACAGAGGCGGAGCCCTTTGGCAAGCACGTTGTGTTTACAGGCTTCGACGGCAATGGCGAGGCCGAATATATTGGCGTGGCAAGGTTCCTAATTGAGAAACTCGACCGCTTCACGGAATTCGAGGGGCGCGAACTTAACTCGCATATGCCTACACTTGACGCGTATCGACGCATGCTGTCGGTCTTTGAGCCGATCCGGAAGAACCTCATCGGGCGTGACCTCAATGCGGCCGAGGTTATCAAGATCCTACAGGCGTGGCTTCACCCGAGTAAGCGGAAAGCCGTCCCCTAGCCTTGTGAGGGCCGGGGCAGCCATTTCCAGTTTGCAATTCCGAGGCTAATTCGCTACCATCAACAGATACGCGCAGGGAAGTCCTTGCGCAGTCATTAGCACCACGGCTTTTGGCTCCGGCTTGGAGTCCCGCCACAGGCGGGCTGGCAAAGGCGGTGGGAGACGAGGGAAGAATGGCCAAGGCGGGCAAGAATATAGCGAAGGCGCGCGCCGCTGTGAGCAAGCCGGCGTATCCGCTGCCTGAAGCAGTGAGTCTCCTCAAGCAAGTAAAGTACGCGAAGTTCGACGAGACCGTCGATCTGACGATGCGTCTGGGCGTGGATACGCGCCACGCCGACCAGATGGTGCGCGGCACCGTAGTTCTGCCGCACGGGCTGGGCAAGACCAAGACCGTGGCCGTGATCGCGACCGGCGAACGGCAGAAGGAAGCCACCGCGGCTGGCGCTGACTTTGTAGGCGGCGAGGAGATGGTGGAGAAGATCCAGAAGGAGAACTGGACCGCCTTCGACGCGCTGATCGCGACGCCGGACATGATGAAGGTTGTGGGCCGGCTGGGCAAGGTGCTGGGACCCAAGGGCCTGATGCCGAATCCCAAGACCGGGACCGTGACCATGGATGTGGCCGCGGCGGTGAAGGAGATCAAGGCCGGCAAGGTGGAGTTCCGCGCCGACAAGACCAGCCTAGTGCACGTGCCGGTGGGCAAGCTGAGCTTCGAGCCGCAAAAGCTGATCGACAACGCGACCACGGTGATCACGTCGATCGTGCGCGCCAAGCCTTCGGCAGCCAAGGGCAAGTACATCAAGAGCGTGACGCTGAGCTCGACCATGGGGCCGGGCGTTCCGCTGGATTCGGCGGTTGCAGACGCGGCGACGAAAAGGTAACGGCAGTGATCGGTGATCAGCCGGTGCATCGGATCGGCCGTCATCGTGAATGACCTCAGGTTTTGCGAAACGGATTTGAATTGGCGCCTTTCAGGGGCGGAGGAAAGGTTGGCGAGCAGGAAAACGGTTGGAGGATCGGCAAGAACTGACCACTGACCACTGTTCACTGACCACTGTGCGGAGCACAAGATGGCGATTTCGAAAGCGAAGAAGGCGGAGAAGGTAAAGGGGCTGGCCGCGGAGCTGGCTCCTTCGACCACTGCGATTGTGGGTACCTTCAACAAACTCACCGTGGCCAAGGACTACGAGCTGCGCAAGGTGATTCGTGAGGCCGGTGGCAAATACCGCGTGGTGAAGAACGCGCTGGCCGCGATCTCCGGCACGGGTACGCAGGTGGAAGCGGCGCTAAAAGGCTTGAAGGGCGTGAACTCGGTGGCGTTTACCGCGGGCGATCCGGTGGCTTTGGCCAAGGTGTTCGCCAAATGGGCGGGCGAGAACGCGGCGGAGTTCCATTTCAAGCTGGGCATCGTGGACGGCAAGCTGCTGAGCGTAGACGAGGTGAAGGCGCTGGCTACGATGCCGGGCAAGGAAGAGATCTTTTCGAAGCTGCTCTTCCTGATCAATTCGCCGGCGCAGCGGCTGGCTACGGTCATCAATGCTACTGGCCGGGATTTGGCTGTGGTGATTGGCCAGGGAGTGGAGAAAGAGAAGTTTGCAGCGGCGTAATGCCGCCAGCCGTCAGCTCTCAGCTTTCAGCTCTTTTCCTGCTGAAGCTGGTATTGATGGCTCGCCATCGGAAAGCGCTGATGGCTGATGGCTAAAAGCTGAAGGCTGGTTTTCAAGGGTTTTGGCCGGGGCATTTTGAAAGGGCGCGGGTCTGGCGCATCGGAAACTTTCAAACTTGTTGGGACGGCCGGGGAAATACCAAATCAAACGGTTCTGATTGGAGAAGAACATGGCGGACATTGCACAGTTGGAAGAACAGATTGTGAGCCTGAGCCTGCTGGAAGCGGCGGCTCTGGTAAAGAAGCTGGAAGAGAGGCTTGGCGTTTCGGCTGCGGCTGCGGCCCCGGTGGTGGTTGCCGGCGGCGCGGCGGCGGGAGCAGCGGCTCCGGCGGTCGAGGAGAAGACCGAGTTCCAGGTCATTCTGAAGGACACCGGCGCCAATAAGATCAACACCATCAAGGCAGTACGCGAAATCACGTCGCTGGGTCTGAAGGAAGCCAAGGATCTTGTTGATGGCGCTCCGAAACCGCTCAAGGAAAACGCCACCAAGGAAGAGGCCGAGGCCATCAGGAAGAAGTTTGAGGGCGTTGCGACCATCGAGATCAAGTAGTAGCAATCGCTTGCAACCGGCGCCGGGACGCGCTATGATATACGTTGCGCGTCTTGGCGGTTCCGCTCGGTTTCATCGCGGGGCGGAGCTTGGGCCGCGCGGGAAGCGGAGCGTGGCGTTCACGCAGGCGTCTGCTGCTCAGGGTAGCGTTAGGATCTCTGAGGTCGGGCGTTGTGAGTTGGTTAAGTTCTTTTTGGTCAACGGATTGTCCTGGGGTCAGGCGGGGCTTCCGTTGATGAGGGTCGGGTAGCTGGCAATTCGCGGCGGAAGCGGATTTTGCGATCGGCGAGGGCAATGGAAGAAAATTCGATAGGGAGCACAGGCGTTGAGCTGCGCTCGTGAGGCGTTGCGTCCTTACGGGCTATTTGTGTCTTCCGGTGCGCTGATTAGAAGGTCTAAGAAGCGAGCAGGCGTATGCGCACAGGCCCCCTTTTCCGGTTTCACCGGAATTTTCGGGTTCGACCGTTGTACGTATGGCTTCCAATTGTGCGCAGTCTAGCGCACCCGCCCGAAACGCGCAATATCCACCACGCGTTATTGACCGAGCTCTCTTGAGAACCCGCCTGATCCGGGTTCTATCCGGTAACGGGAATGAATTTCCCGTTTGCCGCCAGCAGACGAGCGGGGAACCGTTGCCCGCTCCTACGTATTTTCGACTTCTTGCGGTAACAAACCGGCGCCACGGGGACTCGGACGCCGGACCGGCGCGCGCATAGCGCCGGAGCAACGAGACTCAGGAGTGACCATGCCCAACGAGAAGCGCGCGATTCGCAGCCGGCTCGATTTTTCCAAAATTCCCACTGCTACACAGATTCCCAACCTGATCGAAGTGCAGCGCCGCAGCTACGAGCGGTTCCTGCAGATGGACAAGCTCCCGAACGAGCGCGACGACAGCGGCTTGCAGTCGGTATTTGTGTCGGTTTTCCCGATCACCGATTTCCGCGGCATCTCGCAGTTGGATTTTGTGGATTTCTCCATCGGCAACTGGGAGTGCAAGTGCGGCCACCTGAAGGGGCTGCACCACCTGCGCACGGCTTGCATGCATTGCGGGGCCATGGTGATCACCGATCCTTTCCTGCCCGGCGACGTGCTTTGCCAGAAGTGCGGCACCTACAACAAGAACGCGCCCGACTTCTGCAACAAGTGCGGCGACCCGGTGAGCCTGCAGTTGAAGTACGACCAGCAGGAGTGCGAGGAGCGGGGCATGACCTTCTCCGCGCCGTTGAAGGTGACGGTGCGCCTGACCATCTACGACAAGGACCCCGAGACCGGCAACAAGACCATCCGCGACATCAAGGAGCAGGAGGTCTTCTTTGGCGACATTCCGCTGATGACGCCCAACGGAACGTTCATCGTGAACGGCACGGAGCGGGTGATTGTGTCGCAGCTGCACCGCTCGCCGGGCGTTTTCTTCGAGACCGCCAACAACCGCACCTACTTCCTGGGCAAGATCATTCCTTATCGCGGCTCGTGGGTGGAGTTCGAATACGACCAGAAGAACACGCTCTATGTGCGCATCGATCGCAAGCGTAAGTTCCTGGGCACCATCTTCCTGCGCGCGCTGGGTCTGCGTTCGGACGAAGAGATTCTGAAAACCTTCTACACCGTCGACCGGCTGCACATCGAGGACGGCAAGCTCCTGTGGGCAGTGCCGCAGGATGCCGCGAAGGGTACGCACCTGGTGGGCGCCAAGCCGGCGCACGCCATCCGGCACGGCAGCGAGGAAATCGCGCACTCCGGCCGCAAGATTACGGCGCACTCTTTGAAGGCGCTCCGCGCAGCGAACATCGGCAAAGTGGAAGTGGAGGCCGCCGAGCTGGACGGCGCCATGACCGCGGCCGACGTGGTGGATACCAACACCGGCGAGGTGATTGTCGAGGCCAACGTGGAGCTGACCGCCGACCGGCTGCACAAGGTGCTCTCAAGCGGCGCGGCGACCTTCGAGGTGTTCTTCCCCGACCGCGACGACGTGGGCAACATCGTTTCCAATACGCTGAAGCGCGACTCGGTACACAAGCCGGAAGAGGCGCTGATCG
>PMYE01000094.1 GCA_003171315.1 Acidobacteriaceae bacterium
TGGGCATCCTGTATGAGAGCCTGGTTCACCCGCTGACCATCATTTCCACGCTGCCCTCAGCCAGCGTCGGCGCCATGCTCGCTCTCATGCTCTTTCACATCGATCTCAACATGATCTCGATCATCGGAATTATTCTGCTGATCGGAATTGTGAAGAAGAACGCCATTATGATGATCGATTTCGCGCTTCAGGCCGAGCGACTGGACGGCAAGACCACGCGCGACGCGATTTTTGAAGCATGCATGCTGCGCTTCCGCCCCATCATGATGACCACCATGTGCGCCATCTGCGGTGCACTGCCGCTGGCCTTCGGAACCGGTACCGGCTCGGAGCTGCGGCGGCCGCTGGGCATCACCATCGTAGGCGGATTACTGTTGAGCCAGGCGCTTACGCTTTACACCACCCCGGTGGTTTACCTGTTGATGGACCGGCTTCGCCTGCGCGCGCTCGGCCGCACTCACGATGTGCTTCCTGCAACGGCAGAAGGAACGGCCTTGTAATCGACGAAGGATGTTGACCATGTTTGAGCCAAGAAAGCGAATTCCGATTTCATTCGCCGCGAGCGCGCTGGGATTGTTGGCGCTGCTTGCCGGCTGCCGCGTCGGCCCACCCTATCATGCGCCTGCGCCGCCGGCGATCGCGGCGCCGAATTACAAGGAGTCCACTGTTAACTTCCACGACACCGAGGGCTGGAAGGTGGCCAGCCCGCAGGACGCGATGATCCGCGGCAACTGGTGGGAGATCTTCCAGGATCCCGAACTGAACGCGCTGGAAGAACAGCTCAATATCAACAACCAGAACCTGAAGGAGTACTTCGAGAATTACATGGCGGCCCGCGCCACGATTGCTGAGGCGCGCTCGCAGTATTGGCCGACGATCACGGCGAACCCATCGTGGAACCGGTCGAAGAGTTCCGGAACTCTGAACAACTCCACCCAAGCCAACGTCGGCAAGCAGTCAACGCTTTGGAATGCGCCGATTGACGTTTCGTGGACGCCGGATTTCTGGGGGAAGATCCGCAACGAGGTGCACGAAGCGGAATACGCCTCGCAAGTGAGCGCTGCCGATCTTCAAACGGAGAAGCTCACCGAACAGGCCAGCCTCGCGGAGTATTTCTTCGAGATTCGCGGCCAGGACATGCTGCAGCAGATTCTGAATCAGACGGTCGCCGCGGATCAAAAGTCGTTGGACTACAATCAGGCTCAATTCGACACCGGCGTAGGCGATTACATCTCCGTTGCCGAAGCCAAGGCCACACTGGAGTCAGCGCAGTCGGCCGCGACCAATGTGGGCCTGCTGCGCGCGCAATACGAACACGCCATCGCAGTGCTGCTGGGCAAGCCGCCGAGCGATTTTTCCGTTCCCGTGAAGCCGATGCTCTACAAACCACCTTCCATTCCCACCGGGGTGCCCTCCCAGCTTGCGGAACGACGGCCCGACATCGCGGCGGCCGAGCGCACGCTCGCCCAGGAGAACGCCGTCATCGGGATCGGTTACGGCGCGTTTTTCCCGCAAGTGACGATCGGCGCAGCCGGCGGATTTCAGAGCTCCACGTTGACCAGTCTGTTCAATTGGCCCAGCCGCATCTGGTCGGTCGGTCCGTCCGTGGCCGAGACGGTCTTCGACGGATGGCTGTATCGCGCGGAATTGCACCAGTACGTTGCCGAATACAACGCAGACCTTGCCGCATACCGCCAGACCACTCTGACTGCGTTCCAACAGGTGGAAGACTCACTGGCGGCGACGCGAACCTACAACCAGCAGATTCTGCACCAGCAGGATGCCGTCAAAGACGCTCAGGATTATCTCAACCTGGAAATGGTTCGCTACAACACCGGCGTCGATCCGTACGTCGACGTTGTAATTGCCCAGACTACGCTGCTCGGCAATCAGGAGACCCTGAATGCTCTCGATGTTGAGGAGATGACATCGGCAGTGCAGCTCGTACAGGCTTTGGGCGGCGGATGGGACCGCACGCAGCTTCCCACGCCGGAGCAGGCCGGCGCGAAGACGACCAAGGCGGACTACACGCAGCAGCAATAGCGTTTATTGAGCGGGGCGGAAGCAGATATCGTCGCCATCGAGCCGGTATTCGGCGGAGCAGAGGTCGCCTCCGCAGATCATCGGCTCCCCGCCGCAGAGCTGGCGGCGAGTGATCAGCCCCAACGTGCCGCAGCGCGGGCACGACATCACGGCCACATAGGGGTTCTGTGCCTGGCCAAGCTGAGCCTTATTCTCCAGCACAAAAATCGTACCCGGGTCCATTCGTTCGGGGATCCACTCTTCCAGAAAACTCAAATCGGTCGACATCGTTCCCTCCGGAGCTGATGTAACCGAGCCGTCACTGAGCGATGCGCGGCTCCGTTTTTCTTCGAAAAGCTGGTTGCGACAACTTACGGGATTGGAGTGCCTCCGGTCAAGCTCAGTGTTGCCAGACGCGGGCGCAGAAGTCAATTCGAATCGAATCCGGGGAGTGGCAAGTGGGATTCCCCGGGACCCGGTTGGACCGGAACAGAAAGGCTTGGGCCTACCGAGAGGCCGCCGTGGCAGCGCCACCGTGGGCGCGGGCAAAATCGTCGATTGCCTTGTAGGTCTCCTCATTGCGCAAGATGGCCTGGACATAGTCGCGGGTTTGCGTAAAGGGAATGGATTCGACAAATTCGTCGATGCCTGAATAGGGGCCTGCGGCCTGCCACTCGGCGACGCGATTGTCGCCGGCGTTGTAGGCGGGCAGCGCGTACTCCTCGACGCCGCCGAAGCGATCGAGCATCTGGCGCAGATAGCGCGTTCCCAGGCGGATGTTCATGGCCGGGTCGAGCAATTGGAAGGTCTGGAAACTGGCGATGCCCTCTTCGTGGGCCATCTTTCTTCCCACGGAGGGCAACAACTGCATCAGGCCATAGGCGTTGGCGTAGGAGATTGCAGAGGGATCGAACTCCGACTCCTGCCGGATGAGCGAGGCCACCAGGTACGGATTGAGGTTGTTCCTGGCCGACTCGGCCTGGATCGTGTCCCACCATGCGTGGGGGAACAGGATTCGCCAATAGTCGAGGGGAATGGACGGGATGGATGCGGAGGCGGCATTCGGCAAGGCCCGTTTGAGGGCGCGGACGGCGCGGTATGTTTCGCCATAGGAGGAATAGATCTGCGCTTCGGCCAGCGCGCTCCAAGACGAGGAATTGGGATCGGCCTTGATCTCCTGGGCGACGTACTCATTCAAGCCCGCGTTGGCCAGTAGACGCGCCTTGGCCAAATGTGGGCTGTCTTCGGGAAAGTTGTCCACGAGTTGCGGCTCCGGCAGGGGTTGAATGCGATCTAGTTGCGGCTCCGGCGCGGACGGCGCAGCGCCCAAGGCCGCCAGCCGCTGCCGCGCCAGCTGCGCATAAAAGTAGTGCTGGTAAACGCGAAGAATGGTGCGGTAGTTGGCCGCGGCCAGCGAGGGATTATGGTCCTGCGTCTCATAGAGGCGCCCACGCCAGTAGAGCGCCGAGACCGTTTCAGTTGCGCCGGGATAGAGCCGGATCTGTTCGTCGAAGAGCCGCGCAGCATCGGCGTAGAGTCCCATCCGGTAGCTGAGCCAGCCTGCGCGCCAGTGCGCGGCCGCGGCGTTCTTGTCGCCGGGGAAACGCGCGGCGAGATCGCTGTAGTACTGAATTGCCGTTGCGTAATCGCGCTTCAGCAGGTACATGTTGCCGCTGGAAAACAAGGCGTCGGCCAGCCATGGGCTGCGCGGGAACCGGGTTTCCATTTCAGAGACGATCTGCTTCTGACCGGCGGTATCGTCGCGGCCGCGAGCCAGTTCCATCAGGAGATCGAGGCGGCGGGCGCCGTTTTCATCGGCGGTATCGGGCAAGGCGCGGGCCTCTGTTGCGGTCAGACGCTTCAGCTTCAGTTGGCAGGCGGCTTCGGATACGGTAAAGCCGTTGCGGGTGTAGGCGTCGAGTCCCGGTTCAAGCGCCAGAACGCGGTACTGTTCGGATGCCTCGACGTAGCGACCGGCGTTGTAGAAGGCGTCACCCAGGGAGCGCAGATCGGCGACGGTCAGCGTTGCCTCAGCGCCCATCTGCGTCAGCCTGGCGCGCGCCGTCTGCGCCTCCGGGCTCAGAGGTTGCCCGATCAAGAGTTGCTTGAAGGTGGTTTCCGCGGCCTGCTGCAGGCCGAGCGCTTGCTCTAACTCGCCCTCCACTAGTTGAAAGCCGGGGCGGTCCGCAGCATCGGTGCCTTCGGCCGCTGCCACCACTTGCCGCGCGGCGGTGAGCTTGCTCATAGCCAGCAGGACGTTGGCCTCAAGCTCGGGCGTCCGGTCGACAAAGACGCTCTCGGAATAGCGATCGGCAAAGCCGTGCAGGATGGTCTCGGCAGCGGGATCGTCGCCGGCCTCGTGGCTTGCCTGGGCGGCTAGAAAGTCCGCGTAGTCGGCCAGTTCCCCGTCGTCATGCCGGGCCTGTGCCAGAGCCGATTCAGCCTCGGCATAGCGCTTGTCGAGGAGGTAGGCATGGCCCAGAGCGAGGTACGCGGCGGCCGCTGCCTCGCCGGTGTGGCTGCGCGCATAAGCGGCGACTCCCGCATAAGCCTGGGGCGTGCGCATTGTGTCCAGTTGCTGGGCCATGGGTTGCAATTCTTTGGAGGCAACAAAAGCCTTCTTGATCCGTGCCGTGCGCGCCACTCTTGCCGCACGGCTCATGCGGTGGGCCGGCTTGCGTTTCGCGGGCTTCTTTTTTGCAGTTTTCGTCTGGCTGGCCGTCTTCGGCCTGGAGGCCGAGGAACCAGAGGGACTCGCGCCCGGCGCGACGGTGGACTGCGGCGCGGCCGGCATGGCAAGCATCAGCAACGAAAGCAGAACCGCTGGAGCGAGGGGCGCGAGTCGAAAACCAGGAAACGGGGAAGGTAAACCCGACATATTTCCACTCTATGCCGGATTACGGCGGTTCTCCAATTCCCGTGGAGTCACCAGAGCCGTGCAAAGTGGCTTTTTCTTGAGGAAAAAGCCACTTGAGGTCAGTGGTTTTCCTCTACACCAATTGGAGAACCGCTATAGACGGAAGCGGAACAGCGGGGGAACCAGTGGCGACACCGTAACGCCGCATCGGGTCGTGTCTCAGTTTGATGGGACCACCCCTCAGGGGCTGAAGCCCAGCACTTTTTCATAGCCGTTTGCGGCACGACTGAAGTCGTGCCCTTTCAAAACGACTTCAAACTGAGACACTACACCGCATCGGCCTGGTTTGGTTTCCTGCCACCACGTCCGTTACACTCATCTTTACCGGTCATTTCGATTAGCCTCCGGGCGGCCAAAGGGATGCTTCACGGGGGCGATTGCAATGATTTTCGCAACCAAGTTCCATGCCAACCATCCAATCGATAGCAGGACAAGACGAGCAGCATCCCGACGTGGCCCTGGTGGAACGGGTGCGCGGCGGCGATGTCTCGGCCTACGAAACGCTGGTGCGCAAGTACGAGCGTCAAATCTTCCGGATTGCGCAGCACATTACGCAAAACCGCGAGGACGCAGAAGACGTGATGCAGGACGCGTTTCTGAAGGCATACGAGAAGCTCGATCAGTTCCAGGGGAATTCGAAGTTTTACACATGGCTGGTGCGAATCGCGGTGAACGAGAGCCTGATGCGGCTGCGCAAGCGGCGCACAGGCAAAATGTACTCGATCGACGAAGAGCTGAAGACCGACGAGGGCAGCGTGCCCCGGGACTTTGCCGACTGGGCGCCCAACCCGGAACAAAACTACAACCAGGCCGAGCTGGCCGAGATTCTGCGCAAGACCATCCAGGGTTTGCCGCACGGTTTTCGCGTGGTTTTCGTCCTGCGCGACATGGATGGACTATCGACCGAAGAGACGGCCGAGGCGCTGGGCTTGAGCGTCCCGGCGGTGAAGTCGCGTTTGCTGCGGGCGCGGCTGCAATTGCGCGAGCGGCTCACCCGCTACTTCCGCGGGAAAACTCCGGCCGCTTCGCAGGTGCACGAGCCGTCACCGGGAAACGGGGTTGAGAAATGACCTGCACTGAGTTTCTGCAGATTCTCGACGACGTGATCGACGAATCGATGGCCGCAGAGACGCGCGCCGAGATCGAGACGCACCTGCGCAAGTGCGGGCACTGCGAGGTGGTGCTGAACACCACGCGCAAGACCATCGAGATTTACCGCTGCCACGAGATTTACGAACTGCCGACGGACGTCAGCGAGCGGCTGCATGCCGCGATCATGGCGCGGTGCAAGAAGGCGCGCTGAAATCCTCCCGGTTTCATCCCCTGCCTACCGTAACTGAACCCTACTGCCACACCTGGTGACGGACACTCTCAGCAGCATTGGGTTTACCCGGCCCAAAATGCGGGCATTGCGGCTGGTCCTTAACTATTACCAGTTGATAACGGGGGTCCCCCCCCTCCCCCATCTCTGAAAATAAGTTC
>PMYE01000201.1 GCA_003171315.1 Acidobacteriaceae bacterium
TGGGATGACCGAAGGCTTCTCCGGCAGCCGCAAAACGCGGCATTCATCCTTTCTCTTATCAAGCACTTAAGGAAGGCGTTCTGGTTTGGCACACAACGTGTATGAAAACAGGACAAAACCCGGCATTGGACCGGGAACGGGAATAGGGCTCAAGGAAGTGGGATCGGGGAACGTGGAAAGGGAACGTCGATTCGCGTTCATGACGGATCGTTGTCCACCGGTCGCGGATTTCCGGCTCCGATTGAGGAAAGGAACTGGCTTATGCAACAGACGGGACAGGCGGCGGCAAGAGGCATAGAGCAACGCAGGAGGGCCGTAGCGGCGCCAAAGCCGGGGGGCATGGAGCGCAAACGCGTGGAGACGGTGGTGGAGACTCTGGCAACCCTGCGCGGCACGGGCGAGACCCTTTCCGAAGTGGCGCACGACGCGCGAAACATGGTGACGGCTCTGGGGCTCTATTGCGATCTCCTGGAGGAGCCGGGNNCCGGGGGTGCTGGCGACCCCGTTTCTTCACTATGGAAACGAGCTGCGGCTGGTGGCCGCGGCCAGCCGCTGCCTGGTAGAGAAGATCGTGGCGCTCGACGCACATGCGGGTTTGACTGCCGCAACGCCGGTTACTTACCCCAGGGGTGGGGGACGGGGAAAGGGCGCTGCGCCAGAGATGGAGCCGCATCAAGTCGCCGGCGCGCCTCTGGACCGGGCTCCGGGGCCGGACTCCGGAACCGGTGCGGAGCGGAACCGGCGCTGGGAAATGCTGCCCGCGGTGCCGATCGCCAACCTGGCCGCCGAGCTGCTCGCCAACCGCAACCTGCTCGCCGCGCTGGCCGGGTCCTCCATTGCACTCACCATGGATGCCGATGGGGGCGCGCAGCCCGTGCGCTTGACGGGAGAGGATCTGACGCGGGTGCTGGTGAATCTGGTGAAGAACGCGGCGGAAGCCATGCCCGGAGGAGGCCGCATCCATATCGGCCTGCGCGAAAGGCCTGCGGCACAGGGCGCCGCGGCATGTCTGGCCCTGACCATCGAGGACAACGGCCCCGGAATCCCCGAGGGGGATCTGGACGCGATCTTTACCTCGGGTTACACCACGCACGGCAAGAGCGAGCCGGGCAGCGGCGATTGGCCGCTCAGCCATCGTGGTCTGGGCCTCGCCATCGCTCGCTCCGTCGTGGAAGCGGCGGGAGGACGTGTCTCCGCCAAAAACCGCGAACAGGGCGGGGCGCGCTTCGAGATCGAGCTGCCCGTGCGCAGGGCGCACGCATAGCCCGCTGCTCCCGGCTTTGGGCTAACTCATGCCGGGATAGAAGAGATGAAGCCAGTAGCCAATAGCCAGTAGCCAATAGCTAAACGCTAAAGGCCTAGAGCAAACGCTGGAGGCTTGTAGCCGGAAGCTGACGATTCACGATTTTTCCAACATGCGCGAGGCGAATACAATGCTAGAAACAGTCTTCAAGACAACAACGATGGAGTTCATTCCACAACTCGTTGAACCGGCGGTACGGTTACACCTGCTGGTGGTGGACGCGGATACAGCGGTGCGCTCGGCCTGCGCGGAGATCGCCACCAGCCTTGGTTACGCTGTCGAAAGCACGGGCGACCTGGGCCAGGCCAGAAGCCTGCTGCGCGGCCACACCGCCGACATTCTGCTGGTCAATCTGCCCTCGGGATCGAACGAGGGCCTGGAGCTGGTCTCCGAGGTCAAGCTGCTCTACCCCGATACCTCGGTGATCGCCATGACGGCCACCGGCTCGGTGAACGCGGCCGTCGAGGCCATGCGCTGCGGCGCTTCTGACTACCTGACCAAGCCCTTCGCCATGGACGAGCTCTCCACGGTGCTCGACCGCGCCGCGCAAAGCCACATGACCGATACCGCGACCCGCCAGTTGCGCGAACGCCTGCGCCTCTCCGAAGGATTGGGCTCGATGATCGGCCGCTCGCCGGAGATGGAGAAGATCTACCGTATTCTCTCCAAGGTGGCGCAGACTACGCACCCCGTGCTGATCCTGGGCGAAAGCGGTACGGGCAAAGAGCTGGTGGCGCGGACGATCCACGCCTACGGTCCCAACGCACAGAGGCCCTTTTTGCCCGTCGACTGCGGCTCGCTGGTGCCCACGCTTATCGAGAGCGAGCTCTTCGGCTACGTAAAGGGCGCCTTCACGGGAGCCAACCGCTCCAAGGACGGATTGCTGGTCTCGGCCGAGGGAGGAACCGTCTTCCTCGACGAGATCGGCGAGCTCTCGCTCGACCTGCAGGCCAAGCTTCTGCGCGCGCTGCAGGAGAAGGAGGTGCGCCCGGTCGGAGCGACCCACCGCGTGCCCATCAAGGCGCGTATCGTGGCCGCCACCAATCGCGACCTGGCCTCCATGGTCGAAAAGGGCACCTTCCGTAAGGACCTCTTCTACCGGCTCAACGTGGTCAACCTGCGGCTGCCGCCCCTGCGCGACCGTCGCGAAGACATTCCGCTCCTGGCCGCGCACTTTCTCGACCGCATCAGCCGCGAGCACAACCGCAAGTTCACGCTCTCCGACGAAGCCCTGCGCACCATGATGCGCCACGACTGGCCGGGTAACGTGCGGGAACTGGAAAACTCTTTGGAACGCGCCACTGCGCTGTCCTCCGGTCCGGTGCTCCACCTGGGCGATCTACCCACGCAACTGCAGCAGCAGGGCCTGGAAGCCAGGCGCGCGGCCGTGGTCGCCGGCGAAGAGGCCGGGGCCGCTGCCGCGCCCGGCGTCAAGCCCTTGGCCGACCTCGAGCGCGAGGCGATCTTAAGCGCCATCCGCACCCTGAACGGCGACAAGCTGCAGGCCGCGAAGCTGTTGGGCATCGGCAAGACGACGCTCTACCGCAAGTTGAAGGAGTACGGCATCGCCGACCCGCTGCAGGAAGAGTAAAGAACAGCTTCTAGCCGCTAGCTTCTAGCTTCCAGCTCCTTCTTGCCGCCATGAGCAGTAGAGGACCTTCTCGAGAGCCGTTCTCAGCAGGAACAAGCCGGAAGTTTCCAGCAAAGCGCCAGAAGCCAAAAACGCAAAGCTAACGGCTAGCGGCTAGAAGCTAGCAGCTAGAAGCTAGGAGCTAATGATGAGCATCCTTTTGGTGACCGGAATCGAAGGCGCGCGCAATTGCGCCACTGTGGTGGGCGAGCAACTGGGGATGGAGGTCGAGGCGGCGGAGGGCCGGAAGGCCGCGCTGGCCGCGTTGCGGCGGCGCGAATTCCTGGCTGTGGTGGTGGACGAAACTTTGGCCGAGTGCGACCCGGCCGCCGCGGACCGCATCTGCGAGCATGCCGGCCTCGCCATTCCACTGCAGATCAATTTTGCTATTTCCGGAGCGGCGCGCCTGGTGCGGGAGATCCGCTCGGCGCTCCACCGCCGGGAGCGCGAGCAGGCAGTAGCCCGCCGCGCCGCCGCGGCAGCCATGGAAGCCGAGCTCAAGTCCACGGTCGCGGGCTTGCTGTTGCACTCGCAACTGGCGCTCTCGGGCAGCGAAGTCCCCGCCCCCGTCGCCGATCGGCTGCGCGTGGTCGCCGATCTGGCCGGCAGCCTGCGCCGACAGTTGAGCGCGCCGCTTGCGGCCCGCGCCAACGCCGCCGGCTGAGCGGCGTGTCCGGCGGGCCGTGCGAACCTGGCGAGGCGATCTCGCTCGCAGGGCCACCGTGCTTCGCCAGCGCTGCCGCTGCATTGCCATCGAGCTTTTTGTACGCGCACTTGGGTAAATGCCTCTTTTTGCGATGAAACGGCCGGTAACCGCCAGCCGCTTCATCGCGTTTTCCCCTGCATCGCTTCCACGATCAAATCCATCCATCTCCCTTCGCACCCGGGCAAAATGTCTGCTGTTTTTGAGACGCCATGCGGCATCGAATACCCTAGAGTGTGCAGGGAGCCTCCATGACCGTCATCCGGCAGGAAGATTTCATCGCGAGCGTCGCGGGCGCGTTGCAGTACATCAGCTATTACCACCCGGTCGATTACATCCGCTCGCTCGCCCAGGCCTATGAGCGCGAGCAGTCGCCGGCGGCGCGCGACGCCATGGCGCAGATCCTCATCAACAGCCGCATGTGCGCCGAGGGCCACCGCCCCGTCTGCCAGGACACGGGCATCGTGAACGCCTTCGTCAAGCTGGGCATGGACGTGCGCTTTGATCCCGCGCCCGGCGAGCAGCCCCTCGATTTGCAAGAAATGATCGACGCCGGCGTCCGCCGCGCCTATCTCGACCCTGAAAACAAGCTGCGCGCCAGCCTGCAGGCCGATCCCGCCGGCAAGCGCGTGAACACCAAAGACAACACGCCGGCCGCCGTATTCGTCGAAGTGGTCAGGGGCGCGACGGTCGAAGTCACCGTTGCCGCCAAGGGCGGAGGATCAGAAGCGAAATCCAAGTTCGTCATGCTCAACCCCAACGACTCGGTCGTCGACTGGGTGCTCGAAACGGTGCCCACCATGGGCGCGGGCTGGTGTCCGCCGGGAATCCTGGGCATCGGCATCGGCGGCACCGCGGAAAAAGCGATGCTGCTGGCCAAGCAATCGCTCATGGACCCCATCGACATTCAGGAGCTCATCGCGCGCGGCCCCAAAACCACCGCCGAAAAACTTCGCGTCGAGCTCTACGACAAAGTAAACCGCCTCGGCATCGGCGCGCAGGGGCTGGGCGGACTCACAACCGTGCTCGACGTCAAAGTCGTCGATACGCCCGCCCACGCCGCCAATCTGCCCGTGGCCATGATCCCCAACTGCGCCGCCACCCGCCACGCGCACATCGTCCTCGATGGCTCCGGCCCCGTCTTTCTCGATCCGCCCTCGCTCGACGACTGGCCGAAGCTCACCTACGATGTGTCGGGCGCGCGCCGCGTCAACCTCGATACTGTAACGCGCGAGGAGGCGGCCACATGGAAGCCCGGCGAAGTCCTGCTGCTCAGCGGCAAACTCCTCACCGGCCGCGACGCCGCGCACAAACGCATGAGCGACATGCTCAACCGCGGCGAGAAGCTGCCCGTCGACCTCCGCAACCGCTTCATCTACTACGTCGGCCCGGTCGAGCCGGTTCGCGACGAGATCGTCGGCCCCGCCGGACCCACCACGGCCACGCGCATGGACAAATACACGCGGCAAATGCTCTCGGAAACCGGATTGCTCGGCATGGTGGGCAAGGCCGAGCGCGGACCGGAGGCCATCGCGGCCATCCGTGAATTCGGCGCGGTGTATCTGATGGCCGTCGGCGGTGCCGCGTATCTGGTCTCCAAAGCCATCCGCGGCTCGCGCCTCGTGGCCTTCGAGGACCTCGGCATGGAAGCCATCTATGAATTCGACGTGAAGGACATGCCCGTCACCGTGGCCGTCGATTCCAAGGGCACCAGCGTGCATCAGACCGGCCCCGCCGAGTGGCAGCAGCGCATCGCCGGCATTCCCATCCTGCAGTGAGGCTGGGGACAGGGAGGGAAAGACGGCTTGCAGCCGCCAGTGACCACCCCTGATCCCTAACCCCTGATCTCTGTGCCTACTGCTTCCCGAAGCGGTAGACCAATCCCGCCGTGAACCCGCGGCTGGCCTGCACGGTCGATCCAAAGCCGGTGAAAAAGTACTCGGGCGCCAGTTTGAAGGCGATATTCGGAGCCAGGTTATACTCGCCGATCACGCTCACGCTGGCGGCGTAGGTGTTGGCATCGGGGTAAAGGCCCAGGAGCGGCGGAGAAATGCCATTGGTGTCGCCGGAGAAGTTGCCGTGCGCCCAGCCCGCCATGGCACGGCCGGAGATCGAGTATTTCGGCTGTAAGTAGAAGCGATACACGGGGCCGAAGAGCAGGTCGTACTGGCTGATGGCGGGCCGGGTGAAAGCGCCCTGGCTGTACTGGTTCAAGCCGACGTAGGCGGTGCCATAGTAGCCGCGGCCGACGAGCGTATAGCCCAGCCGTTCGTTAGTAAAACGGGTCAGCCCCGTCTCCCACGCATAGTAGGTGAGCCGCTGCAGCGATGGGCCCGGCTTGAAGCGCAGGTAGCCCGTGTCCATGTACGATTCCCAGCGGTGGCTGTAGGCGTCGTGGATGGCCGTGGCGCGGCGCTGCTCGCGGCGGAGCCGGATGCGGGCCTGAACGGTTATCTGGCCCTGCGTCTCACCGCCGGGCTGCTGCGCCTGGCTGGAGCTTTGGCCTTGATCCTGCGTTGGGTTGGATGAGGAGCTGCTCGAGCTTTGAGCCGGAACGGCGGGCAGTGCCGGCAACGCGAGCGCCAGCAAAAAAGCAAGACGGCGAAATGAAAACATCGGGTTCGGATTTCCTCCACGGGAGTGCGCAAGCACACTCGCTGACCGGCTCAGGAAGCCCGCTGCAGCGGAACTGCTTCTCTGAGGTCCGGCTTTTTGAGCAGGCGCGATGCCGTGCTCCCCCATTAGGTATTAAATCACCTTGGGGGAGCCTTGTGTTGAGGCTGGCGAATGGACTGCACGGAGGTTAGACGCCGGCCGGTGCTGGCCGCCGCCGCGGGGAACAGCGTCCCAATCCTTTTGTGTCTGTGCCGTCAAGGGCAGCAATACGTCCAGTCCGTGACGATTCCGGAAGGACGATCTGGCAGCATGGTTGCGGTAATTACCGAAATAATCTGCAAATCCGGAACGAAATCTCCGGCAACGCCGGAACAAGATAGGATGGAAGGCAATGGAGGGGCGAAAACGGTGGTCCGCATTGCCTTTGGAGTCATTCTCGGGTTGGCCCTGGCGCCGGTTGCATTGCTGGCATGGTTCAGCTTGGGACACCCGCCGGTAGCCGTGGCCGATCCTCCGCTGCCGCTTGAGCGGTGGATCACGCATATTCCTTTGAGTGTGCGGATTGGACGCGAGATGCCGGGTAGCGCTGTGATCCAGGCGGACGAGAAGAACCTTGTCGCAGGCGCGCAGATTTACCGCGACCGGTGCGCCGCATGTCATGGCTTTCACGGCAAACCCTCGGCCTTTGCGGCGCACATGGTCCCGGCCGCTCCGCCGCTATGGGAAAAACATGCGAACAGCGCCGTGGTGGGGGTGAGCGACGACCCTCCGGGCGAGACGTTCTGGAAGGTGGCCAACGGCATCCGCCTGACGGGCATGCCGGCGTTCAAAGACACACTGAGCGAGACCCAAATCTGGCAGGTGAGCCTGTTGCTGGCCAATGCCGATAAGCCGCTGCCGCCCGCGGCGCTGCAGATGGTGCGCGGCGAGCAGCCCGCAGAGGCAGCGCCCGCAGCTTCGGGGAAACCTTAGAAGCAGAAGTTGGCAACCAGAGCACTAGACTACGAACTACGAACTGCGAACTACGAACTGTGAACTGAGAGACGGCATAATGAGCGTGATGGACCTGCTGCGCAAAGGGTTTGGCTATCTGCTGTTGAGCATGGGGGTTTCGCGGCCCGTACCCAAGCCGAAGGCGGAAACCAAGCCTGCGCCCCCAAAAGCGGAGCCTGGCGGATAGGGCTCTACAGCAAATTTCTATCGCGCGAAGCGCAACGGCTCCCTATCTTTGCACCTTAGGGTGTATCCACATATACGGG
>PMYE01000160.1 GCA_003171315.1 Acidobacteriaceae bacterium
TGACCTATGTGCTGGTGAACTTCTTTACGGACGTGGTGTATCAGTGGATCAATCCGAGGATGCGGGACTAGGTTGTGGCCGCGGCTGGCGTGCGGCTGAACGGGGCAATGTCCGAGTTGCCGACAATACGACCGGAGACGGCTCGAATTCATGTGGAAGGTGTGCTATCTTTCGTGCATGCGAAAAAACGCGCTTCGAATCACCGTGGGCGCAGTCCTCTGCGTCGGCATTTCGGCAGCGTGGCTCACTGCGAACGGTCAAGTTTCGGCCCCACCTAGCCGGTCGCTCCCGAAGAATCCCCTCGATTTCCTGAAAGCAGCCGCGCAAGTCAATGGCCTCGAAACCGACGAAATCGGACCCTGGCACTTGAAAGCGACGTTTACGCTCTTCGATGCGCTGGGGAATCCGACGGATCATGGGTCATACGAGGTGTTATGGGTAAATCATCACCAAGGAAAGGGCAGCGTTGAGAGCGCCGGATTCTCTCAAGTATGGATCAGTCACGGCAGAAAGGACGTGACCGTCTCTGGAAGCCGAGGTCTGTGGCCTGATCTCTTGTCGAAAATGAGCGTCGGATTTATTCACCCGGTACACGAAATCGAGGATCACCGTCTCCAATTCGCTTTTGAAAAACCTGGCGCGGAAAACCAGTCGGTGCAATGCGTGTCCTCAGTCCTCAGTGATGCGGGAAGCGCCCTCGAAAATGCGATGTCAAATTCCACCCTTTGCTTTGACGCGGCCGAACCTGTCCTTTTGGTTCGGATCGATGCTTTCGGCATCAAGACGGTGCGTGAGAACATTTTCCGGTTTCACGGACGCTATGTCGCGCGCGACCTTACCGTTAATCGAAGTGGAAGAGTATATCTCAAGGCTCATTTGGAATCCCTCGAAGAACTGAATCCAATTGACCAGACAGAGTTTGTTCCGCCACTAAAGGCTTTTGAACAGTTGCCCTTTATTTTGCTCTATAAGAAAGCCGCGGACGCGAGACTTCTCCAAATCCGAAAAGTGGAACCTGATTATCCTGTTGGCGCATTGGCTACGCGTGTGAGCGGCGTAGTGAATGTGAAAACCACAATTGATGTGGGCGGCCACGTTTCCGATGCCATCGCGCTTGATGGTCCACCATTGCTTCAGGAAGCAGCACTCAATGCGGTGAGGCAGTACTTATTCAAACCAGTTTCGGAAAACAATTACAGATGCGTGATTGAAACTGTGTTCCCGGTCGAGTTCAAGCTGCCGGTCACGAAATAGCGGCACCCATGCGAAAAGGTGCCTCATCGGCGGATTGAACGGGGCCAAGATCGAAATGCGCGGACGGTGGCAGTCGAGCCGACATGCAGCGCATCGCAGAATGGATGCAGAAACACGATACGAACAACTATGATGATTCCCATTCAATAGTCTTGACTCATTAAAGGCAATCCAACCTTATCGTGAAAATCTGCATTGATTCGTGTTTCGGGGTTCCGGGTGTATCACTGGCAATCCGGATTTTACCACTGCCTAAGCGGAGTGAGCGGGATGATTTTAGCCTCCAACTCTCCCTCCGCGCCAACCGTCAAAAGCCCAATCGTCACCGGCATCTCAAACCGCCGCGGACCGCACGATCCGGGATTGAAGTAGAGCACGCCCTTCTTCGTGTAGAAGTTCGGCACGTGCGTGTGGCCGTGGAGTACGGCGGCGAATTTTGCGGCGGCGGGATCGAGGTGCAGCGTCTTCAGGTCGTGGAGCATGTAGAGGTAGAGGCCCCCATGGACTGAATCTTCGATGAGCACCACATCGGTTTCGGGCAGCTTGGCGCACGCGCCCTCGCGATCCACGTTGCCGCGGATCGCCGTGACCGGCGCAATCTTTTCCAAAGCCTGAAGGACCGAAGGCTTGCCCACGTCGCCGAGGTGCAGGATGCGGTCGACGCCTTTGAGGGCGAGAGCAACTTCGGGGCGGAAAAGGCCATGAGTATCCGAGACGATGCCGAGGCGCATGGAATCAGGATAAGCGGGGCGAGCGGGTCAGCGGGGCTACGGCGGTTCTCCAATTCCTGTGGAGTATCTGCGATGTTCAAGGTGGCGTTTTCTTAAGGGAAAACGCCACTTAGCGGATGTGGCTTCGCTCTACACCAATTGGAGAACCGCTATAGCCGAGTTAGGCTGAAAGGGGGCGCCTGACAGTTTCGATGAAGGAAAACTCGCAAATCAGCGAAGGACACGTTCGAACCAACTGGCGGCAGACGGTTGCACTCTATACCGAGCCGCGTGTTCTCGAAGTGCTCGCACTGGGATTCTCGAGTGGCTTGCCGCTCCTGCTGACTTACTCAACTCTTTCAGCATGGCTTGCGACAGCCGACGTGCGGCGCGCAGCGATCGGCACCTTCGCCCTGGTTGGCACTCCCTACGCCTTAAAGTTTCTCTGGGCGCCGCTGATGGATCGCCTGCCTCCGCCACTGCCTTTGGGACGGCGGCGCGGTTGGGGAATCACCATCCAGATTCTTCTGATCGGCGCAATTCTCTGTCTGGGATCGTGCAATCCAAAGCACAACCTGCCGCTGGTGGCCGCCTTGGCGGTGCTTGTCGCATTTCTATCGGCGAGCCAGGATATCGTGATCGATGCCTGGCGCGTGGAGAGCCTGAATGCGGATCAGCAGGCTCCCGGAGCGGCCATGATTCAGTCCGGCTATCGGATCGCCATGCTGGTCTCCGGGGCTGGCGGCCTGTTCATCGCAGCATACGCGGGGTGGTTCGCGGCCTATGCCACAATGGCTGCGCTCGTCGGCGTGGGACTACTGGTATTTTTGCTGGCTCCCGAACCGAAGGTTCCACCGGAAACTTCGATTGCGGCTGGATCGAGCCGGCTCGTGATTCGCCACGCGTTTTCGACCGCTGTAATCGGTCCCTTTCGCGATTTCATGCAGCGGCCGCTTTGGCCTGTCATCTTGGTTGCGATTTTCGGATACAAGCTGGGCGAGGCGATGGCGGGAGTGATGTCAACGCCGCTCTATATATCGCTGGGATTCTCTCTCCCTGAGATCGCGGCCGTTTCCAAAGTGTTCGGATTTTTCTCGGTTGTGGCAGGGGTTCTATTAGGCGGTGTAGTGACCACCCGGTTCGGAATCCGCCGCTCGCTGATTCTTTGTGGCATTTTGCAGTCGGCCGGGAACTTGTTTTTTGTCCTGCAGGCTGTAGGCGGACACCGGATCGGCTATCTTGCTTTATGTGTCACCGCCGAGAATATCACGGGTGGAATGGCCGGGACCGCGTTGATCACTTATCTTTCCAGTCTGTGCTCGCCCGCTTTTACGGCGACTCAATACGCTCTGCTTTCCTCACTCGCTTTGCTCGGCCGCACCGTGGTGGCCTCCTCAGGAGGAGTATTGTCGGAGAAGATCGGCTGGGTACGGTTCTTCCTGCTCACCACTGTCGTTGCATTGCCGGCCATCATCCTGTTCATCTGGATCGGGCCGCGTGACGATCTCAACCAACGCAAACCCACCCTCAAAAGCACGGATGGCAAGTCAGAAGACCCGGCCCCGGCGTAGAAGCATTACCCGCCGGTGCCTTTCCAGTCGAGATTTCGCCCATATCGCTCACCTGCTTTAGCCAGCGGCTGGCAACGAACGCGGACCCAGGCCCGGCGCAACACTTTGGAGACGGGAAAAACCGTCGGCAAACAAAAGAATACAGCGGCACGAACGCTGGAATGGGGTCTAACCGGACATGAGAGTTCTTGCGCAGGGTTTTTTTGCGCTTGTGGCGCTGGCGTTGCCTGCCGTCGCCGCGGCACAGTGGAATTCGCCGGCGCCCAACGAGGGATCGGCCGGCCTTCAGGGTGTGTCCGAGCAGATTTTTGCGCTGGCCAACCAGGCTCGCGCGCAGGCGGGCGTAGGACCGCTCGAGTGGGACCCGGCGTTGGCGGAGGCGGCGCTGCTGCATTGCCAGCGCATGGCGGCCGAGGGGCCGATTGCGCACCGGTACGGCGGCGAGCCGGACCTGAGCGCCCGCGCCGCACAGGCCGGCGCGCACTTCAGCGTGATTGAGGAGAACGTGGCGGTGGGGACGTCGGCCGGCGCGATTCACGACGAATGGATGCAGTCGCCAGGGCATCGCGCCAACCTGCTCAGCCCGGATGTGGACCGCATGGGCGTGGCCGTGGTGGCCGCTCGCGGCGCGCTTTACGCCGTGGCCGACTACAGCCGTGCCGTGCAACAGCTAAACGCCGCACAGGTGGAGGCGCGGGTGGCCGCGCTCATTCGCGTGAGCGGGGTGGCGATTCTTCGCGACCCGAGTGTGGCGCGGGCGGCGTGCGCGATGGATGGCGGAATGCCGCCTACCGCAGGCGGGGCGATGCCGCGCTTCGTCATGCGCTGGCAGGCCGGAGATTTGGACCAGTTGCCCCAGGCGTTGGTGGACAAGCTGGCGTCAGGGAATTACCGCCAGGCCGCGGTTGGCAGTTGTCCGGCGCAAATCTCGGAAGGGTCGTTCACGGCGTATCGCGTGGCCGTGCTGCTCTACTGAGCGCTGCGCTACGCCACCGAAGAGCAGGTGGCGAACAAGCAGCCGCGGTGCTTGATGCGCTGGCCGCCATTGCTCACCGCCATTGCTGTCAGGGTGGATAAAAGCGGCCGCCGGGCACGATGAGCCAGCCGCGCCCTACACCGGCCGCAGCCAAAGCACCGGTTGGCGTACAGGAAAGTTGCGCAGCGCAGCGGCGGTTTCTGGCTGGGGCGGCAGCGTGCGCCACAGCGCAATGTACTTCGGCTCGCGATACACCAACCCCGCGAACAGCAGGCTCGGTCTGCGGCCGGGTAGGTCGCCGAAAGATTCTGCGCCGCGCGCGTAGGGCCACTTGCTCTTGTCCTCGATGTACGGAAACAGAAAATCGACGGCCGTCTTGTAGCGGTTGCCGTTGGGCAGGGCAAACTGCCAAAGATCGTTCGTCGCGCCATCCGGTCCGGGGCCCCCGGCCGATGCGAGCACGCACACCATCGCCAGCAGGTCCAGATTGAAAAGCGAGAAATTGTAAGGCGAGGACTGCGCCAGTTCCGCCGGAAAGCTCCCGTCCGCCGCCAACTGCTCGGGCAGAAGATGGTTGCGAAACCGTTCGCGGCAGAGCGCCATGGCGGGTTCGTTGCCGGTGTACGCCGCAAACGCCGCCGCCTGCGCCGCCCAGCAGGTTCCACGGTGGTTCTTCTCGGCCTCTTCTTCCTGCCCTGCCGCCGACGCGCGCATCCAAAGCAGATACTCCGCGAACCACGCGCGCAGGCCGGCAAACTCGCCCGCCGTCATCGCCTGCGCGGTTTCCAGGTGCCGCGCGGCTCGTGTCACCTCAATCAGGTGCACCGTGCCGGCGATTCCGGCGCCGCGGATGGGCGCCGCTCCCTCGACCGTCTGCGCTTGCGCCAGCGGAGGATTCATCCGCGTCGCCGGATCGAGAAACCATGCACGCAGATGCTTAGCCGCGTGCTCCGCGTAGTGCTTCTCCCCGGTAATCAGCCACGCGGCTGTCAGAGCGGGCACAATCCCGCTCATCCGGATCAGCGCCTCGTCTTGACCGCCCGGGTTCTGCGTGTTCGTCGAGCCGCCGCGCGCCGCGGGCGGCGCCGTCATCGTCACCGGAGCCTCTGTAAGGTACCCGCCGGCCGCGCGCAAAATCCGTTCGCGGTCGATGCGCTCGATTTCGTCCAGCGTGATCAGCGGTCCGTTGACCGGCGCCGGAGCAGCCGGCGCGGCTAAAGCGCCAGCGCGGGTTGAGGCAGCGGCGGCAGCGGCAGAGAGGCAAAAGGTGCGGCGGTTCATCTCACTCACCTTCACGCATGCGCAGGGTT
Organism: Acidobacteriaceae bacterium; assembly: GCA_003171315.1. Taxonomy (GTDB): domain Bacteria; phylum Acidobacteriota; class Terriglobia; order Terriglobales; family Acidobacteriaceae; genus Telmatobacter. Next base: position 5,822 of record PMYE01000160.1, read on the forward strand.
TAGCCAGGCGTGGGCAGCCTTGCAGGCGTGGCAGCCGCATCGGAGCCCAGGCCGGCGGCCCACGCTAGTGTCCTGAGTCATTAAT
>PMYE01000100.1 GCA_003171315.1 Acidobacteriaceae bacterium
CCGGTCTTCGGCTACCTGCACCGCAACCACGAAAAACTTGCCGAAGGACAATCCTACCTGGCGTCGATGCCCTACACCGATCGCCTCGATTACATCTGCTCGCTCACCAACAACTGGGCCTACGCCCTGGCCGTGGAGAAGCTCGCTGGTCAGGAGGTTCCCGAGCGCGCCGAGTACATACGCGTGATTCTGGCCGAGCTCACGCGCGTGCAGAATCACGCCTCGTCGATCGGCTTTCTCATTCAGGAAATGGGCGCCAGCGGCACGCCGCTCATGTACGCCTTCAAGGAGCGCGAGAAGATCCTTGACCTCTTCGAATCGCTCACCGGCTCGCGCATGATGTGTAACTACATGCGCTTCGGCGGCTGCCGCGTGGACGTTTCCGAGGCCTGGCTCGACGCCGCGCGCAAAGTTGTCGCCGGCCTGCCTGCGTTTGTCGACGAATTTGAAGCGCTGCTCTCCGCCAACGAAATTCTGATGGCGCGTTGCCAGGGGGTCGGAATCCTGCGGCCGGAGCTGGCCGTCAATGCCGGAGTGACGGGGCCCATGCTGCGAGCCTCCGGCGTCAACTACGACATCCGCAAGGTCGATCACTACGGCGTCTACGATCGCTTCCAATTCCGTGTGCCGCTCGGCGAACACGGCGATGTCTACGATCGCTACATGGTGCGTGTCCTCGAGATGCGCGAGTCGATCAAAATTCTCGAACAGGCGCTCAAAGATCTTCCCGCGGGCCCGATCATGGACCCAAAAGCGAAGATTCGCGGCTTCCGCCCCAAGCCCGGCGAGGCGTATGGCCGCATCGAGGCGCCGAAGGGCGAGCTCGGCTTCTATCTCATCAGCGACGGCGGGCCGAATCCCTATCGCTATCGCGTGCGCCCGCCCAGCCTCATCAATCTGACCATTCTGGAAGACATGTGCCTGGGACAAAATGTCGCAGATGTCGTACTGATCTTTGGCAGCGTGGATATTGTCTTGGGAGAAGTGGACCGGTAGAGACGTTTTTGGTTGAGGCCGGTTCAGGTTGAAACGCAGCAGCAACGGCAAGGAGGTCGAGATGAAGATCATGAATGTTGTGAGGGCCCTGCTCGTGGTTGGCTTGACGCTGGGCGCGGCGATGAGCGCGCGCGCAGCGGGACCGTATACGTTGACGTGCGACGCCGCGCGCAGTGGAACGGTGACGATTGCTCTGACCGGCTACACCGTGTCTGTGACCGGGACGAGCGAAAGCGCCCTGGGGGCGGGCAAGGCAGCCGAAAGGCGGGAAACGAAATTCGCTCTCACCGTGCAAACGAGTTCGGGCAAGGATTACGAGACGATGCTTTCGATGTTGCAGGACGACGAGATGCTGCGAAGCTGCAAGCTGATTGACGGCCAGGGCGGCACGGGGACCACCGCAAACGACAATTGGACGCAGGAGACTGCGAAGGGAAAGAACAAGGGCAAGAACAATCAGCAGCCATCGAACAGTGGAGGCGCGCTCGAGTGGATTCTGACCAACGCCAGCGTGACGAGCGTGACGGCTTCGGGAGGCCCGAACTCGACGGGAGTGCCGACGACCTCGATGCAGACGACGATCGAGGCGGAAAACTTTACATTCACGATGTGAGCGGCGCGTTGGGCGAACTGTGAACTAAGAACTCTGAACTGCAAACCGGAGGTTTTCGCTTGCTGGGCGACGGAATCCTGAAGGGAATGGCGGAGACGGCGAAGAATTTCTTCTTGAGCTATGTCTCCAAAGAGCGGCTTACGACGGTGGAGTATCCCGAGCATCGGATTCCCACCGTCGAAAATGCGCGCGTATTCCCTTTTCTCGTCTACGACGGCGCAGACTGGGAGGCCGGCCTGCGCTGCGTCGCCTGCCAGATCTGCGAGAAAGAGTGCCCGCCCAAATGCATCTATATTGAGAAAAGCACAGACAAAAAGCCGGACTTCGTGGGCAAGCAGCAGTTTTACCCCGCACGCTTCGACATCGATGTTTCGGTTTGCATGAGCTGCCAGATCTGCGTTGAAGTTTGCCCGTTCGAGGCCATTAAGATGGACACCGAGTTTGAGCTGGCCACCGACGACCGCTTCGGTGGCCTGCTTGAGGATCGCCAGAAACTGGCCAAGTCGAACGAGTACTACCACTCGATCCATCCCACGGAAGCAACCGAAGTAGACGCGCGCCTCGCAGAGGAAAAGGCCAAGGCGGAAGCGAAGGCCAAAGCAGCCGCGGATGCCGCCGCCAAAGCTACGGCCGAAGCATCCGCAGCAAAAGCCGCCGACGCGCCCGATCATGCCCAGCCAACCCCAAAGCCGACCGCCGAAGGAGGAAGCTAGCCCGTGGCCGCCAATCTCGACCAGATCTTCATCCTCCTGCGCGACTGGCTCGTGGGGTTTTTGCCCGCCGCGTTGCGGCCCGCGACAGGCGTCGTGCTCGGAGTTATTGCGATAGTCTGCGTCTTCCCCGGCCTCTTTGCGCTCACCACGGTCTTCGAGCGCAAGGGCCTGGGCCGCATTCAGAACCGCATCGGACCCAACCGCGTGGGTCCCTTCGGCCTGTTTCAGCCGGTCGCCGACGGCATCAAGTCGCTCACCAAGGAGGACGTTGTTCCGCTCAGCGCCAACGCCGCTGTGCACTTTCTCGCGCCGCTTGTGCTCGTGGTTGCTGTCTTCATGGAATTCGCGGTTTTGCCCATAGGCCGCAACATGGTGCTGGTCGATATGGACGCGGGCCTGCTCTTCTTCTTTGCCATGGGCGCTGCCACTGAGCTTTCCGTCTTCATGGCCGGCTGGTCGAGCCGCAACAAATATTCGCTGCTCGGCGCCATGCGCGCCGTAGCGCAGATGATCAGCTACGAAGTCGTGCTGTTGCTCTCAAGCGTCGCCGTCGTCATGATCTCCGGCTCGCTTTCGCTGCCGAAGATTGTCGCGGCGCAGGACCAGTTCACCAACGGCTTTCCTCACTGGTACATCTTCACGCCCTGGGGGCTGGCGGGCTTCCTCATCTACGCCATCGCCGCCACGGCTGAGACCAATCGCTCGCCCTTCGATCTGCCCGAGGGCGAATCGGAACTGGTCGCCGGCTACCACACCGAATACTCCGGCTTCAAATTCGCGCTCTTCTTCCTCGGCGAATATCTTGCCATGTTTTCCATCTCCGGCCTGGGCACTACGCTGTTTCTCGGCGGATGGTCCGCGCCGTTCTCGTTCCTCACCTGGGTACCTTCGTGGATCTGGTTTTTCGGCAAAGTGATGCTTTCCATCTTCGTCTTCATCTGGCTGCGCGGCACGCTGCCCCGCCTGCGCCAGGATCAGCTGATGAACTTTGCCTGGAAATTCGTTTTGCCCTTCACGCTGCTCAACCTGATGGTCACCGCCCTCTGGCGCTTCATGGGCGAGGGCTGGCAGCGCTGGGTGGTCTGCACAGTCATTCTCGTGGCGGCTTACGTGGTCATGGGCCGGCTGGAGATGCGCAGGGAGCACTTCGGCCCCAGGAGTTACCGCTATGCTGAGTAGGGAGTGCAAACGGTGAGCCCGATCTTCTATCTGCTCGCGGCCCTCACGCTGGCCGGCGGCCTGGCCACGGTGCTGCTCAAGCATCTTGTTCACGCCGCGCTCGCCGTCACCATCGCCTTCGCCGGACTGGCCTTGCTGTTCCTTCAGCTTGACGCGCAGTTCGCCGGCTTTGCGCAGATTCTTGTTTACATCGGCGCCGTCGCCATCCTGATTGTTTTCGCCATCCTGCTCACGCACGGCGCCGACCTGCCCAAGGAGGGCGTCTTCAGCAAGACCTGGCTGGTGGGGTTGATCATCGCTGCGGGCGTCTTTGCCGTTCTCGGTTGGGCCGTACTCGCAAGCGTGAGCGCCGTGCCGCAGCAGAACACCATGCCCGCCGTAACCGTGCACGACATCGGCAACGCGCTCGTCGGCCGCTATGTGCTGCCGCTTGAGATCGTCGCACTGCTGCTCACTGCCGCCACCATCGGCGCGGTCATCGTGGCCATGCACGAGAAAGAGAGGCCCAGATGACAGCCGTTACGCCTCTTGCCGGGTATCTTCTCGTCGCGGCTTTGCTGTTTGCTATCGGTCTCGCCGGCGCGCTCGTTCGCCGCAACGCCATCATGGTTCTCATCGGCATTGAGCTCATGCTCAATGCGGCCAACCTGAATCTGATCGCCTTCTGGCGCTTCGGGCCGCATCCCGAAGCGCTCACCGGCATGATGTTTGCCATCTTCTCCATCGCCGTGGCCGCGGCCGAGGCTGCCGTGGGTCTGGGCCTCGTGATCGCCATCTATCGCCATACCAATGCCGCCGAACTCGACAAAATCGACAGGATGAAGGGATGAGCGCTTGATCCAGGAATCCGCAGCATTCACTCCTCAATTCGCCGCCTCCTCCATCGCGAGGATATTGTGGCTCATCCCGGCCGTGCCGATTGTTGCCTCGGGCATCATCGCGCTGCTTAAGCAGCCGCGTCGCAAACTCGCGTCCGTCCTGGCCAACGGCTCGCTCGGCTTCTCGCTCTTTCTTTCGATCCTGGCTTTCGCGCACGTCCTCCGCGGGTGGGCGCGTGGCGCAGTGGTTCGCGAGACCGTCAACTTTACCTGGTTTCGCTTCGGCTCCGCTCACGTCGATCTCGGCTGGGTGCTCGATCCGCTGGCCGCCATCATGCTCGTGATGGTCAGCTTTGTTGGGCTGCTCATCTTCATATACTCCGTCGGCTACATGGCCCACGACGAGAATTACACGCGCTTCTTCTGCTTCATGTCGCTTTTTGCCGGGGCCATGCTCGGCGTGGTCATCTCGAACAGCATTCTGCTCCTCTTCATGTGCTGGGAGATCGTCGGCCTCACGTCCTATCTGCTCATCGGTTTCTGGTATCAAAAGCCCTCGGCCGCCGCGGCCGCGAAAAAAGCCTTCGTCACCACGCGCGTCGGCGACATTTTCTTTTTTCTCGGCATTGTCTGGCTGTTTTCTTCGACAGGCACGCTGCTTTTGTATAACCACGGAATCGGCTCGCTCGAAGGCCTGGCCCTCGCCAACCTGCTCGCACAGCACGCGGGCCTCGGCCTCAGCGCCGCCGGCGCCATCGGCCTGCTCATCTTCGCCGGAGCGGTGGGCAAGAGCGGCCAGCTTCCGCTGCACGTGTGGCTGCCCGACGCNNGGCCCCACGCCGGTCTCCGCGCTCATTCATGCGGCTACCATGGTCGCCGCCGGCGTCTTTCTGGTAGCGCGTGTCTATCCGCTCATGTCCATCGGTGCCGAGCCCGGTGGGACTACCGCCGCTCTCACCGTCGTCACTTGGGTGGGAGCGGCCACCGCGGTCTTCGCCGCGCTCATCGCCATCGCGCAGAACGACATCAAGCGCATCCTCGCCTACTCCACCGTCTCGCAACTCGGCTACATGATGGCCGGCCTCGGCCTGGGCGGCGTCGCCGTGGGCTTGTTCCACCTCATCACGCACGCGTTTTTCAAGGCGCTCTTGTTTCTCGGCGCGGGCTCGGTTATTCACGGTTGCCACGAGGAGCAGGACATTCGCCGCATGGGCGGCCTTCGCGCCGACATGCCGCTGACGTTCGCAACCTACGCCATCGCCATGCTGGCGCTGTGCGGATTTCCGATCTTCTTCTCCGGCTTCTGGTCGAAGGACGCCATCCTCGAAGCCGCGCAGCATTGGAGCGTGGCCAAGGGTCCGTTCTACCTGCTCGTCTTCGGCGCGCTGCTCACCGCGTTTTATATGATGCGGCAGGTATCGTACGTCTTCCTTGGCTATTGGCGCGGCCGCAAAGTGGCCCACGAGAGCCCCGCCGTGATGACGCTGCCCATGACCGTGCTCGCTTTTTTTGCTATGGCGCTCGGGCTCATCGGAACCCCAGCCTGGCCGTGGTTCCACGCGTTTCTTGACAACCGCGCTGCGGTATTCGATCTTCACGCCTTTGCCCAGCCCGCCTGGCTCATGCTGCTGGCCACGTCGTCGCTGGTTGTGTTTCTCGGCCTCGGATTGGGCTGGCGGCTCTACGGCAACAAATCGCCCCGGCCGGAAGAGCCTGACGCACTGGAAAAATCCACGCCCTGGCTGTGGGCTCCGCTCCACGACCGCCTCTACGTCGACGAGTTCTACGGTGTCACGGTGGTCGCCTTCTTTACGTGGTGGGCGCGCGTGGCCGATTGGCTCGATCGCCGAGTCTGGGGCGGCATCGTTGCTGCCGTGGCGTGGCTCTTCGGCCTCTGGGCGCAGCTCAATCGCTCCCTCGACGTCAACTGGGTCGACGGCGGCTTCGACAAAACCTGCGAGGAACTCTCCTCAGGCGGCGGCCTGCTGGCAAGCGTGCAGAGCGGCCGCGTGCAGAGCTACCTGCGCATTCTCGCCGCGGCCGTGGTTGCCCTGGCCATTATTCTTTTCTGGAGCAGCCGGCCATGAACGAGCTTGCGACCGGATTCCCAATTTTGACGTTCCTCACCGTGCTGCCGTTGGCGGGCGCGGCCATCGCGCTCTTCGCCGGCAAGCACGCGCGCGGCGTCGCTCTGCTCACCTCGCTGGCGTGTCTCGTCGTCGCGCTCGTCGTTTGGACCCTCCTGCCCGCCGACGGAAGCATCGGCCTGGTTGAGCTGCATCCATGGGCTCCTTCCATTGGCATCGACTACCACCTCGGCGTCGATGGCCTCGGCGCGCTCATGCTCGTGCTCTCCGCCATCGTCACGCTCATGTCGGTCGACGCTTCGCACCGCGTACACCACATGCCCGGCCTCTTTTACGGGCTCATCCTTATCCTCGAATCCGGCCTCTTCGGATCCTTCACCGCGCTCAATTTCTTCCAATGGTTTTTGTTTTGGGAACTGAGCCTCATCCCCGCGTTCTTTCTCATCAAATTGTGGGGCGGCCAGCGCCGAGGTCCTGCGGCCACGCAATTCTTCATCTACACCATGGCCGGCTCCGTGGCGCTGCTGCTCTCGTTCCTCGCCATCTTTCTTGCCACCGGCTCCATGGACTTCGTTCAACTCGCCGCCATGGCCGCATCGGGCACGCTGTCGCGGATGGTCACCGCGCATCTGGGCGCGGTGATGCCGTGGCTCGCTATTGGCGTGCTCGCTGGCTTCGCAGTCAAAGTTCCGCTCGTGCCCTTCCACACCTGGCTGCCTGCGGCGTACGCAGAGGCTCCTTCGCCGGTCACCATGCTGCTCACCGGCGGCATGTCGAAGATGGGCGTCTACGGGCTGTTGCGCATCGCGCTGCCGATCTTCGGCGTGCAAATCGCCGCCATGCGTACGCCGCTTCTCGTCCTTGCAGTTATCACCGTGGTCATGGGCGCCTGGGCCGCCGCCGCGCAAAAAGATTTGAAGCGCGTCTTCGCTTACTCCTCGGTGAATCACCTCGGCTACTGCCTGCTGGGCATCTTCGCGCTCGCTGTTCCCGTCTACGGTCCTGCTGCTCAGGCCAGCCAGGCCGCCGCGCTCAACGGCGTCATCCTGCAGATGTTCAATCACGGCATCACTGCCGCGGCCATCTTCTGGTTCATCGCCATGATTCAGTTCCGCACCGGCGGCCTGCGCGGCATCAATGACTTTGGCGGCTTGCGCAAGCCCGCGCCGGTCCTCGCCGGACTCATGGGCATCGTGCTTTTTTCGTCGCTCGGCCTGCCCGGCCTCAACAGCTTCGTCAGCGAGTTCCTTATCTTCCGCGGCGTCTTTCCGCTTGCGTGGGTCGCAGCCACGGTCTCGATCCTCGGCCTGCTCGTCACGGCGATTGTGATTCTCACCGTAATTCAAAAGGTCTTCAGCGGGCCTGTGCCGGAACACTGGAAGAACTTTCCCGATCTGCATCACAGCGAACGGATGGCGCTGGCGCCCGTGATCGGCCTCATGTTTCTTGTCGGGCTCGCGCCCCGCCTGATTCTCGATACCATCAACCCCACGGTAGTGAACCTGCTGGCGCACTGGAGATTTTAGATGTTGGCCTGGTCGATCTACATCTCGTTTGCCGGCGCGCTGGTTGCGGCGCTGCTGCCCAAGGGCAAGCCAGCCGCCGCGCGATGGTGGGCTCTTGCCGTCGCCGTGGCTGGCCTCGCCATCGCCATCGCGGATTACGCCACGCACATGGGCGCGGGTCGCGAGGTCATCGTCGACGTGCCCTGGGTGCCCTCCATGGGCGTTCACTTCCTGCTCGCCGCCGACGGCATCAGCCGCGTGCTCGTTCTGCTCACAGGAATCGCCGCCGTCGCGGGCGTTCTCTTCAGTTGGAACGTCGAACTCCGTACCAACCAGTTCTTCGCGTTTTATCTCGCGCTCATCGGCGGCGTCTACGGCGTCTTCTTGAGCGGCGATCTCTTCCTGCTCTTCGTCTTTTACGAAATCGCCATCGTTCCCAAATACTTCCTCATCTCCATCTGGGGCTCCACGCGCCGCGAGTACGCCGCCATGAAGCTGGTGCTTTACTCGTTCGTCGGTTCGGCTATGGTGCTCATCGGCCTGCTTGCGGCCTACACCACCGCAGGCAGCCACTCCACCACGCTTGCCGCTCTCGCGCACGCGGGCCTGCCCGTCAGCTTCCAGATGTGGTGCTTCCCGCTGGTCTTCGTCGGCTTCGCCATTCTCGCCGGCATGTGGCCCTTCCACACCTGGGCGCCCACCGGCCATGTCGCCGCGCCCACCGCCGCCTCTATGCTGCTGGCCGGCGTGGTCATGAAGCTCGGCGCGTACGGCTGCCTGCGCGTGGGCATCGGACTCTTTCCCCACGGCCTCGATCCCTGGGGATTCTCGTTCATCGGGCTAGGCTCGTGGCGCGACGTTTTTGCCTGGCTCGCCGTGATCGGCATCGTCTACGGCGCGCTCGTCGCCCTGGTGCAAACCGACTTCAAATTCGTCATCGGCTACTCCAGCGTCAGCCATATGGGATTTGTGCTGCTCGGCCTGATGACGCTCAACCAGATCGGACTCGATGGCGCGGTGCTGCAAATGTTCTCTCACGGCGTCATCGCCGGCCTATTGTTCGCGATCGTCGGCCGCGTCGTCTACGACCGCACGCACACGCGCCAATTTTCCGAGCTCGAGCCCATGCACCTCTCGCGACGGCTGCCCTTCGCGGCGTGGGCCTTCGTCTTTGCCGGCGTCGCGTCCATGGGCCTGCCCGGCTTTTCCGGTTTCGTTGCCGAACTGCAGGTTCTGGTCGGCGCGTGGCAAGCCAATCCCTGGTGGACCATCGTTTCCGGCATCGGCATCATCGTCGGCGTGGCTTACATCTGGCGCGCCATGCAAAAGGCCTTCTTCGCCGACACGCTGCCCAGCGCGCATGAGCTCGAATCCGAGCACGCGCACAAATTCGATCCCATCACCTGGCCCGAGATCGCCGGCGTCGCGCTGCTCGGCATCTCCACGCTTGTCGTCGGCCTCTACCCGCGCATTCTTCTCGATTCCATTGAGCCGGCCGTGAAAGCCCTGCTCGCGGGAGGCGCGCAATGAACTACGCCGCGCTCTTCCGCGCCACGCTGCCTGAAACGGCTCTCGAAATCGCCGCGCTGCTCGTGCTTGTCGCCGATCTAGGCTTTCTGCGTAAAGCGGCTCTCGAAATTCGTGCCGCCGTCGCCGCCCTTATCGGCGTTGCCGGCTGCGCCGCGGCCGTCTGGGGCGTGTATGCGGCGGGATGGGCGGGGTTCAGCGCGGGCAGCGATCAACTTCTTGCAGCGGGCGGCTCGGCAGGCGTCGCGCAGGTTGCCATTCTTGTGCTCACGGCACTCACGCTCCTGCTGCTCATCGACACTGACTTCACGCGCAACGCCGGAGAGTACGTAGCCGTTGTCCTGATGGCGGCGGCAGGCGGACTCATCATCTCTGCCGCGCAGGATCTGCTAGTCATCTTCACCGGCCTCGAGCTGCTCTCGCTCGGCCTCTACATCCTCACCGCCTTCGCCAAGAAATCCGAAAAAAGCGCCGAGGCCGCCCTCAAGTACTACCTCTTCGGCGCCATGTCGGCGGCGTTTCTGCTCTTTGGCTTCAGCTATCTTTACGGGCTTTCCGGATACACAAGCCTGCCTCGCGTTATACTCGGCGCCTACATGGCATCGGCCACTGGCGCATCGCCGCTGCTCTTCATCGCATTGGTCATGATTGCCGCGGGCCTTGGCTTCAAGATTGCAGCCGTCCCATTTCATCTCTGGGCGCCCGACACTTACGAAGGTGCTCCCGCACCCGCTGCGGCGTTCATCGCCTCCGTCTCCAAGGTCGCGAGCTTTGCGCTGCTGCTCTCCATCAGCTACGCAATCCTCTGGTTCCCCGGGATGCTGCACATGGCTGGCCACGTCACCGTCAAATTTTCGACTTCTCCGGCCCCGGTCACCCCCGGCTTTGTTACCGCCTGGCCGCTGATCCTCATGCTGCTCTCGGTGGCGTCCATGGTCTTCGGCAACCTGGCCGCACTCGCACAGTCGAGCGTCCGCCGCCTGCTTGCTTACTCCGCGATCGCTCATGCCGGCTACATTCTGCTCGGCCTCGCGTTCTTCTCCTGGTCAAACCTAAGCGCCCAGGCCGTCCTCTATTACATCCTCACTTACGGCCTCACCACCATCGGCGCCTTCGGCGTGGTCGGCGTCGTGGAGCGCGCTACCGGCAGCGACCGGCTCGACGCCTTCCTAGGCCTGCACAAGCGCTCGCCCGTGCTCGCCGCCGTCCTGCTCGTTCTCTTCCTCTCGCTCGCCGGAATTCCGCCACTGGTCGGCTTCTGGGCAAAGTTCAATCTCTTTGCCGCCGTGCTCGGCGTTTCAGCCGGCCCGATTCCCTTCGCCCTTGTTGCGTTGGCCATCGCCTTCAGCGCCGTCTCGCTCTACTACTATTTGCAGGTGCTCAAACGCGCTTACGTCATGCCTGCCAATGACGAATCGCCCATTCACGCACATCCGGTCACGCTTGCCGTCCTGATTGCCATCGCGGCTGCCGTCCTCGTTCTCGGTTGCTTCCCGGCGTTGCTCCAATCCTGGATCGCGAGCTTCTATCCCGCAATGTAACGCGGATTCCTCCTTCCAACAAAAAGCAGCTCAGAGTCCTGACTCCGCGCAGCCCAATGCCTCCCGAACTTGCCAACTCGCCATCTCCGCGAAGCGGAGGCCAACCCGCTGCTTCCGATCCCAAACAAAACGCCGCCCGAAGCTTCTCGCTCCGGACGGCCCGCTCGCCCGCTAACTTGCTAGCTCGCGAACGCCCGCGCAGCGGGCGCGAACTCGCCGCATCCTTCAGTACTTTACAATCGCCGTGAACGAGTCCGGCTTCAGGCTCGCGCCGCCCACCAGCGCGCCGTCAATCTCTTCCTGGCCGATCAGCGCGGTCGCATTGTCCGGCTTCACGCTGCCGCCGTAGAGAATGCGCACGCCCAAGGCCACATCCGCGCCCAGCAGCTTTGCCACCTCCGCGCGAATAATGTGGTGCGCGTCGGCGGCAATCTCCGGCGTTGCCGTCTTGCCCGTGCCGATGGCCCACACCGGCTCGTACGCAATCACAATCGGCTTTGCAGCCTCGGGCGTAATGCCCGCGAACGCGCCCGTCACCTGCGTCTTCAGCACGCTGGCTGTCTTGCCTGCCTCGCGCTCTTCCAGAACCTCGCCGATGCACACAATGGGAACGATGCCGTGCTTGAGCGCGGTGTGCAGCTTCTTGTTCACAATTTCGTCGGTCTCGGCAAAGTACTGCCGCCGTTCGGAGTGGCCGATCAGCGTATGCGTCCCGCCCACCGCCATTAGCTGTCCGATCGAAGTCTCGCCCGTGTAGGCGCCCTCCTCGGCAAAGTGAATGTTCTGCGCGCCCACGGCCACATTCGATCCCTTGCAGGCCGGGACGACCGTGGGCAAAAGTACCGGAGAAGGGAACAGCGCAATTTCATCGCGCGTGTGACCGGCAACGAGCGGCAAAAACGCATCGACAAACGCCTTGGCTTCCGCGGGCGTCTTGTACATCTTCCA
>PMYE01000162.1 GCA_003171315.1 Acidobacteriaceae bacterium
AACCACACGTCCTCAAAGCAAGGAAGCGATGCCGATAACCGTGCCCATATCGCTCGGAACCCAATACTGGGATTTCCGGGCGGACAAAGGAACAATCTGCGACAAGAACGCCGCAGTGTAGTTCAAATGTAGTTCAAAAGGCGGGAGCAGATTTGGAAGGCTTTACAAATCAACGCGATAGAGGAGATTTGGTAGCGCTACCGGGAATCGAACCCGGGTTTTAAGATTGAGAATCTCACGTCCTAACCCCTAGACGATAGCGCCACGCACACTTTTGGGGGGCCAGCCCGCGGATGCGAGCTACTTTTTTACTTTAGCAAAAATCTGGGACCAAGCCAAAGCCGCGGCCGCCCATCAAATCCCCAACTTGCGTACTTCCTCGTTGTAGTACTTGCGGTACAGAATGTCCCACTCCTGTGAGCCTTCCAGGATGATCTTCCTCTGGTTGGCGATCTTCTGCCGCGCCACGGCGTCGATCTTCGCCTCCTCGGTGAGCAGAACCTCCAGCGCCTTGCGCGCCTCCTGGCGGATCGTGTTGCGATCCTCGAGGAATCCCACCTGGTCGATCTCGGCCAGCGTGTCGGCCACGGTGTGGGCCAGCTTGTTCAGCTTGTCGCGGCTGATCCTCATGGTGCCGCTCTGCGCTTCCCCGATCCTCATAGCACCGCCTTGTACTTCTTCGCGAGCTCGGTCTTCACTTTTTTGAACATTTCGGCGTACTGCGCCCCGCTTTTGCGCATCTCCTCGGAGTAGGCGTCCAGAATCACACGCACTTCCTCGTTGATGCGGTCCTCCAGCGAAAGCTCGTCGAGCAGGGCCGCGTTGACGCGCTCCTCCGTCACCTTCAGATCGCTGGTAGTGATCATCTTGGCGTCGATGAGGTGCTTGACCGTACGGCGGGCGAGATACCCAATGTAGTCGCGGGAAAAGATCATGGGTTAAAGCACAGGATAGCGCATTGCACCGCTGTCTGTACACCTGTTAAAGGGCATCGTTGTCAGCGTTTTGCGGCTCGGCGGCCGTTTGCGCTGCACTCCGGCCGCTTCTTGTCAAACTACGCCCCCGCCGCATCAATGCGTAGTACGGCTGGTTCGAAAGCGTCGCATTGAATAACGGTTCGAGCCGCGTGGCGCCGTTTTTTGCCTCCAGGCCGAAGTAGTATTCGAGTGGAAAATCGGACTGCGTGTAGTCGGCCGGAATCGCCGCGGTGAAGCTCTCTCCATCCTGCTGCATGTCCACCTGCTTCCACCGCTCGGCCTGGTCGGTATGCCGGTAGTGCAGACGCATCGAGGTGACTTCGCTCGCGACCGGGACCGTCACCGGCAGCGCAAGCGGTACGCCGGCCTCAAAGCTCGCCGGCGGGTGATGCACGCACGCTGCGAGCGGCCAGCCCGGCCTGCCGGTTGCGGCGCCGATCGCGCTCCGTGTATCTTCGGTTGATACATCGGTTCGTCCCATACTCTTGATCTGCTCCGTCAGCGCCTCAAGGTCCTTGTCGATCTCGCTCAGCCGGTCGCTCCAGTGCCCGCGCCGCATGGGTACGCTGCCATACGAAATGTCCGCCTGATAGACAGCTGCCGCGCGCGCCGCCATGTCCGCCCACGCTTCGCGCGCCATCCTGTACTCGTCCAAGGCTTCCCGGCCCGCGTTTATATCCTGCGACTGCTCAAATATCGCGTACAGCACGCCACCGCGCAGCTTGGCCGCAAAAAAACGCCCCAGCCCGATCTGAATCTCCACGTCCGCTTCCATCCGCCGGAACGCCGCCGACCGCCGTGCGATGGTCCTGCGGCGCGCGTCATCCAGCGCAGTGCTCGCGGCGTTCGCGCAATCCTCCATCCACTGCGCCGCCTCGATCGGCGAGTACCTGGGATTCGCGGCGTTCGCGAGCAGATCCGCGGCGTGATCGTCGATGGTCGCGAATAGTTGCGGATCGAGCGGGCTCACGGTTCCGAAGCACCTGGGCTCCGGCGTGTCGCTATACGGCGAAGGCTCGCTGCCGCGCACGATCGGCATATTGGCGTAAATCTCGGGCCAGAACGAGTGATTCGATGCCGAAGGCAGGTGCGCCGAGGTGAGCAGCGGCAGAATCCGGCTGGCATTCGCGACGGCTGTCTCCGCCGCCATCGTACCCGCTCCAAACTGCGTCCGCATCCAGCGCCGCCACGCCTCAGGGTTTGCGTCGGGATCGTAGAGCCGCCGTCCCCACACGCGATAGTAGAGCTCGAACTTCTGCCAATCGTATTTGGGATTGAGCGCCGCATCGGCATACGCGCATCGCCCACCGGGTTGCCCTGAGCCTTCCCTGCCCTTGAAGGTCAACGGCTCCATCAGATCCAGCCCTACGGCGCCGCAAAAATGCGCCGTGCGCCCGTAGGCCGCCGCCATCTCGGGATCCGCACTCAACAAATGCCGCTGCGTTCCCGGCCACAGGCGGAAGAGCAACTTGTAGGGTGCGCCAGCCTTTAGGAAATCCGCGTAGCCGTAGCGCGTAAACGAGCGCGCGCCCGAGCTCAGGCTGAACGGTCCCTCGCCTGTGTGCCCGGGTTTGGGAATCTCCAGCGCGCGGATGTCGGCCTGCTGGTAGCCGAGGCTCTGGTGCTCGGCCGCATACTTCGCGCCCAGCTTCACCGGCATGCCCGTAGCCACGGCGATCGAGATCATCTTCTCGTCCACGCCTTTGGCGTGCATATCAATCTCGATGGTGCGGCCGCAGCCCGTGACAGCCTCGAACAGCGTCTGCCAGAAATCGTAACGGCCCTCGGGTATGCCGCTCTCGCCGTGCACACGCATCGTCAAACCCTGGATCTCAGGACATTCCTTCAGCAGCATCGCCAGCGCGTCGCGGCAGTAATTCGCATGCGTATCGGAAGTGAGTCCTTCGATGCGGTGATAGGCATTGGGGCTGTCGGTCCACTGGTAGGCGTGCGTCCAGATTCCCAGCTGGAAGTGCAATCCGCGCGCCGCGGTCTGCGCGGCAATGAATTTGAGAGCATCCAGATTCATCTGCCGTTCGTGATCGCTGAGCACAACCGGCGCCGGCAGCACCGTGCCGTCAGGCGCGGCAAGCTGCATCACGTGCACGCCGTACCCTGGAACCTTGAGGAGATACGGATAAGGAAAGTGCAGATAATCGTCCGTGACCCCCTTCGGGAAGTCATATTCGATCCCGAACGCAAGACAGAAGCGGTTGAAGCGGCTCGCCGCAAGCACGTCGAGATACCCGATCCAGAAATCGCGGTCGTAGAGCCACGGCTTGTCTTCCACTTCACTGCAGAAGTAGCGTCCCACGCTACGCAGTTCGTTGGCCGGCTTCTCCAGGATCGGCTGCGCCATATGCAGCGCAACGCGCGGATCGGCTCCGAACGCAACGCGCTCCGCGAGTTCCAGCAGCCCATAAACGTAGCCGCGCACGTCACCGCCGGAGACGATTGTTGCCGGCATCCCGGCAAACCGGCCCGGCGATAAGCTAAAACTCTCAGCGCCGGCCTGCCACCCGGGCGCATGCGAGGCGTTCTGCGACGGCACAAGTCCCGTGGAGTTCACCAGCACATAGAACCCCGTTCCGCGCGCGCGTTCAGTGGAACTCGTTATCCGGCACGATCTGCCTTTAGCGGCAATTGCTCCGCGGAGCTGGTCCGCGGCCCATCGCACTGCCGGCGCGCCAGCTACGGGATCGTTCCCGTCGATTGCAATTGCGTAGCCGCGTCCCGCCTGCGCCACAACACCACGCGCCATCGCCGCAGCCGAAGCGGCGCCCGCTCCCTTCAGAAATTCTCTGCGCCTCATCGCTGAATCTTCCCCGGCCCCTGCCTTTCTACTCTCTGTTCCCCAATCCCTGGTCCCTGCCGTTAGCTCCGATGCGGGCAGATCTTCGTATTCAGGCACTCTTCGGCCATACGCAGCCGCTCTACCGGCCGTCCGTCTACCAGATGTTCCTGCACGATCTCCTCGGCATCCTCCGGCCGCACATTCGAGTACCACACCGCCTCCGGGTACACCACCACCGTCGGTCCGTGCTCGCACTGGTCCAGGCAGCCGGACTTGTTAATCCGCACCCTGGCGCCCAGCCCAGCCTCACGGCAGAGCTGCTGCAGCCGCGCGTGCAGTTCGCTTTTTCCATCGGCGGTGCAGGAGGGCCGCGGCGATCCAGCGGGGCGGGTGTTGTGGCAGACAAAGACATGGTGCTCAAACGCGGGCAAGCGTCTATCCTCCTCGATTCAGTCCACTCCAGAGTAACAACTTCGCGCCGCGCGCGGCGTCCAGTTCCGAGCGAGTTTGAATTTGCTTTAAAGGGTGCAGGCTTCATCCGTGCGTCAAGCCACTCGAAAGGAAACAGACTTTAGGCCTTGTGGAAATGCCGCATCAAAGCTCCGGCGCCCCGGAATTGCTCCGGCGGCGTTTTTACTGCCCCTTTAGCCCGCCTTGGCCAATCGAGCCTTTCCACAGCCGCTACCCTCCAAACTGGCAAAGTTTCTCTTTCATCCCATGTCCCACCCCGCCCCCATCTGCGAGAATGAGGGATTGACGATGAGCACCGACAACCTACTCTCGCTGAAAGACGACATGGTGGCCTTTATTGAGGGCCACGGCTTGCGCCGCTTGCCCGGCTACGTCACCGAGGACATTCCCTCCATCCTCTGGGAGGGCCGCGGCGATCCCGACGCATGGAAGGACTTTGTGGAGATGGCCAAGCACGCGGGCGCTCCCTTTATCACCTTTAGCGAAATGACGCTGGACCGTGAGGAACTCGACGCCCTCATCGAAGAAGCCAGTGAGATGAACTTCCCCGACGAGGAAACCGCCGAACTCGTCGAAGCCAAATGGCTGAGCAAATACGCGGGCAAGCTCGGCTACATCCAGCTTGGCTTCATCTACCAAGGCATTGTCTTTCTGCATGAAACCACCACCGAGTGGTATGAGCGATACCAGGCGCTGCTCGAAAACATCGAGAGCTTTCACGACATCGTCATCGACGACGCCCACTCGCACGACGACGAGGACGAGTAATCCGTGTGAGCGCAGCCGGGGCTGGGAATCAAACCACTGCCGCAAATGGTGACCGCAGGCTCTCGAATGGACCGCCGCAGCGCTGGCTCCTCGCCGAACCGCATCCCGAACAAGCCGCTGTCCTCGCCCGCGAAGCGCGTCTGCCGCTCGTCCTCGCAGAACTCCTCGTCGCGCGCGGCATCGCTTCAGCCGCTGAGGCTTTTGCTTTCCTGAGCCCCGAGCCCGCCCATCTTCACGACCCGTTTCTCATGCTCGGCATGTCAGCCGCCGTCGAGCGCCTTGAATGCGCCGTCGCCGCGCACGAGCCTATACTTCTCTACGGCGACTACGACGTGGACGGAACCGTAGCCGTCGTCCTGCTCAAAACCGCCATCGAAATGCTCGGCGGCGAGGTGCGCTTCCATGTTCCCCATCGCCTGCGCGAAGGCTACGGCATGCAGTCGAGCGTGCTGGAAGCGGCCTACGCCGAGGGCGTCCGCGTCGTTGTCACCGTCGATACCGGCATGAGGGCCTTCGCTGAAGCGGAAACCGCGCGCCGCCTCGGCCTCGACCTCATCGTCACCGACCATCACCTGCCGGCCGGAGCCGGGGCGCCATTTGGGCCAGACAGGTCTTCGTCCGTGGGGAGTGGCGCCGTCCACGACGCCGTTCCCGCCGCGCTCGCTATCCTCAATCCCAATCAGCCCGGCTGCTCCTACCCGGAGAAATCCCTCTGCGGCGCCGCCATCGCGCTCAAGCTCGCGCAGGCGCTGCTCGAGCGCCGCAATCCCGTCCGCGCCCGCGAGAAGACGCTGCCTAGTTTTCTCAAGATGGCGGCCATCGCTACCATCGCCGACGCCGTTCCCCTCTGCGGCGAAAATCGTACCATCGCCGCCCTCGGCCTGCGCGAGCTGCGCCGTCCCGTTGGCGCAGGTCTCCGCGCGCTCTTCGCCGCCGCCGCACTCGACCCCGCCTCGAAGCAGCTCACCGGCTTCGACGTCGCCTTCCGCCTCGCCCCGCGCATCAACGCCGCCGGCCGCATGGACGTCGCCACCGACGTCGTCGAGCTTTTCTCCACGCGCGACTCCCATCGCGCTGCCGATCTTGCCGCCAAGCTCGATCGCCTCAACCGCGAGCGCCGCGACGTCGAGGCCGCCGCGCTCACCGCCATCGAGGCCCGCCTCGCGTCCGACGCCGAGATCGCAGCCGATCGCCTGCTCGTCGTCGACGGCGAAGGCTGGCATCGCGGCGTCATCGGCATCCTCGCCTCGCGCGTTGTCGAGCGCACCGCCAAGCCCGCCATCGTCGTCAGCGTCGAGGATGGCATCGCCTATGGCTCTGGCCGCTCTGTCGACGGCTTCCCGCTCCTGGCCGCCATCGAATCCTGCGCCGATCTTTTCACCCGCTTCGGCGGCCACGCATTCGCTGTCGGCTTCGCCTTGCCCGCGGAAAAGCTTCCCGGCCTCAAGCGCTGCCTGCGCGCCTACGCGGAAGAGCACCTCGCAGCGCGCCAGCCCGAACGTCTCCTCCGCATTCACGCCGAACTGCCGCTCGACCGCATCACGCCCGTGCTCGCCGGATTCCTCCGCAAACTCGAACCCCTCGGCCACGGCAACCCCGAGCCCGTATTCCTCGCCCGCGGCGCGCGCCTGCTCTCCGCGCCTCGCATCATGAAGAACCGCCACCTCGCGCTCGACCTCGCGCAGGACTCCGCATCTCCGCCCGACGGTTCCTCGACTCGCCTGCCCGCCAGCCCAGCGCCCTCGAGCTCCATCCGCGCCGTCGGCTGGAACCTCGCCGGACGCGCCATGGGCCTCCGCCTCGAGCAAGGCAGCCTCATCGATCTCGCCTACCGCATCCGCGAAAACGACCACCCCGACTTCGGCGGCCTCGAAATCGAAATTCTGGGAATCGAACCGGCGCATGCGTGACCGTCAAAAAGCGCCACCGTCCGCCCGCTCGGCATCATTCGCTCCCACCAAAAACAAAAAGGCCCTCCGCATCGCGGAGAGCCTTCTGTTTCGAGCTGAACGAAGCAGCCGCTTATGCCACCACTTCAATCCCCATCGATCGCGCCGTCCCCTTGATGCTCTTCACCGCCGCGTCGACTGACGCCGCGTTCAAATCCGGCATCTTCTGCGTGGCGATCTCGCGCACCTGCTTCTCCGTCACCTTGCCCTTCTTCTCCTTGTTCGGAGTGCCCGAGCCCTTCTCGATCCCCGCCGCCTTCTTCAGCAGCACCGCTGCCGGAGGCGTCTTGGTCACGAAGCTGAAGGTGCGGTCAGCGTATACCGTGATCACGACCGGAATAATCAGCCCGGCCATTTCCTTGTTCTGCGTGCGCGCGTTGAACTGCTTGCAGAACTCCATGATGTTCACCTGCGCCTGGCCCAGCGCTGGGCCGACCGGCGGCGCCGGCGTCGCCTTCCCGGCTTCTATCTGCAACTTCACATAGCCGGTAATCTTCTTCGGAGGTGCCATTGTTTGTTCCTTCGGAACCAGCTTCCAGCTTCTAGCCGCTAGCTGCTAGCTCATCCTTTTTGTTACAAATTTTGAGATCGAAACCCTCAGCTTTGCCCCAACCGGCCCCGCTAGACGATGAACCGGCTAGAAGCTAGGAGCTGGAAGCTAGAAGCTCGCTTTACTCAATCTTTTCCACCTTGCCAAACTCCAGTTCCACCGGTGTCGAGCGCCCGAAGATCGTCACCATCACCTTCAGCGTCTCGCGATCCTCGTTGATCTCGTCCACCACGCCGTTGAAGTTGGCGAACGGACCGTCGGTGATGCGCACCTGCTCGCCCTTCTCAAACTTGAGCTTCATCCGGGGCTTGTCTTTGACCGTCTCCGAGCGGAAGAGAATCGAACTCACCTCTTCCTCGCTTAGCGCCACGGGCTTGTCGCCGGTGCCCAGAAACCCCGTTACCTTGGGCGTGTCCTTCAGCACGTGCCAAAGGTCGTTGTCCAGTTCCATCTCCACGAGCACGTAACCGGGCAGAAACACCCGCTCCACGGTGCGCTTCTTGCCGTTGATGATCTCCGTCACCGGTTCGGTGGGAATCATCACGCGCCCCACGCGTTCCTTCAGCCCAAAGGCCTGCACGCGGCTCTCGATCGACTCCCGCACCTTGCGCTCGAAGCCCGAGTAGGCGTGCAGTATGTACCACCGGAAGCGCTCGTTCCGCTGCGGTTGCGCCTCTGCTTCGCCCGCCTGCGTCTCCGCACCGGCAGCCTCCGGTTCTGCTTCCGGCGCCTGCGCCTCTACGGGTTGTTCCAACTCATCTGCCATTCTGTTCTCGATTCCGTGCTGTACCGGCTATTGCAGCCCTCCCAGCCGGCCCAGCAACCCATACACGGCGATTCTGAAAAAGCTGTCGACGACAAAGAAAAACAGCCCAAAGAGGAAGGTCGCGACGATTACCACTCCCGTCGTCACTCTCACTTCCTTCCACCCTGGCCAAACCACCTTGCGCATCTCTGCGCGCACATCGCGCAGAAAGCCGGTAAACTCGCTCCACTTGCTCAACGCGCCGCCTCCAAACTCCGCCAGGGCCCCTGGCTCCTGCCGTTTCGCGGACCGTTCTTCGCCTCTCTCGATTGCCGTTTTCGTCGCCATACTGTGCTTCCTGTTCCAGGGCCCAGGTCTTTACTATTCCCTGTTCCCTATTCCCGATTCCCTCTATCTCTGGCAGGGGCGGAGGGATTCGAACCCCCAAGTCCGGTTTTGGAGACCGGCAGTTTAGCCGTTGAGCTTACGCCCCTGAAAGCAGCTCTTAGCCTCTAGCTTCTAGCTTGGCCGGGGGAGAACCGAATTCTCAACCTCCCGATACCGGAGCTAGGAGCTAGAAGCTAGCGGCTAGAAGCTGCCTTACTTCGTTTCCTTATGCACCTGGTGCTTGCGGCAGCGCTTACAGAACTTCTTCAGCTCGAGACGGCCCGTGACCGTCTTCTTGTTCTTCGTCGTCGAGTAGTTCCGCTCTTTGCACTCGGTGCACTCCATTGTGATGATTTCCCGCATTGCCTGTTCCTCTCGATGGCTAGGGTCCGGGTCTTTTCTAGTCCCTGATCCCTTAGTCCCTAGTCCCTCTCACTTGATAATCTCCGAGATCGTGCCCGCGCCCACGGTCCGCCCGCCTTCGCGGATGGCGAACCTGAGCCCCTTCTCCATGGCTACCGGAGTGATCAACTCAACCTCCAGCTCCACGTTGTCGCCCGGCATCACCATCTCCACCCCCGCCGGCAGTTCCGCCACTCCCGTCACGTCCGT
>PMYE01000041.1 GCA_003171315.1 Acidobacteriaceae bacterium
GCGGAGAGAAAGACGTCGAAAGGCGCGCCGTTTTCGATCTGCGTGGTGAGCATGGCCGAGGCCTGGTATGTGGCTTCGGCGTGAATTCCGCTGGCGCGCTGAAATTGCGCGAGGATCGGCGGAAGAACGGGCTCGAGATCGGCCGCGGCGGCCACGCGCAGAGGGGTTTGCGCGCCGAGAGGCGCGACGAGCAAGAAACCGAACAGGGCGGGGAAGAATCGCGTCAACACGTGCAGCCGTCCCTCCGGTAGTGGGCTACTTTGGATTTCTTCCCGTCTTTGACAGGCAAAAATTATCCTCGAACTCCGACAGGGCCTCGGCGACTCTATCAAGCCGCCAATATCTATCGTCTGGTTTTCTCGTTTTGCGCACTGGTGTACGAGCGTCTGCAACGGTTCTAGGGACGACGAAGAATCGACGCTTTGATTGATCTGCGCCCGGGAGCAGAACAATTGCAAGCCAGTCAAATTCATCTTTCCCCCAGTAATCTACAAACGAGTCTCCCCCACGCTTAAAGGTTCGAGCCTTCACGGAGATTCTCTGTGGAGGCCCACCATCCTTCGGCTGAGCGATTACGTCGTAGCATGGCCAATTGTCGGGCATCTTCATTGCGGGTACACCGGCCAGTGTCATTTCGGCTGCGATTAGCATTTCGCAAGCGTCGCCCATCTGCTTACGTGTGTAAGCTTGCAAACTCATTTTGATAGCCTAGCACTGCTACGCCACTCCTTCCGCCCTCCGCTCGTAGGATTCGCACAACGATCCCTCCCATCCACAGCGAAAATCGCCGCACACCTGCTAGGCTAACATTAGCAACGAAACCGCGTGATTCGATCGTCGAAGCGGACAGCCGTGCGGCGTCACGTGTGGTCATGCGCTCGTTTTTGATTTAAGGCGCGCGGTTTCGGGGACAGGTATGAACGAAAATCTGCACCAGTTACGCTGTTTTGGATGCGGAAGCCGGATCGCGGGCGCAGAGGCGCAGCCGGACTTTCGTTGCGCCCAATGCGGAGATCTGTTCGAGGTGGAATATCCCGGCTGGAGCCTGCGCGGAGGCCCCGACCGGCCGAATCCGGGCGCGTTGAAATGGCTGTGGCGGGAGCGGCGCTGCTCAGGAGAGGCGCTGGATCAATCGGGGGTTTGGCGATTCCGCGAGCTGCTGCCGATTCTGGATAACTTTGGCAACGCGGTGTCGCTGCGCGAGGGGAACACGCCGTTCTATCATCTGCCGCGCGCGGCGAAGGCGCTGGGAATCGATCAGCTTTTTGCCAAGCACCAGGGGATGAACCCCACGGGATCGTTCAAGGACACGGGGATGACCGCGGCGCTGAGCATGGCGCGGGAACGGGGATTCGCGTGGGTGGCTTGCGCGTCGACGGGCAACACGTCGGCCTCGATGGCGGCCTACGCAGCGCGCGCCGGCCTGCGCAGCCTGGTGCTGATTCCCGAGGGGAAGATTGCGTGGGGCAAGCTGTCGCAGGCGATGGACTACGGAGCGCTGACGTGCCAGGTGAAGGCGGACTTCGATGGGTGCCTGCGCGTGCTCACCGAGATTGTGAAGCAGGCGCCAATTTACCTCTTGAACTCGGTGAACCCGTATCGGCTGGAAGGGCAAAAGACGCCGGCGTTCGAGATTGCGGAAGCTCTGGATTGGAATGTGCCCGACCACCTGATTGTTCCGGGCGGGAACCTGGGCAACAGTTCGGCGCTGGGCAAAGGATTCCGCGAGTTGCGTGAGTTGGGACTGGTGGCGCGGCTGCCGCGGATCAGCGTGATTCAGGCAGCAGGAGCGAACCCGCTGGTGCGAAGCCTGAGGGACAGCCACGGCGCGACGCTGGAGCCGATGGAGGCGCATACGCGCGCGACAGCCATCCGGATCGGGAATCCGGCTTCGTGGCGGAAAGCGGCGCGGGTGATCGAGGAGAGCGGCGGGCAGTGCCTGGATGTAACTGAGGCGGAGATCGCGATGGCCAAGGCGGAAATCGGCGCGGAGGGACTGGGTTGCGAACCGGCTTCGGCGGTCACGTTGGCGGGCCTGAAGAAGCTGCGCGCGCAGGGCGTGGTCCGCTCCGGCGAGACGGTGGTTTTGGTGCTGACCGGGCATACGCTGAAGGACGCGGACTACACGATCGATTTCCATCGCGGCACGCTGCTGACCGACGAAGAGAAGAAGGGGTCGGAGGCGGCGATCGACGCATTGCGGAAGGATGCGATCGCCGTGGATGCAACGCCGGCGGCGGTGCTGGCGGCGCTGAAGGGCGAACTGGGATGAGCGGCCAAGTGAGCGATCAGGAAAGGCCCCGCGCGCTTCGGCTGCGCCTGCCTGCGACTTCGGCGAATCTTGGTCCAGGTTTTGACGCGGTTGCCGTGGCTTTGGACTTTTTTCTTGAAATCGAGGCGGAGGCGGCGCGGGAGTTTTCAGTCGCCGCGACCGGCCGCGATGCGGATCGCTGCGCGCGGCTCGACGACAACCTGATTCTGGAGACGTACCGGCAGCTTTTGCTGGAGCACGAGCGGCCGATCGTGCCGCTGGCGATCCGGATGGCGAATGCGATTCCGCTGGGCATGGGATGCGGCTCCTCGGCGGCCGCGCGCCTTGCCGCCATCGCATTGGCGGTGCACTTCGGGCAGCTTGGATGGGACACGGAGCGGATTCTGGAAGAGGCCTACGCGCTGGAGGGGCATCCGGACAACGTGGCGGCGTGCTGGCTGGGCGGATTCGTGACTGCCGTGTGCGAGGGGCCAAAGGTGCGCGTGGCGCGAATCGATCCCCCGCAGGCATGGCGCGCGATTGTCGCGCTGCCAGCGGAGCCGCTCGCCACCAGCAAAGCGCGCGCGATGCTGCCACCGAGCTATTCGCTTGCGGACGTGGTCGAGAACCTGCAATCGGTCGCGGTGCTGGGGCTTGCGTTTGCGCAGGCGAGGGGCGATCTGCTGCGCCTGGCGATGAGAGATCGCATTCATCAACCCTATCGCGCGGCGGTCTGTTCTTTGCTGCCGCTGCTGCTGCCATTGGTGGGTGAGCACGGGATTCTGGGCGCGGCGCTGAGCGGGGCGGGGCCGGCCGTGCTGGTGGTTGTGGACGGCGAGGAGAGCCTGGAGCGTGTATCGAAGGTAATTCGAGGAGCCGCTGCAGGTCACGTGGCTGCGGAGTTGGCGATTTGCCGGTTTTCGCGGGCCGGCGCAAGTCAAGTGATTGAAAATAAATGACGTGGATGGCGAGACAGGGCCGGGAGATGCAAGCCTATCCGTTATCAGTAAGTTACGAATGTTGCTTAGGTGTGTAGTCACCAATTCGATGATTACTTCTGCAATTACCTAAGATTGCTTGCTATTTATCGATTGAATACCTACATTTGCACCGTGAGCAGTTCTGGGGGAGGGCTGCTCTAGCGCCCGAGATCCTATTCGGATCCGGGCGCTTCTCTTTGCGCGAAAATGCGTTTGAGCACTCTAAAAATTTGCAAAAGCAATGCGGGCGGCACGCGTTCCCTGATGCCACTTGTTTGAGAAAGGCCGTGGCGCGTTGCGACCCCTCTCTTGTGTGATGCATCGAATGAACATACGGTTTCCTGTACAATGATCGGGTGCGGGTCCGCAAGGAGGATCATGTCTGGTTTGGGTGTTTTGGAAGTGAACGATGCAAATTTTGACCAGGAAGTGCTGCGCAGCGAGCAGCCGGTCCTGGTGGATTTTTGGGCGGCTTGGTGCGGGCCGTGCAAGGCGATTGGACCCCATGTTGAGGGCCTGGCCGCGGCCTATTCTGGCAAGCTGAAGGTGGCCAAGGTAAACGTGGACCAGAATGGCGCGACGCCTTCCCGCTACGGCATTCGCGGCATTCCGGCGCTCTTGTTTTTCAAAGGCGGCAAGGTGGCGGATCAGATTGTGGGCTATGTGCCGCAGGAAGTGATTGAGGAGAAGGTCAAGAAGCTGATCGCGTAACTGGCGCCGCACCGGAAAAACGAAAGCATGGAATGAAAGGCCTGGACCTAGCTCCGGGCCTTTTGATTTCTGCGAGAGGAATGCTACATTCCACGGCGGAACTGAACGATGCGGCGGCGGTCGCGCTTGGAGGGTCTGCGCACGGGAAGCTGGGCGTACTGCTGCATGGCCTTACGCTCCTCGGCAAGGTGCAGGCGGGCCAAACGGCTTTCTTCGGTCTCGCGATAGAGGGTTTGCGCGACCGAAGCGGGGCCACGCATGGCGCTGACCCCAAGGACTTCGACGTCGAAAGCTCCGCGCTCGTTTTCGATGCGCAGCTTGTCTCCGGCGCGGACCTCGCGAGCGGGTTTGGCGCGCGCGCCATTCCACTGAATGCGGCCCATATCGCAGGCGCGCGAGGCCATGGCGCGCGTCTTAAAGAAGCGTGCCGCCCAGAGCCACTTGTCGATGCGCAGGGCGTCCATGCCTGTGCTCCCTTCGACGGAGTTCGCCGCAGGCCTTAATG
The DNA here is from genome assembly GCA_003171315.1 of Acidobacteriaceae bacterium. Taxonomy (GTDB): domain Bacteria; phylum Acidobacteriota; class Terriglobia; order Terriglobales; family Acidobacteriaceae; genus Telmatobacter. The sequence continues at coordinate 4,448 of PMYE01000041.1, forward strand.
TTTCTCATCGTCCGATCCGTGCATCATCGCCTGATAGCGCCGCGCGTACTCGGCCTTGTAGTCGGAGACGGCACGATCGTAGCTCAAGTGCGGCGTGTTGGGCTTCACGGTCCAGTGGAGCTCGATGGTGTGCGAGGCGGCTGGAACAGAAAGCGCATCATTTGCGGGACGGATGGATTTGCCGTCGGCCGTGGCGGACCTGAGATCGACGAACCAGGGCAGGTGAACGACGATCGACTGGGGTGGAGCGGTGAACCCGGGATTCAGATGCAGGACGGCGACCCCATCCTGCGGTTGATCGAGGGTGAAGTCAAGGCGGCCGAAGCTGGTGGGCGCCTGGCGAACGGCGATGGTTTTGCCTTTGCCGACCCATGCCGGCGAGACAACGGAGAGCAGGTGAAGCTGATTGCCCTGTTCGCGGACGAGCATGGTGCGCAGCAGTGTGCGGTAGTCGGCCGCGAACCAGCCATGCGGCGCAAGGTCGTCGCCGAAGTCGCGGTCGCCCCAGGGGCGAATCTTGAATTCGAACCCGGCGTTGGTTGAGCTGGTGTGGACGAGGATCGCGTAGAGCTCCCGAATCGCCTGCTCCTGATCGCCGCGAATCGTCTCCGTGAGCGTGTTCTTGATGATGAGATAGTGGTGCAGGAACTTGCCGTCGGCGTAGGTCGTGATGCCCTCGGCATATTTGGCTTGCGTGGCCTTGAGCGTCGCCGTCACGCGCGGGTCGTGCGGATCGAGCACGGGCTCAGGTACGACGGAGAGAAGATTGCCCCAGTCGAAACCGCCGGTCTGCCCGTCGAGCGCGGGAGGGATGTAGCCGTTGTGCGCGGCAGCCTGCGCATCGAGCACCTTGAAGAACGCCTGGTGAAAGCCGTCGTACTCGGCCTGCAATTTTTGCGCGAGATCGGCGTGGCCGGTTTCAGCGGCCATCGCGATCGCGAGCTTGAGGCCGTCAAGGGCGAGAAAGTTGTAGCCGGTGATGTGGCCGGGGACGTACTCGTTGTCGAGCACGTCGCTGGCGGGGACGATGTGGAGCGGGTCGCCGGCTCGCGCCCGGTGCAGCCAATCGACCGCGTGGTCGATCTGCGGAAGAGCCCATTCGGCAAAGCCCTTATCGTGCGTGATGCGGTAGTGCTGGCCGTAGGCCCACACCGCCTCGCCCCATCCGTCGTACTCCTGCGGCTGCGACAGGAAGTTGCCGTCGGGCTGCTGTCTCTTTGTAAAGAAATCGAGGCATTCGCGCGCAATTTTTGGGTAGCCGGTGATGTCGTAACTATGAACGATGTCTGCGCCGTCACGTAAATAAAACTCATGGTAGTTGAGCTTGTTGACGGTCTGGATGGTGTCGGAGCCGGTGTGGTCGATGGCCATGAGGTCGTAGATGAGGTTTGTATAGAAGGTATCGACGGGCTTGGATTCGGGCAGCGCGATCTGCATGCCGGATGCAAGCAGGCTATTCCAGTATGCGATGACCTGCTCTTTGGCGGCGTCGAAGCCGGCGTCGTCGATGGCTGAGACGACGACAGGATCGGCGTTGGGAATCAGCGGCATTTTGAAGTCGAGCGTCCACGTTTCGCCCGGCTTGAGCAGGCGCGAGTAGGTGACGATGCCGATAGGGGTGGTCGGGGCCGCGTTCAAATTCGCCGGATGGAGAACATCGGCCGGCTCGATTTCGTTATCGTGCGCGCGCAGGGTGAAGGTGCGGTCGGCGTAGCCGGCGGGGAAGATGTAGAGATCGCGGTTGTTGCGGTAGAAACTCGTGTCGTCGAAGGAATTCGTCCAGTTGGGATCGAAGTCTTCGCCGATCTGGTGGTAGTTGCCGGGTAAGGCGCCGTTCGCGGGGCGCGTAAAGCGATTGTCGCCGTGTGGCTCGCCGGTGGTGTCAGGGCCATCGTAGCGGACGCCGGAGGCAAAGACGGCGCGATTGGGCGCCTGGGTCTGGTTTACCAACTCGACGCGAATGAAGTTGACCAGCGGCTCGACGATGCCGGTCTCAGGGTTGGCGCCAGGGGGAAACGGAACCTTGGCGTGCTGCCGGGCGCGGAGGATGGCGCTCTGGTCGATTTTGCCCTCGAACATTGTGAAGCGGTAGGTGATGCCGTCGCGAGTGAATTCATAGTGGACGATGGGCAGATGGCCCTGTTCGAGGGTGCGTATGCGCACGTTGGTCGGTTCGTAATCCGGGCCGGCGAAGAACATCAGTTCCTCGAAGCCGGTGCGCAGGTAACCCTCCGGCGTGATTTCCGTGGCGCCATCCGCGCCCATGAGGCCTATCTCATCGGTGGGCTTGGAAAAATAGGAGAATGGCTGGCCGGGCTGGTCGATGGATGGAGAGACCATCTGCGCGTGCCAGCCGGGGGCAAACATGGCAATGAAAAAGAGGATGGCTGGAGGAATCACCGATTTGAGCGGAATTCTCATGGCATCAACAAGGATAGAACATAAGGGGCCGGAGACGAGAAGGAAGAACGGTGCTGAAACACACACAAGGGAAAGGGCTTGTGGACGCTTGAATTGTGCGGTTGGCGGCTTGGGAAGGCCTTGGGGGCGGCTATCAAAGTGACGTGAATCACGGGAATTGCTGTTTCGGCGAGCCTACACTGCATCATCGCAGACGGACCAGGGTACGGCAGTTGGATGGTTTGCGACGGCTGGCGGTCTGCCGCGGCAAGAAGTGGGAGGCCGCTGCAAACGCCCGGGCGCAGAGCTGTCTCACGCAGGCTGAGTCCTGGGCCGAATGTCCATGACTGTGAGGGAGCGGTCGCCTATGAGCGGAACCTGTTCGAAATGCGCAGCGCGCATCGAGGCGGAATGGAAGTTTTGCCCGCATTGCGGAGCCACGAGCGTGAAAGAGAGTCAGGAGCCAATGCACGAGCACCCGGATCACGAAAAGGCGCCGGTGAAGGGCGCGTTCAGCGGATTGTTGCTGGGATTGCTGGCGGCGCCGGTTCTGATCATTTATGGCGGGATGATTTGCCTGACCGGCTTAGGGGTGTTTCTCGGCGTGCCGATGATCGTGGCGGGCGTATGCGCGCCACTGATCGGATCGCTGATGGGGTTGAGCTCGCTGAAAGGGAAGTGCCCGTGGTGCGGGGCGGCAGTGGGCAGCGTGGCGATTTTCGACCGCTTCTCCTGCCCCGCGTGCAATAAGCGGATTGTGGTGAAGAAGCGGGAGCTGATGCGGGCGGAGTAGACGAGCGGCTGGACTCGCAAAGGTTCAGGCGGCGCGAGGCGTGAGCTTGATGCCGAGGGCCTTCATGACGCCGAGCAGCGTGGAGAGCCTGGGATCGCCTGTGGGCGAAAGCGCTTTGTAGAGGGCCTCGCGCGTGACTCTGGCCTGGCTGGCGAGCTGCGTCATTCCGATAGCGCGCGCAATGTCGCCGAGGGCGGCCGCGATGAGAGATGGGTCGCCGTCGTCGAAGGCGGCTTCGAGATAGGCGGCGATGGACTCGGGGCTGTCGAGATATTCCGCAGGGTCCCATCGAGTTGTCTTAAGAGCCACTTTGAGCCTCCTTCTTCCATGTTCAACCGGCTCGAAGGACTGTCGGGAAAAGAACACGGTCCAGAGCGCGGCGCCTACTCTTTAACTGTAGCTCGTTGAGTAGATTTGCTCATTTGAGCAGGCTTCCGAGGCTCGTGACTATCGTCAAAGGCCTGAAAAAGCTACTATGGATGCTAGTTTCTCAGTGTCCTGCAGGGGCGGATCGTGGGGATTCGATGGACAGCGATAAGTACTCAAGATTGGTGACGCTTTTGTGCCCCACTTGCGGTAACAGCCTATTTGAGCAGAGCGAGGACGACGAGAATCAGGAGGGGATGATTCATTGTCCGTCATGCGATAGAACAATGAGCAAGTCAGAGTTGATTCGCGAGAATGGTGAAGTCGTCGACGGAGCCGTCGACGAAATGAATGACGAGCTTCTTGCTGACGCTCAAAAGGAAGTTCTGGAAATGCTCAGGAATGCATTCAAAGGGTCAAAGTACATCCGGATAGGCTAAATGAACCTCACAATCGACGCGACTGGGGTTTTCACGGCTACTTCAACGATCGTTTCAGTGCTGGCGCTTGCCATGTCCGCGTATTCAGCGAAGAAGACGATCGATTTTAACAAAAGGCAAAATGATTTTATCAATACAAACGATAAGCTAAACAAAATGCTTCTGGATAAGGAGCAGCAGGAAAGCTTAATCCAAAGGCAGGCCGATATTTCGGCCAACTTTGTTTCCTTTGGAAGAAGTGACCACCGAATGAAAGTCTTTAATAGGGGACGGAGCTCAGCCAAGAACGTTCGTATAGACTTTCCGAATGGGAACGAAGTTTTGATTGAGAGCGATTTACGAGAGAAGTTTCCTATGCCTTCATTAGAGCCGCAACAATCCGTTGAGTTGATAGCTTCGGTTGGCATGGATTCCCCTCGCCGTATGGACGTCAGAATCGTATGGGACGACCAGTCCGGAAACGACAGGGAGAAGCTACTCCATTTGACGCTTTGACCTTGGGGATCCGCGCGGATTGACACTGCTCATGGTCTCGCCACACCGGCGCGAGCGGGGTTAACGAGAATTCCGAGGGTTTTGGCTACCTTCTGCAATGCGGCGTCCCGTGTCCAGAGTTGCGTTCCCGGTGTCAGGAGACAAGATGCGATCAGGTGTGCGTCGATGAGGCCGATGCCCTTCGAGTAGAGAGCATTCGCCTCGATCATGTGCCGCACCTCGCTCATCTTGGCGACACGTGCTGCGGGAAGGAGGCCGAGGTCGAGTAGAGTTTTCGCCCGATCCCGCAGGGATCCGAGAGCGAGTTCTGCGATTACGAACGGATGCATGACAATCTGATTGCGGGAGAGTAGATTCTGCAGCTCCGGATTCGCAGAGCGGAATTGGTCGATCCAAACGGACGTGTCGGCGAGGATCACAGGTTGCCGGCGCGACGCCGCGGAATGTCTTCGAGTTCCGGCATAGTGCCACCGAGAGCGGCCAGGCGTTGCGCGGCTTCGCGCTCGATCAGCGCTCTGAGGGCTTCGCGCACCAAAGCCGTTTTTTCGGCGATGCCGGTGTATTCCTGGGCTCGCTCGACCAACTCATCGTCAAGCGCGATTGTGGTTCGCATATCGGCCTCCAGGCATCAATTATAGCATCAAACGATGACGAAGTCAGATGCTTGATTGGTCGACGATCTGGGCCGCGTGAAAGTGCCGCCAGATGGTCTCGGCGGTTTTGCGGGAGACGACGGCGGCAAGGGACTCGGCAGTGGCTTGCTCGACGTCACGCAGGCTGCCGAAGTGGGTGAGCAGGCGCTGGCGGGTTTGCGGGCCTACGCCGGGAATGTTAAGCAACTCGGAGTCGCGGTCGCGCATGGCCCTCCGCTGGCGATGATAGCCGACGGCAAAACGATGGCTCTCGTCGCGGATGAGCTGGACGAGATGAAGCACCGGCGAGCGGCGGTCGAGGACAATGGGCTCGTCTTCGTTGCCGTGGAGGTAAATGATCTCTTCTCGTTTGGCGATGGAGGCGAGCGGCTGCGAGGTGAAGCCGAGGGATTCGAGGGCCTCGGCCGCGGCGTGGAGCTGGCCGAGTCCGCCATCGATGAGGATCAGCGAAGGCATCGGATGGTCTTCGCCCTTTAGGCGGCGGTAGCGGCGCTCGACCACCTCGCGCATGGAGGCGAAATCGTCGACGCCGGCGATGGTCTTGATCTTGAACTTGCGGTAGGCCGCTTTGTTCATCTTGCCGTCTTCCCACACGACCAGCGAGGCCACCGTCTCCGCGCCCTGAATATGCGAGATGTCGAAGCATTCGATGCTGCGGGGCAGCTCGGGCAGCATGAGCGCGTCGGCGAGAGCCTCCTGGATGGCTTTGCGCGAGGGCTCGAGGACGCGGAAGCGCTGCGTGTAGGATTGATGGGCGTTTTGGCCGGCGAGATCGACGAGGGATTTTTTGTCGCCGCGCTGGGGGACGGCGATCTCGATCTTGTGGCCGGTTCGCTCGGTGAGAAGCGCGGCAAGAGTCTCGCGGTCATCGAAGCCAGCGGGGACAAGGATCGAGCGCGGGACGTAGTGCTGGTCGATGTAAAGCTGCTTGAGTAGCGCGCTGAAGACGTGGCCCGCGTTGAAGGTGGGCTCATCCGGCTCTGGAAATGCAACCGCAGATCCTTCGACTCGTCGCCCCGGCGACTCGCTCAGGATGACAGACTCACTACCGGAATCGGATTCTTCGTCGATGGCCTCGAGCAGGCTGGGCAGGTCCTCCCAGAAGAACTCGCGGCGGTCGACGATTTTGCCGTTGCGCATGTGGAAGAGATTCACCGCCAGGCTGCCGTCTTCGAAGTGGTAGCCGAAGACGTCGGCGTCATCGTCGAGCTCGGCTGTAGCGATGCGTTGCTTTTCCTGGAGCTGATGGACGGTGGAGAGCTGGTCGCGCAGGCGCGCGGCGGCCTCGAACTGCTCGGCTTCGGCCGCGGCCATCATGCGGGCGGTGAGGGTGCGCTCCAGTTCCGCGTGGCGGCCCTCGAGAAAAAGCTGCGCGTCGCGGACAGCGTCCTTGTAGGCTTCGGGCGTGGTGAGGCCCTCGACGCAGGGGCCGAGGCAGCGATGAATGTAGTACTGCAGGCAGGCGCGAGGGTGGTAGCGCGAGAGATCGACCTTGCAACCGGGCAGGAGAAAACTGCGATGGATGAGTTCGACCACGCGGTAGGCGAGGTTGCCGGGGAAGTAAGGGCCGTAGTAGGCCGAGCCGTCCTTGCGCAGGCGGCGGGTGACGAAGACTTTGGGATAGCGGTCGGCGAGAGTCAGCTTGACGTAGGGGTAGGTTTTGTCGTCGCGCAGCAGAATGTTGAAGCGCGGCTTGCGCTGCTTGATGAGGTTGTTTTCGAGGGCAAGGGCCTCGTGCTCGTTGGCGACGAGGATGGTTTCAAGATCGACGGCCTCGCGCATGAGCGAACCGGTCTTGGCATTGGCCTGTGAGGCCTCGAGCAGATACGAGCGCACGCGCGAGCGCAGGTTCTTGGCCTTACCCACGTAGATAACGTCGCCCTCGGCGTTTTTGTAGAGATACACGCCGGGCTTTGCCGGAAGCTCGCGGATTTTCTGGTAGAGATCCATGAATGGGCTGGCGCGAGTGGAGTCAGTTCCTAGCATAGCGGGAATCAATCGGAGTCTGCCTCCGGGGTGTATGTCCGGCGGCGTCGCGGGCGGTGCAGGGTGAAGATTGAGCAAACCTTACCGGGGAGGGTAAAAATTACACAGACAGCGGGCAGGCGCAGGCAGCGCGGGCATGAATGGAAGAGCTTATATTTCATTAGCTTGCGACAAGGGTAATGAATGGATTGCTGCGTGCTAATTCAAGAGTCAGAGGAAGGACCCTCTGGGCCGAGCGCGGCAAAAGCGCAGGCAGAGGGCGGAGGCGAGGAACATGACCCTATTTCGATTGAGATTTGCGTTGACTGCAGCTGCACTGGTGGCGTTTGGCGTGACGGGATGCGCCACGAAGAACTATGTACGCACGCAGACGGGGCCGCTGATCGATCACACGGATCAATTGGACCAGAAGACGGCGGAGAACAACCGGCAGATTCACAATGTGGACGACCGCGCGCAGGCGGGCATTAAGCAGGCGCAGGGCACGGCCGACACGGCGAACCAGAATGCGCAGAATGCCACTCAGGCGGCGAATACGGCCGACACAGCCGCTAACGATGTTGCGCACCGCGCCGACACGCTGGACAGCGTGGTGAAGGGGCTGGACAACTACAAGCAGGTGGCGAAGGTTTCCGTGACCTTCAGGTTTGACAAGGCCGTGCTGACCGGCGACGACAAGACGCAGCTCGACAGTTTCGCTCAGTCGCTCGGTTCGGCGAAGAGCTACATTCTTGAAGTGACCGGCGGAACGGACTCCACCGGGTCGGCGCAGTACAACTACGACCTGAGCCAGCGGCGCGCCGATGCGGTGGTGCAGTACCTGGCGGCGAAGTACAACATAGCGCCGCACCGCTTCTATCTGATCGGGATCGGCAAGGACCAGTATGTGGCTTCGAACGATACGGCGGAAGGACGGAAAGAGAACCGGCGCGTGCAGGTGCAGTTGCTCTCGAATATGAGCGGCAACGCGGATGCGCAAAGCCAACACACAGCGTCTACCGGCCAAGCCGCGCCGCCTTCGGACCAGGCCGCGACGCCAGTGGTGGAAGAATAACGCGAGAACTGGACAGCTCGTTTCAGCGGTTGTTGTTTGTGGAAGGACGAAGGGCAGATCCAGTGGGGTCTGCCCTTTTCGTTTTCGCCAAGGCGGGTGTGCTCAGGCGCCTGCGGAGGGGAACTGCTTCACGTGTTCCGCGCGGACCTGGTTGGCTGTGAACAGACTCAGAAACGGCGCACCATCTGCAGCGGCTTCCACGGCAGGACGGCCGTTGGCCTCTTCGCGCTCGACGATGCAGACGACGGCGGCGACGATCATGCCGGCTTCCTGGGCGGCTTCGATCGCGGCGATGGTGGAGGCGCCGGTGGTGCAGACGTCGTCAACGATCACCACGCGGGCGCCCGCGCGGCAAAAACCTTCGATGCGGCGGCCGGTGCCATGAGCTTTTTCCGCTTTGCGGACCAGGAAGCCGTGGAGCAGCGGCGGGCGAGGATCCGAATGGGGATGCGACAGCGCGCGCCAGGCGCTGGCCGTGGCGACATTGGAGACGATGGGATCGGCGCCCAAGGTGAGGCCGCCCACGGCTTCAGCTTCGATCTTGTTGGATTCAAGTAAATCGAGAATTGCGTGGCCCGTAAGGCGGCCGCCTTCGGCGTGGAGCGTGGTGGTGCGGCAGTCGATGTAGTAGTCGCTTGTGCCGCCGGAGGATAGCTTGAACTGGCCGAGCTTGAAGCTGGTGCGGGCTAGGAGCGAGAGAAGCTGCTGGGCGTGTGTGGGTGTGGGCATCAAGGTGATTGTAAAGGGAACAGGGAACAGGGAACAGGGAACAGGGAACAGGGAACAGAAAGACCCTCTATGCTCGCTTTTGTAGTTTGCTCATCATTGCAACCAACATTCGGCTTACTTCCTCTGAAAGCTCTCCCGCCGTTTTGCGCGCGGACGCACTGCCAAAACCGAGTCCATCTGCAATGACGAGCTGCGTTTGGACCTCGAAATTTGAGCCCCGCGCGTGGCCAAGAAAGAGAAGATACTCTTCTCGGCTTGATCTGCCGTAACCTTCAGCGATGTTGCTTGCGACAGAGACGGATGCGCGGCGTAGTTGATTGGTCAGGCCAAATCGCTCGGAGTCCGGGAACGAAGAAGTGAGTTTGTAGATCGCTAAACTCAACTGAATTGCTCTCTGCCATACCACCAAGTCCTTGAATGAATCGCCCATTTTCCTTCCTCTCTCGTTAGTGTTTTCTCTTCCACGAGCGCCATTCAATAGAACCAAACAACACCGTAAGGATGACGTAGAAGAATTGAATTGCCCAAAATCGCGCCCAGCCCAACCGATCCAGATCTGACGGAGCTAATTTGAAGGTGCAAGTGTCGCCGACACACTTCCCACCAATCAAATGTGCCTCGAAAACGTGGTGGTACCAGGAGACAACGCCGTGAGGACCCCCGAACATCAGGGTAATGATTGACCCGGAGATTAAGATCGCCTCGTAGGTCAAAAGAAGACATAGCAACCCGCGCCGAATGAACCGAAGGACAATCTTAAAAGGCTTCATTGCGTTTGGACCGTGAAGCTAACCTACCACAGAAACCCTGATCCCTGTTCCCTGATCCCTGTTCCCTGCTTTCTCACATTTTGTCGAAGTGGCGGAAGCCGCCGGTTCCGATCAGTGCCAGCGTAAAGATGAGGAAGTTGTAGCACGCGTGCACAAGCGTGCTGCAGGCCAGGGATCTGGTCTTGAGGCGCACTGTGCAGAGCACCAGGCTGACCATGATGAGAAGGAGGAACGGTCCCAGCGAATGGCCTTGCTGTTCGACATGAATTAGGGCGAAGGGGATGCTGGTGAGAACGGATGCGACGATCATGGCCGAAATCGACCACTGCGGGTGAGTGTTGGCGTCGAGCGGCGGTGCGGGTTTGTGTGCGATCCGCTCGGCCGCCCAGTCCCAGGCGGTGCATAGAGCCGGCAGAAGAAAGCCGCGGAAGAACACCTCCTCAAAGAAGGGCGCGATGGTGACGCCGAAGCCAAACATCAACCATGCGGCTTCAGAAGAACGCATCATTTTTTCGATGGGGGCGTTGGAGGGGCCGGGCATAAGCACCTCGTCAAGCGCAGCGAGTCCGGCGCAGCCCAGTGCGGTTGCGGCGAGCGGCCAGAACCTTTTCCGTGCCACCGCACCGCGCCATTGGATGCCTGCAAAGAAGCCTTCATTCCAAAAAAGCGGGAAAACGACGAGGCTGAAGGCAAAGGCGATGAGATAGAGAAGCGCTTCGCTGGCGAGGACGAGATGGATATCGGTGGCGGATTTTGTTGGGAGTTCCCACCCGAAGAGATGGAAGCGCATGGCAAGAAAGAGTACTGCCACCGTGCAGGCGAATCCGATGCCTCCCAACATGAGCAGAAGACAGAGATGGCCAAAGTGCGGGATGCGCGCGGGAGGACGGACGTGGGGCTGAGCCCATGACTGGAAGAGGGTTGGCTCGGCGCTCCGCGGCTCATGAAGCATGAAAACCGGCTCCGCCTCTGCTGGCGTGGCGGGATTGAGTTCGAGGGGCGAGAACGCGGCGGGCTGCTGCTCCGGTGAAGGCGATGCCTCGGTTACGTCGATGCTCAGGGAGCCGCCGGCGGGCGGGCCTGCCGGCTCGCTCTGGTCGTCTTCAGGGAAGTTGGTCATGGGCGTCCTGCCTTCTTCGTACGGCGGGCGTCGGCTGCGGTTCGAGTGTTTGGCCGCAAACGTTTCCCATTTGAGCGCGGCTCGGGTTGAGGATTTGGGTTGGCCGATCCCGATGCGAGGGGGTTGAGGCCGTCGCGGTTTGAATCCGCGGCCGGAGAGATTTCTTCTTCCGCTTCAGCGGGCGCGAGGCGGCCGTCGGTGGACTTGTAGTAGCGCTTGAGAAATTGGCCTGTGTAGGAGCCGGGCGTGGCGGCGATCCTGGAGGGACGGCCTTCGCCAACGATGCGGCCGCCATCTTCGCCGCCCTCGGGGCCGAGATCGATGACCCAGTCGGCGTTGCGAATGACGTCGAGGTTGTGCTCGATGATGATGACCGAGTTGCCGAGATCGACCAGCCGGTGCAGTACCTCGAGCAGCTTGCGTACGTCGTCGAAGTGCAGTCCGGTGGTGGGCTCGTCGAGCAGGTAGAGAGTCTTGCCCGTTTGGCGCTTGGAGAGCTCGCGGGCGAGCTTCATGCGCTGCGCTTCGCCGCCGGAGAGCGTGGTGGCGCTTTGGCCCAGGTGCACGTAGCCGAGACCGACATCGACCAACGTTTGCAGCTTCTGGCGCACCTGCGGCACGTCGGTGAGCAGCGGCAGCGCGTCCTCGATGGTGAGGTCGAGAATGTCGGCGATGGAACGGCCGTGGAATTTTACGGCCAGCGTCTCCTGGTTGTAGCGGCGGCCGTTGCACACCTCGCACTGCACGTAGACATCGGGCATGAAGTTCATCTCAATGCGCCGCTGCCCGTCGCCCTGGCAGGCTTCGCAGCGGCCTCCGGAGACGTTGAAGCTGAAGCGGCCGGGCTTGTAGCCGCGCTCGCGCGCCTCGGGCAGCATGGCAAAGAGATCGCGGACCGGCGAGAACACCTGCGTGTAGGTGGCCGGGTTGGAGCGGGGTGTACGGCCGATGGGCGATTGATCGATGCGAACGACTTTGTCGATCTGTTCCATGCCGGTGAGGGCGTCGTGCGCGCCGGGTTCCTCGCGCGAGCCGTAAATGGTTTTGGCCAGCGAGCGGTAGAGGATGTCGTTGACGAGGGTGCTTTTCCCGCTGCCGCTGACGCCGGTGACGACGGTCATGACGCCGAGAGGGATGCGAAGGTTCAGATCCTGGAGGTTGTGCTCGCGCGCGCCGGTGACGGCGAGCCACTTACCGGTGAGGGAACGCGGCCTGGCGCGTTGCAGCATGGTTTCGGCGCCGCTCAGATAGCGTCCGGTGAGCGAGGCGGGCACAGCCATGATCTGGGCCGGCGTGCCCTCGGCGACCACGCTGCCGCCAAGGCGGCCCGCGCCGGGACCGAGATCGAGAACATAGTCGGCGTGGCGGATGGTCTCTTCGTCGTGCTCGACGACGAGAACCGTGTTGCCGAGATCGCGGAGCTTCTCGAGGGCCTGGATCAGGCGATTGTTGTCGCGTTGATGCAGGCCGATGGAGGGTTCGTCGAGGACGTAGAGAACGCCGCGCAGGCGAGAGCCGATCTGCGTGGCGAGCCGAATGCGCTGGCCCTCGCCGCCGGAGAGCGTGGCGGCACTGCGGTCGAGCGAGAGGTAGTTCAAGCCGACGGCGCAAAGAAACTCCAGGCGCTCGGCGATCTCGCGGCGGATGCGCTCGGCTACAAGCGACTCGCGCTGGGTGAATTCGAGGTTGATGGCCGCCGAAAGGGCGCGATTGAGCGGGAGGGCGGTGAAGTCGGCGATGGAAAGGCCGCCGACTTTGACCGCGAGGGACTCGGGGCGCAGGCGCTTGCCGCGGCAAACCGGGCAAGGCGCGGCCGACATGAAGCTCATCATGTACTCGCGATAGCTGTCGCTGCGCGCGTCCTCAGCATTGTCGCGCAGGTAGCTGAGGATGCCGTGAAAGCCGGTGCGGGGCGCTTCGCCTTTGGGCGGTCCGTAGACAAGGATGTGTTGCTGTTTTGGCGGTAGATCTTCGAAGGGAACCTTGAGGTCGATCTTGTAGCGGTCGGCGGCGAGTTGAATGAGCCTGGCGAGGTACTGCGACGAGGAGCCGGGGCCCAGGCCGCCATCGAGCAGCGGCTTGGACCAGTCGGTGATGACTTTGGCGGGGTCGAAGTCGTAGAGCGAACCAAGGCCGTGGCAATTGGGGCAGGCGCCAAAGGTGGAATTGAATGAGAAGCTGCGCGGCTCGAGCTTGGGCACGTCCAGTCCGCAGTTTGGGCAGGCCATGGAAGAGGAGAACAATTGCTCATTGCCGGCGTTGAAGGCGACGAGGACCAGGCCATTGGCGAGTTGGAGTGCTTTTGCGACAGCCTGCTCGAGGCGTTTTTCGGCAGAGGGTTTACCGGGGGCGGGCGTAAGTTTTTGTTCGGTGGCTCCCACCCTTGTCGGCGATGAAGCCGTTGACAAGGATGGGGCGCCCTCGGGCCTGAGGAGGACGCGGTCGACAATAGCTTCGATGGTGTGGTTCTTTCGTTTGTCCAGAAGTATGGGCTCGGAAAGGTCGCGCACCTCGCCGTCTATCCGTGCGCGAAACCCTTGCCGGTCAATCTGATCCAGCAAATCCTTAAACTTCCCCTTGCGGCCTCTGACGATGGGCGCCGAGACCGTGACGCGCTCACCCTGGCCGAGCTCGAGGATGCGTTGGACGATTTGTTCGACGGTCTGGCGGACGATGGGCCGGCCGCAGTTGGGGCAATGGGGCGTGCCCACCGAGGCGTAAAGAAGGCGGAGATAGTCGTAGATTTCGGTGATGGTTCCGACGGTGGAGCGGGGGCTGCGGCTGGTGGTCTTTTGCTCGATGGAGATGGCGGGGCTGAGGCCTTCGATGGAGTCCACGTCGGGGCGCTCGATCTGGTCGAGAAACTGGCGCGCGTAGGCTGAAAGCGTCTCGACGTAGCGGCGCTGGCCCTCGGCGTAGATGGTGTCGAAGGCAAGCGAGCTCTTGCCCGAGCCGGAGAGCCCTGTGACGACCGTAAGGGCGTTGCGGGGAATGCGCACGCTGATGTCGCGCAGATTGTGCTGGCGCGCCCCCCGCACCGAGATGTGAGTGATGGGCATGGTGAGTCAGTCAGGGACGGAGGGCACTTACGAAGGTGGGTTGAGGCAAGTCACCGCGCGCAACTCCCTGAAGGTATTCTATTGGTCAACAGAAATCAGGGTCAACGCGGCGCATCTTCTGCGACAATCGCATTGACGATTGCCGGGTGGAACGGGAGACGCTTCCAGCGGCAGGGCGCGCACGTTGCGGGGTGCGAGCGCAATCCAACCAGAGGCGGCGGGAATGGCGGATTTGTTGAATTTGGCGATGTTGGTTTGCGCGTCGGTGGGCGCTACTGCGTTCAGCATATTGGCCGCTTATTCGATCCTGCGCGTGGGGTTCGCGCTCTTGCGTCCGCGGCCACGGCCGGCGGCAGTGAAGACGCAGGCGCAGGCTGCGCGGATCTCGTAAAAGCCGGCATTCAACTTTCAGCCATTCACTGGCAGACAAAAAGCGCGCGCTGTTGTGGCCCCGATCAGTTCTGGGGGTTTTGCTGGCCGTTCTGCGTCTCATCCTGTTGCCGAACGAGTTGGCGCGCCTGCATCTCCTGCATGATCTGATCCTGCGACTCCTGATCTCCCGCAGTATCCTCGTTGCTGGGCGGGGAAGGAGGGGCACTTGCGGTCTGCGGCGCCGCGGCGGCAACGGTAGAGCTGGGGCTGAGAACAATGCGGCGCGGTGCGCCCTGGCCCTGGTCGCCGATCATCAGGACGTTGTATGCGGAGCCATCCAGGAGCCGGGAGAGTACATCGCGCGCTGGGCCGGGGCCGTATGTGCCGAAAACGCGTTCATCCGCGTCCATCCCCGCCACCTTGACGCCAGTCTCCTTCGAAACTTGCTTCAAAATCTGCGCCAGGCTGGAGTTGGAGGCGACGATGAGCAGGCCATGGCTGTCCCAAACCACGGAAGCCTCGGCAGGCAGATCGTTTGCGGGCCAATTCGGAGCTCTGGGCGCGGCCGGCGCCGGAGTCGCTTGCGCCGCAGGATGGGCGGCGGACTTCTTGTCGGAATGGACCGGCTTATGCGCAGGGGCAGCAGCCGTTGACGGTGCGCTTGATGTTTGCGCGACGAGCAATGCGCCCGCGAAAAGCGAATGCGCCGCAAGCAACGCGGCGCACAAGGCGAGAGACTGGGGCAGTCCGCGCGCAGCAAGACAAAATCGCCAGCGGAGGGTGACATGGCGCGAAGATTCCGTTTGCGGCAATTGGAGAGTACGCATCGGAATCGGCTCCTCAACGGCAGCAGAAGCGCGTGGCCAGTCGCCCGGGGGTAGGGCCGCGCTGCGCTGCTGCTTCACTGTACTAGACTAGCAGTGGTCGATAGACGCTCGAAAGAGGACATTCAGGTGGAGGGGATGTTGCCGGGAATGCGCATGGGATGGAGAGGTTGGACAGTTACAGTGGCCTTGCTGCTGGCGCCATGGGCAAGCCGTGCGGCAACCTGCACTTCGCAGGCCGAAATGGGGACGCTGGACCGCGAAGCGCTGGCGGCGGCCGCGGGCCGCATGGCGAACGCAGTGTTGGGACAGAACTTTGCAGCGCTCCAGGCCGATCTGTTGCCCCAGGAAGCGTCGGAGTGGGAGGGCATTCGCGCGGCGGTAGAACAGGCTGCGCCGCTGGTCAGGGGCGGGCAATTCCAGTTGCGAGACGTGTATCTGCTGGACGCGAGCAACCAGACCGCGCCGGCCGACACGCAGTTCTTCTGCTCGAACTCGTCGGGGTCGCTCACCGTGACCATCACCATGAGCGCGCTACCCCCTGGGCGTTACGCCGTTGTGCTGGCCGATGCGGTGGGCGCGCCGCTGGCCGGGCAGATGGGGCTGGTTCTGGCCTGGGATAGCGCCGCGACCGCATGGAAGCTGGCGGGGTTGACGGTGCGGCCTGGAATCTTCGACGGGCACGACGGCGTCTGGTACTGGGTGCGCGGGCGGGAGCTGGCCAAGGTGGATCCGTGGAGCGCGTGGTTCAGCTACGACGCGGCGCGCTACCTGCTGTTGCCGGTGGACTTTCTCTCTTCGCCGAATCTGGAAAAGCTGCGCCAGGAACAGTCGCTGATCGCGCCGTCGCCGCAGAGCGCATTACCGTTGTCGCTTCCCGATGGCGACCGCACGTGGAAGATCGAGGCGGTGGTTCTCGATCCCTCGCTGCACCAACCCGACCTGGCCGTGGTGTATGAATCGACCGGCGTGACCGATCCTGCAGCTTTGCGAACGGAGGCGACCGCCGTGATGAGCGCATTTCTGAAGACGCAGCCGGGGATCCGGGCAAACTTCCATGGGCTGTGGGCGTATGCGGAGAAGGATGGCAAGCGCACGCCGGTGATGGAGCTGCCGATGAAGGAGATTCCGTAAAGGCAGGGAGTAGGGAGTAGCCAATAGGGAGTAGGACGCTACGATCCTGCATGAGCTGTTCGCGCCATGCGGGCAGGAAATGAAAGAGGGAATATGGCAGGCTCATTTAGGGATCTCATCGTATGGCAGAAGGCGGTCGAACTCAGCCTTGGGATTTACAAGCTTACGGCGTCGTTCCCGCAGTCCGAGCAGTTCGGTTTGACCAATCAGTTGCGACGTGCTTTAGTCTCCATCGCAAGCAACATTGCAGAAGGGTACGGACGATCCACGAAAGGCGAATATCTTTTGTTTCTTGGTCATGCCAGAGGTTCGAACTGCGAGGTGCAGACGCAGCTCGTTATTGCAGGGGGATTGGGATTCGGTTCGGAGCCAAAGCGGCAAGCCGCGGAGGGCCTCTGCGATGAGATCGGCAGGATGCTCGTCGTGATGATGAAGAGGTTGAGGGCGTAGGTCACTTTCTACTCCCTACTCCCTATTCCCTATTCAAGAAAGGCGCAATAGCTTGGCGAAAATCATTGATCTGCGTTCGGACACCGTGACCAAGCCGACGCTCGAAATGCGCGCGGCGATGGCGGCTGCAGAAGTAGGCGACGACGTTTACGGCGAGGACCCCACGGTCAATCTGCTGGAGCGGCGCGCGGCGGAGGTCTTCGGGCGCGAGGCGGCGCTATTTGTGCCCACGGGCACCATGGGCAACCAGATCGCGATTCGCACGCTGACGCAGCCCGGCCAGGAGGTGATTGCCGAGTCGCGGGCGCATATTCTGGACTTCGAGATGGCGACGACGGCGGTCTTCTCCGGCTGCCTGATCCGCGCCGTACCCGCCAAGGGCGGCATTCTGACCTGGAAGCACATCGAGCCGGCGATCAGCCCGCATGGGCCGTTCCGCGCGGCGACCGGTCTCATTGAGATTGAGAACACGGCCAACCTGGCGGGCGGACGGGTCTCCGACCTTCAGGTTTTGGAGGAGATTGTTGCCGGCGCGAGCTCGCACAAGCTGCCACTGCACCTGGACGGCGCGCGCATCTTCAACGCCGCGGTCGTGCTGGGCGTGGATGTGAAGAAGCTGACGCGAGGGTTCGACACGGTGATGTTTTGCCTGTCGAAGGGACTGGGCGCGCCGGTGGGATCGATGCTGGTGGGATCGGCGGAACGGATGGCGCGGGCGCGGGTGTTTCGCAAGGCGCTGGGTGGAGGCATGAGGCAGGCGGGCGTGTTGGCCGCGGCTGGCCTGATCGCCCTCGAAGACGGACCGAAGCGGCTGCACGTGGACCACGCCAACGCGCGCTTGCTGGCGGAGGCGCTGGCCAACACTGAGGGCGTGTCCATCGATCTTGCGACGGTAGAGACGAATATCGTGATCTTTCGGTTGGCGGCAGGGAAGGGCGCCGGGGAGCTGGCGGCGCGGCTGAAGGCGCGCGGCGTACTGGCCGGAGCGTTTGGGCCGGATGCGATTCGGCTGGTGACGCACCGCGACGTCAGCCGGGGCGACTGCATCGACGCAGCCGAGGCGCTGACGGATGAGATAGAGACGAGCCGGACTCCTTGCTAGGCTGCCTTCTTCTTTCGGCTCCGCACGGGACGGATGAGAACTTCGGCGGGAATGCGGAGTTGTTTGTTCAGTCGCCGGATCATGGCCAGCGATAAGGGCCGATCGCGACGCATCACTTCATAGACGCGTGTGCGGCCTCCGAGAATCCCGATGAGAGCCTTGTGATCCGAACCCTGCTGCTCCAGCCGGAATTTGATTGCCTCGATGGGGTCCGGCAAATCCATGGGAAATCGCGTCTCTTCGTAGGCTTCCACCAGTGTGGTGAGGATTTCCAGGCGATCGCCTTCCGGGGTGCCTTCCGCAGCGCCCCACAGGCGCTCAATTTCGCGCAAAGCGGCCTCGTGGCCGGCATCATCCTTGATTGGTTTCAGATTCATATTTCACCGTCTTTACGTCGATTTTGTCGTATGCGGCGTGGGTACCCAGCCATTTGATGAAAACGATGCCTCTGCGATAATCCACCGCAACCACCAGGCGATAGGCATTGCCTTTGATGTTGAAGACTACGCGATCCGCCCCAACGACGCTGGCATGAGCGTAACTCGCCTTCACGTCGGCTGAGCTCTTCCATTGTGCCTTGCGCACTTCTTGAAACCAGGAGTCGAGCGTCGCTTTGACCGCACGCTGTTCTTTGCGGCCTGCCAATCTCGCGATAAACCGGACCAATGTGCTCCGAGCGATAATGCGCACTACGAAATCCTACCATGTTCCCAAGATGGGTACAAGAATAAGGTGTCTGGTGACGCACCGCGACGTGAGCCGGGGCGACTGCATCGACGCAGCCGAGGCGCTGACCGAGGAGATCGAGGCGGGACAAGCGCACAGGGTGCACTGAGTCGAGGTTAGGCCAGTCATTTGCTATCTGATCCGTGTGACGGAGTTGGGCTCGTCGCAGGATGAGTCGTAGGCTGCGATGACCGTCCACGCGATGCGTTTGGGGTCGCGGGCGTAAAACGTCAGCATAAAGGGCTTGCTCACGACAACCATGTAGGAGTGAGCCTTGCCAGGCGGATTCCACTCATAAACGACGCGGCCCTGGGCCCTGCGTTTTTCGGTGAGGCGCGGCGGCTGCGAAGCATCAAGCTTGAGTTGGGCGACGAGGAAATCGGCGGCGACACGCTCGGGATCGTCGAATGTGTATGAGTGTGGATCCTGTTCGGCCTGCTGCTGCGCCTTGATCTCATCGCCCCAGGGCCAAATGGCGGTCATGTACTGATAGCCGCAGCCCACTTTGTCCATGTCAGGCTGGTCCGGCGATTCGCCGTAGTCGAGATCGTCGCGGTCCTGAGGAGAGACTGTTTTTACTTCCTGAATGGCGAGGAGGCTGCAGCAGCCCATGTGGCCGTAGCCGCCCCAGGAGCTGTTTGGACGCAGTACCTGTGTGCCGTCGAGCTGCCGTGTCCCCGCAAAGAAGCGGCCAACGAGAGTTGCGTGAGCAACGGAGCCGAAGTTGCCGGAACGGAAGGGCGGCTGAATCTCGCGGTTGAATTGCTTGAACAGGTCGTCGTCAACAAGCGGAGCGGGGATGCCCTCAACCGTCAATTCCTTGGGGCGGGTTGCGCCGGCCGTGGGTCCGCAGCAGTACGTGGTGTCCGATTTCTGCGTGCCGCCGTACTCGAGCCAGGCGGGAGGCCAGTCGGGGCAGGCCGGATCGAATAATGAAAAATCCTCGAAGCCGTGAGCCACGAATCCTTCAACCTGGACAAGTTTGTGGTTGTAGGCGGGCGGATCGGCCTTGAGCTGGCAGATGGTGACCTTGAGCGGTTCTTCGGCGCGGGCGGATGCTGCTAAAAACAGGATCAGGCTTGCGGCATAAACACAAAACAGCGAGCGTCTCATTGCACTTCCTCCCGAGACCCCCTGGCAACACATTTTTTAAGAGCTTCCCTGCGTTCGATCATACGACTGCGATTGCCCTTAGGATATGAGCAAAAACTATCAGGGCGGCTCGCCATTTGTGGCTGCCGCCCTGACTCGTTGCAGATCCGGGGTATACCCGAGCTTGCCTCACAGATCGTAGTAGAGGAAGAACTCGTAGGGCACGGGGCGCAGATTGACCGGAGCCAATTCGCGTTCGCGCTTGTAGCTGATCCAGGTTTCGATCAGATCGGGTGTGAAGACGTCTCCCTGCAGCAGGAAGTCGTGGTCCTTTTCGAGAGCGGTGAGAACCTCGCCCAGCGAGCCGGGCGTGCTCTTGATCTTCTTGGCCTCTGCCGGCTCGAGTTCGTACAAATCCTTCTCGAGCGGTTCGCCGGGATCGATCTTGTTCTTGATGCCGTCGAGTCCGGCCATGAGCAGCGCCGCGAAGCAAAGATAGGGGTTGGTGGAGGGGTCGGGGCAGCGGAACTCGATGCGCTTGGCTTTCGGGCTCGTGGAGTAGACGGGAATACGCACGGCCGCCGAGCGATTGCGCTTGGAGTAGGCCAGATTCACCGGCGCCTCATAGCCAGGCACCAGGCGGCGGTAGGAGTTGGTGGTGGGAGCGGCGATGGCCAGCAGAGCCGGCGCATGCTTGAGCAGGCCGCCGATGTAGTACTTTGCGGTCTGGCTCAACAGCGCGTAGCCCTTGGCGTCGAAGAAGACGTTCTTCTCGCCCTTCCACAGGCTCTGGTGGACGTGCATGCCGGAGCCGTTGTCGCCAAAGAGCGGCTTGGGCATGAAGGTAGCCGTCATGCCGTGCTTCTTGGCGATCATGCGGATGATGTACTTGTAGTTGAGCAGATTGTCGGCCATCTTCACGAGTGGGCCGAAGCGCATGTCGATCTCGCACTGGCCTGCCGTGCCGACTTCGTGGTGGTGCACTTCGCACTTGACGCCCATA
Organism: Acidobacteriaceae bacterium; assembly: GCA_003171315.1. GTDB lineage: Bacteria > Acidobacteriota > Terriglobia > Terriglobales > Acidobacteriaceae > Telmatobacter. The sequence continues at coordinate 25,016 of PMYE01000041.1, forward strand.
TCCTTGAGCGCCAGGATGATTTCCGAGCGGATGTCCTGCAATTGATCCGACGGCGGCACCGGGAAGTAGCCTTCCTTGTGGCGCAGCTTGTAGCCGAGATTGGGATTCTCCTCGCGCCCCGTGTTCCAGATGCCTTCATTGGAGTCCACGTAGTAGTAGCCGCTGTGCGCGGTCTGGTCGTAGCGCACGCTATCGAAGATATAGAACTCCGCTTCCGGGCCCCAGTAGCTCATGTCGGCGACGCCGGTCTTCTTCAGATACGCCTCGGCCTTCTGCGCCACGTACCGAGGATCGCGGCTGTAAGGCTTGCGCGTGATGGGGTCGAATACATTGCAGATGATGTTGAGGGTGGGAACGGAGAGAACCGGATCCATCACTGCCGTGTCGGCATCGGCGATGAGAATCATGTCGCTCTCGTGAATCTGCTGGAACCCGCGGATGCTCGATCCATCGAAGCCGATGCCTTCGCTGAACAGATCGTCCTCGAGGTCTTCGACTGGAATGGAAAAATGCTGCCACATGCCCGGCAAGTCGATAAATCGAAGATCGACAATTTTTGCACCGGCTTCCTTGGCAAGCTTCTTTACGTCAGTGGGGGTGCGCGGCATTCTTACTTCTCCTTTCGCTTCTTGCTGTGAAGTTTAAGCACAGGTTTCGTTATGGAGGTAGATGGTATTTCCGGAAACGAAGCGCTCCCGGTGGATTGCACCTGGTGACCGCTCCCGAGTTGAGGGCGTTGAGTACAGGGTCGTCTTTCCCTGGACACAGGGCTCCCGAAAATGCTTGAGCCAAACTGCGGCGTAACAGAAAAAAGTGCGAACTGGATTCAAGCTTAAGGCTCAACCGCGCAAAAACACACGAAACGCGAGGTTTGAGCCGCCACCGGAGCACAAATTCAATTCAGGTTCGTTAGGCGCCCAGGATGTACAAGAATCCTAGTTCCTCCAGCATAAGGAATCCGTGAAGATTTTGGGATTGAGGGTGTGGAAAACTCAAGTCAGCGAAAGCGGGCGATGAGAACCATGATGAGCAGAATGACGACCGGAATGAGGGCCAAGCCGCTGTAATAGAGAATCCTGCGGGAAAGCTGGGACTTGCGTTTCTGCCAGTTGAGGAGTTCGGGGCGGTCCTCGACACCGACCTGGCCGGGGTGCTCAAGGTCGTGGAGAAACTCCTGGGCGCTGGCGTACCGATTTCTGGGATCGCGCTCCAATGCGCGGTACAGAATCTCCTGCAACTCGGGCGAGACGGAGGGGTCGGCCACGCGTGGCGGGACGGGATGGTTCAAGAGGCGGTCGTTCATGGCGGCCAAGGGCGATGGTCCGGAGAAGGGCAGCTTGCCCGTGAGCATCTCGTAAAGGATCACGCCCATGGAGTAGATGTCGGTACGCCCGTCGCCGCGCTTGCCCTTCACCTGCTCGGGAGCGATGTAGTCCGGGGTGCCAAGCGTCGTTGTGAAGTTGGCGTAGGTGAGACGCCGCGAGGCGGAATCGCCGGCGATGCCGAAATCGATGAGCTTGATGCGGCCGTTGTCGTCGATCAGGATGTTTTCCGGTTTGAGGTCGCGATGCACCACGCCGTTGGCGTGGATGTAATCGAGCGCTTTGAGAACTTCGATAGCGATGCGGATGGCTCGGTCCTGGGGAAGTTTGCCCTCCTGCAGGATGGCGCGCAGCAGACGGCCCGGGCACCACTCCATGACCATGTAGACGCGGGAGCGCTGCTCTCCGCAGTAGACCTGCATCACGTTGGGATGGCGGAGCCTTTCGCCGATGGCCGATTCGCGCTTAAAGCGGTCAAAGAGGATGGGATCGGCTTCCAGGTCGGGGTGGGGAATCTTGAGAGCGACGGTGCGCCCGTCGCGCGTGTCGGTGGCGCGGAAAATGGTGGCCATGCCGCTTTTCGCGACGGGCGCGTCGATGCGGTAGAAATCGAGTTGTGTTCCAGGTTCCAGAACGTCGAAGAAACTCATGGTGCGGTACGCTCCAGTATGGCTTTTTTTACTGTATCGGGTAAAGGGACAAGGAACTATAAGGATTCCGTTAAGCGGGGAGCAAGGGAGCAACGGGACCGCGGGAACAGCTTACACGGGCAGACGGTAGGGGCGGCCGCGGTACATGCCAACCTGCTCGACCGCGCGCACGCGAATCACCTGTGCGGTGGTATTGTCGCCGCCGTCGATTTCGACGGCGTGAGCGACGAGCTCCCTGGCAAGCAGTGCCGCGTCTTTCTTCTGAGAAACGATGGAAGCGATCTCGGCTTCGCTGGTTTCGTCGTGCAGGCCGTCGGTGCAAAGGACAAGAACATCGCCCGGCTGAATGGTGAGGACGGTGGTGTCGGGAGAGACGAACATCTCCGGGCCCAGGGAGCGAATGAGCACGTGGCGGGAGTCGGATGAGGCGATTTCGCCGGCTGAGATCAGGCCCAGCTTACGGTGCTCGTTCACCAGGGTATGGTCCTGGGTGATTTGCCGGGCCTGGCCGTTGCGGACGAGGTAGCAGCGCGAATCGCCCACGTGCGAGACCACGGCCTGGTCGTAGCGCAGGGCGCAGGCGACCAGAGTGGTGGCCATGCTCTTGCCGTGGTATTCGGGCTCGAGCCTGCGGTCGTGCACCGCGGCGTTGGCTTGCTGGATAAGCCGCGGAACCAGGCTGATGAGCATGGCGCCGGATTGCGCCTTGGCGAACTCTTCGGTGAGCACCAATACGGCGGTTGACGATGCGATCTCGCCCAGATCCATCCCGCCCACTCCGTCGGCAACCACGAAAAGAAAGCCGTGGGACCGGCCTTGCGAGCGCGTAGCGGGAATAAAGGAGCCCATGGCGTCTTCATTGTTGGTGCGGACTTTGCCGAAGTCGCTTGCCTGGCCGAACTGTACGTCCAACATATGCGCCGCCGCATAAGGTCATCTGGCGCGTTTGCGCGGCCGAGATGCCGTGGGTTTTAAAACGCTGAGGCACCACCTCGAAAAAGCTACTGGGTGGCCTCCTCTCCCCAGCCTCTCATAACGAGGCCAAAGAGAGAACCCACCCAGAGGCTCTGCGTTGGTTGAACCGTGGTTTACGAAATCTGATGTTTCGATTCCAGCAGCACCGTCTTGCCCTTGGCCTTTGAGGAACGGAGGAAGTAGACCGCACCATAGAGGCCCCAGACGGCGGAGATGCCGAGCGCGGTCAATGGTTCCATTTTTGTGCCCAGGTTGAAGAACGGGCCGGCCAAATAGAACGCCATACAGGTCAGGTTGGCGATCAGGCCGAAGCCCGGGATCAGGTAGTGCTTGACGATGTGCTTGTCGTGCCGCTCGGAATACGCGATGATGCACAGCAGGCAGCTCAGCCCGTAGAGGATGAAAGTGCCGAAGTTGGAGGTGAGGGTGAGGGCGAGCAGCGAGTTGGGCAGCTTGGCCAGCGTGTCGTGCGGCAGGTATCCCCAACTGGAAAAGATGCCATGCGGCAGTGCCGCGATGGTGGCGTCGCTGGGCGCGCCGGCGTCGCCGAACATCAGCGAGATGGCGATGACGCCGATGACCGCGGAGATCCAGGCCAGCGTCCAGATGGACTTACGCGGCGAAAGGGATCCGGCGTGCAGCAAGCCGAAGTGCTCGGGAACCTCCGCGTCCTTGCCCATGGCGTAAGTGACGCGGGCGCCGGTGTTCATGCAGGCCAGCGTGGTGCCGATGAGGGCAAAGAACACTGTGACGGCTTCGGCCAGCATGAAGTACCTGCCGTGGCCCTGGCCGAGCAGTTGATCGCCGACGATGATCATCATGTCGCCGATGGGCGCGGCCGAACTGGCTGCGCTTTGCATGGTATACCCCGAGTTGAGAAAGTAGTTGGCGCAGAAATACTCAAACAGGTAACAGAACAACCCCTGGATGAGCAGCGACGCAATGACGGCGATGGGAATATGCTTGGTCGGATTTTTTGCCTCGCCTCCCATCGAGGTGACCGACTCGAAACCGACGAGAATGAGAATTGCGACCGTCGACTGGATGAAGACCCAGCTCCACTTGTGCACCCCGACGACCGAAGCGGCGTTTGGGTGAGCGAGGAAGTTGCCGCTGGAGTCCGTCGACTGATAGCTGATGGTGAAGGGAACTGGCTTGCCGGCCGAATCGAGCAATGGCAAAGGCGTGGCGCTCGAATCGCGCATGATCGAACCGTCCTTGGCCGTGGCAAACTGGTAGGTGAAAGTCTCCTGCGTCTGAGTATCGTACTGGAAGCTAGGCGTGCCCTCCGGATGGCTGGCGCGATAGCCGAGGGCCAGCACGCTGAAGACAACCAGGGCGGAGATCTGAATCACGTTCATGGCGATGTTGACCGCCGAGGAGGCGCCCGCGCCCTTGGAGGCGATCCACGCGACGAAGAAGGAGAAAACCACTGCGACGATTGCCATGAAGAGCAACCCCGGGTTGGAGCCGCTCATGAAGGTTGGATACAGGAAGCCGACCACGTAGCCGACAAACACGCCGGTGACGGCCACCATCACGCCAGGATAGACCCAGTAGTAGAGGTGCGAGCCCCAGCCGACGATGAATTTGGCGACGCGGGCGTATTTGAAGGCCTTGTCCTTGGAGAGCATGGCCTGCTCGGCGTAGTAGTAGCTGGAGCCGGTGCCGGGATAGAGCTTGGAGATCTCGGCGTAGGACACGGCGGTGGCCAGGCAGAGCAGCAGGGAGATGAAGATGCCCAGCCACATGGATGGAGCGGTGGATGGCTGGCCCGCAACGCCCGTGGTGGCCTGGATGTAGAAGGTGAGCCAGAGGAAGGCGCCGGGGGCGATGAGCGCCATTGCGTTTGCGGTCAACTGGGTAAGGCCCAGAGTGGCCTGCATTTGCGGTGCTTTCTGATCTGCCATGAGCATTCTCCTGAGAGTTGAGGTTCGTTTGGCGGCTCCCGGCGGCTGACCTCCGGGGAATTCTCAAACACTGTTGATAGTGGGCTCATCTTTGCCGGTCATCGTTGTGCGCGCCGGCGCTGCTTGATTCGGGACCTGCAGTTCGCCTGGTTTGGCCTGGGCCGGTCCCGGTTTCGTTTGTGGTAGTGCGAGTCTATCGTTCGGTTCGTGAGGACGAAATAAAGAACGAAGATGGGTGTGCTGGCGCCCCGTGGAGCCAGCGCCTCATCGCGGTCATTTCTTGACAATGTTGTCGCCGAAGATGAAGCCGAACTCACCGACGGCGCGGAACTGAGTGGCGTCGCTGCCAAGCGGGCCAAAGACATCTCCGGGTGTGTAGTTCATTGTGTGCACCACCGCGAAGTCGGTGCGGAAGTAGAAGCCGGCCTTCTGATATGTGGGCGTGACGGTGAAACTGGTGGCCGAGCTGCCAGGCCCGTAGAGGAGATTGACGTCAGGACCGCCGAGGGAGCCGGAGGTCGCGATGTATTCAAAGCGGCCGGGCAGCGCGAAGCCGCTCTTGAAGGCGCGGCTGACGAAGAGCGCGACGCCGGTGGCGCTTGAACCCTTCACGACGCCCACATTGGGATTGGTCGGGACCTTGCTGTACTGGAAGTACGGCTGAACGATCCAGGCGCCCTTGGTGTAGGTGTAGATAACGGTGTGCATGTAGCTGTTGTTCTGCACCGGGGTCGCCAGAGTCTGGAAGGCGGTCTCGTCGGTGTTGCCCATTCCCTCATAGGCCAGGCTGTGAGGCCCCTTGGTGAAGGTCAGCGAACCGCTAAGCCAAGAGTAGCGGTTGGAGTAATAACCGTCATTCCAGCTAAAAGAAGCGGCGACGTATTTGCCAATCGCTTGATTCACCTGAAGTCCGCGATTGACGGCATTTTCCTGCGCCCACAGGAGGCCGCGCTCGATGTCGAAGTTCTGATAGGTGAACGTGGACTCAGCGCCCATGAGCGTGGGCAGCGCGCCGATCTGCCATGTGGTGGTCTTGCCTGTCGCAAGCTTGGCGTAGGCGACCGGAACCGGACCGTAGAAATCCTTGACGGTGTCCTGGGCATCGAGATACGCGCTGCCCAAGGTCGGCATGGTGTACTCGCCGGCCTGGACGTACCACTGGAACTTTCCGTCGGCCTTCTGGATGAAGATCTCGCCGTTGCTGAGCGTAGCTTCCTTGGTGTCGTCGCCCGGAACGGGGTTGTTCTGCCCCACGGCGAAGCCCGTAATGATGCCGTTGACGGACAGCTTGCCGAAGGGGCCGGCATCGAAGACGGCTGGAGGCAGCCATTGCAGCGGGCCCGTTAGAACGAATGTGGAAAGCGGGGCTGGTGGCGCTGCGGCAGCAGGCGCCGGCGCCTGAGCTGCCGGTGAAGGGGTGGGGGTCTGCGCAGGCGTCGCGGAAGAGGAAGACGAAGCCGCCGGTGTTTGCGCACCGGCCACGAGCGCGGTTGCCAACGCAGCTCCAGCAATCGATCGAAGGATGACCTTTGCGTTCAAAAACATCAGTTACCTCCAAACAGAATTTGTGAATGACACAAGGGTGGTTCATGCTGCCGGTAAACCATGGGGCATGCTCACTGCAGGATCGGGGCCCGGCATCTGATACTTGTGCCGCGGCGCGTACACCTAAGGGTCAGATCGCCAGCGATAAGGCCGGCAATTGCGGTTGTGATGGGCGACGAATGTCGAATCGAGCGAACTACCACCAGTAATGCAAACAAAGCATAAAGAAGAAATGAGGAACACATGAGGAAAGCATGAGGATTGAAGAAAGAGCCCTCTTCGGTCGAGCGGGAGCAGGCAGGGCCGTCGTTTTTGCCAACTGTTTGGCGCGCTTGGCGCTGCGGCGGTCCCGAGGCGCGCAGCGGGGAAAGAATGGTGAAGAACCTGATAAACTTTTCTTTTCCCGGCTCAGACCCTGCAGCTTGTGGGCAATTCCGCGCGGAAGCGGGATCGATCCCTCGAAAGCGAAAGGGTGCGGTACAAGCGGCTGTGCTTCCCAATTTCATTCCCTGCGCGCGGCAGGTTGCCGCGCCGATTTCGAAAGCGGAAAGTGAGTGTCCGGTTGTCACAGAGCTATCCAGCCAGGTCGGTTTTCCTGTTGGGGCCTCCGCGCGGCTCCGGCCCGCGGGTGCTCCTGTTCACTCTGGAGTCCGCGCTGGGAGTGGTCGCGGTCATCATGGTGGCGGCGTTTACGCATTGGTCCAGCTGGCTGCTGCCCATCGCCGCGCTGCTCTATCT
>PMYE01000082.1 GCA_003171315.1 Acidobacteriaceae bacterium
GTCGCCGCGCACCACAATGGGCCTGAGCGTGAGCAGATGCGGGCAGATGGGCGTGACCACCATCGCGTCGACATCGGGCGTGAGAATGGGGCCGTTCGCGGCCAGTGTGTAAGCGGTTGAGCCCGTGGGAGTGGAAACGATGACGCCGTCGGCGCGGAAGCGGGCGACGCTCTTGCCATCCAGCTCCACGGCAAACTCCCCCATGCGGGCGATGTCGCCTTTGGAAACCACGATCTCGTTCAGCGCGTCAAAACTCGCGATTTCGGCGCTCGCGGCCTGTGCGTCCTGCCGCCACAGCGCAGCGTGAAGCATGGACCGCTCGTCGAGGCTGTGGCAGCCGGTGCACCAGTTCTCCAGGGTGGCGTAGAGATCGGCGAGGCGGACTTCGGTGAGGAAGCCGAGGAAACCAAGATTCACGCTGAGGATGGGGGTGCCGACGGTGGCAAAGATGCGCGCGGCGGCCAGCAACGTGCCATCACCGCCCAGAACGATGACCAGTCCCGGCGATTGCGAAGGCAGATCCGCACGAGCCACGGAGGGCGCAGCCGAAGTATAGCTGCCGCCTTCACGGTCCAGCACCGGATCATAGCCGTGCTGGCGCAACCAGACGATCAGTTCCGGCAAAAGCCGCTTCAGCTCCTCCCGGTGCGGTTTGCAAACGATGGCAACGCAGGCCATGGGTCCAAGTGTAATGGATCCGGCCGGGACCCCACTCCACCAGCTCCGTTAGCTCCGCCTAGCGTAGAGCAGGAACTCCCGGTTGCCCTCGGCGCCGGTGATGGGCGATGGGATGGTCCCCACGACCTGCCAACCCAGCGAGCGCACGCACTGCGCGACCCTGCCGATCGCCAGTTCGTGCGCGGCCGGATCGCGCACAATGCCTCCCTTGCCCACATGCTCGCGCCCGGACTCGAATTGCGGCTTGACCAGGACGACGGCCTCGGCCAACGCGGGCGCCGCAGCCAGAACGGCGGGGAGCACGAGCGTAGCCGAGATAAACGAGACGTCCATGACGAGCAGCGTTTTTCCCTGGCCCTGGTCCGGCTGCTGGAGCGAGCCGGGCTGGAGCAGACGCGCGTTGGTGCGTTCCAGCAGGCGTACACGCGGATCGTTGCGCAGCCCGAGGTCGATTTGCCCGAAGCCGGTGTCGATGGCTGTGACCAGCGCGGCGCCGTGCTGCAGCAGGCAGTCAGTGAATCCGCCGGTGGAGGCGCCTACATCGAGGCAGGCACGGCCTGCGACCTGAATTTGCCAGTGCTCCAGCGCCGCCACCAGCTTCAATCCGCCGCGGCTGACGTAAGGCTGGTCCTCGCCCAGCAGGCGAAGAGCGGAATCGGCCGGAACCGCCGTTCCCGGCTTGTCGATCTTCTGTTCCCGCACCAGAACCCGTCCGGCAAGGATGAGCGCGCGAGCACGTTCGCGGCTGGCGGCAAGGCCCCGCGCGACGAGCAACAGGTCGATTCGCGTTTTCCCAGGCCGCGTTTTCCCAGGCAGCGATTTTTCGGGGCGCGTTTTTTCCGGGTTCGAATCTTCGTTCGCCGCGGCCACGTGAAAGCACCTCTGGCATTGAATGTACAAGGAACGGCTGCCGCAGCGCGGGACAGCGCGGGGACCCGCAGCATGTGCCGTTGCGGCGGCTCTATCCGCTGCTTGCGGAGACGGGTTGCCTGTGCGCAGGAGCCGGAGAAGCGGCCTTCTTCCTGGGAATGCCGTGCTCATGGCAGTCAGTGCATTTGACCCAGTGAATGTTGTGCTTGCTCGCGGCGCTCAAGAAGGTCGTGTCCATCTTCTCGACGTCGATGCCGCAATGGGACATCTGCGGGTGACAGGTCTTGCAGGAGGCGCGCGCATTCTCGTCGTGGCCGTTATGGCAGGAGAAACAACTCAGGCCCTCGTGGACGCCCATCGGCGTGCGATCGTCGCCCGAGCCCGCCTGCGTTCCCCAGGAATTTGCCGCCGCGACAGACCCCACATCGGGCACTCGTGGGGCGTGGCATTGGTAGCAGACTCCCTGTCGCGGATCCGGGCTCACGTGAAGCGCGCGAGGACCGTCGTAGAGCTGCGGAATGGCGAGGCCGGCCGCAGCAAAGTGCAATCTCTCGCGCCGGTCGTAGAAGGCAAGCGAAACAGGGACGGCCGCGCCGGCCACCGAAATGCGCTCGGCTGGCCTTGTCTCAACTGCGCCTTCACGATGAATCCAGTGGCAGGTCTCGCAGGGCATGGTGGGTTGATCGGAGAGGCCGGCGTGGACCAGGCGCCACGGGCCGATTGTGTTCTGCGGCTGCACCAGGTCGCGAATCGATCCGCCAAAGTACATGCCGTGGCAGCGAAGGCAGTCTTCCATCAAGGGGCGCGGCGAGTTTTGCGTGGGATGGGTAAAGATCTGCGTATAGGTGGCGCTGTGCGGACCCGCGTGCCATGCGGCGTACTCCTGTTGGTGGCAGTTGCGGCAGTTCGCAGTCATGGCCAGAACATCGACATCGCGGAGCCGGATACTCTCAGGCCAGGTGCGCGTGAGGTGCACCCATGTATGCCGCAGCTTGGTGGGCAAGCCGGCGTCATGGCACTCCATGCAACCCATCGCGCGGTGCGGCGAATCGTGCGCCTGGATCACGTAGGACTTCATCTCATGACAGCTTGCGCAACCCTGACCGTGTTCCGAGGAGTAGTAGGCCGATGCGCCAAAGACGCCGCCGAACGCCAGCAGGACCACGGAGCCGGCGGCGATCGCTACCCACTTGAGGATTCGCTTCATGACCTGTAGCCCGTAGCGTTCCAGTTGCGGACCAGGGCAGCCGAGGCCATGTACGCGATGGCCATGATGGTCAGCGCCGGATTGAAACCTCCATTGTTCACGTGCACGCTGGAATCGATCACGAAGACGTTCTCCATGTCGTGGATACGGCAATCGCGGTCCACAACCGAGGCCTTCGGATCGTTGCCCATCCGGCAGGTTCCGGCCTGATGCTGGCCCGAGGAAACGATCGTGGGCTTCCCGGCGAAGTGAGCCGTGCTTGTGGCTCCGGCCTCCTTGAGCCAGGCCTCGGCGCGCAGGGCCTGCACCTCGCCAACCTCAAAGGTGTCCGGATGCACGTTGCCGGAGATGCGCGCCACGGGCATTCCCCACTTGTCTTTCACCGATGGATCGAGAGTGACCCGGGCATCGGCCGTGGGAATCTGCTGGGTTGGCCCGAAAATCATGACGTTGCGTTTGAAAAAGGTACGCATGGCCTTCTTATGCCCCAATCCCCATCGCGGCGTGCCCGGGGGCATACTACCGATCATCTGAACGGGCAAGCGAATGAATTCATTGGCCAACAGGCTCCCACCGCAAAGGCCGGGAGTGCCGTGGTTGTAGTCGGTGATGGCGATGCTGGCTCCGGGGCCCACATCGTCGTAGGTGTCGAAGTCGAAGAATCCGATCGCGCCGGTGTAGTGATGGCCCTGCAAGTTCCGCCCGACCTGGTCGTAACGGTTGCCGACCCCATTGGGAAACAGACGGCTCTTCGAATTCAGCAACAGGCGCGCCGATTCAATGGCGCAGGCAGACACCACCACAAAACCGCAAGGCTGCTCCTGGAGATGTCCGCGGCTGTCGAAGTAGGTCACAGCGCGCGCGCGGCCACGATCGTCGGTAAGGATTTCCCTGGCCATGCATTCGGTGCGGAGTTCGCAGTTGCCGGTCGCCAGCGCGATGGGGATCACGGTATTTTGAGAGCCGTTTTTGGCATCCACCTCGCAGGCGAAGCCGACGCACCAGCGGCAACGCATGCAGGGTCCGCGGCCGTTATAGGGAACACTGTTGCGGGCCATGGGAATGTGGAAGGGGTGCAGCCCGAGGCGCTTGGCTGCCGGCCAGAGGATTTCAAACTCGCGATTGGGAGGCAGGGGCGGCATGGGCAAAGGACGGCGGCGTGGACCATGAAACGGGGTGCCCGAGTAGTCGCCTGAAACACCAATCTCGTATTCGGCTTTGTCGTAGAAGGGCTCGAGATCGTCGTACGAGATGGGCCAGTCCTCGAGCGAGCTGCCGGGCGGCACGCCATAGGTGGAGCGCATGCGAAAGTCCTGCGGCAGATAGCGCCAAGCCTGGGCTCCGTAGCTGACCGTTCCGCCGCCCACACAGGCGGCGTTGTTCTGGTAGCCGTTTTCACTGGGCAAAAACGTATGAACCCCGCCTGCCGGGTCGACCACGACACGCGGATTGCCGTCATCTTCCGGCCCAAAGGCGTTGCCCAGCACGGTGGTGCGCTGGTTGCGCAGATCATCCTTGCGGCAATCGCTGGCCGTGTACCAGGGGCCGCGTTCGAGAAGGACTACGCTCAGGCCGGCAGTGGACAACTCCTTGGCCACGATGCCGCCCGCGGCGCCCGCGCCGATCACTACCGCGTTCACCGGCTTCATGAGGGCGAGCCCTTTCTCGGATTGTCCTGGGCACGGCCGAGTACTTGCGGCTCCTCCAGGCCCAACATGCGCCAACTGACGGCATCGCGATTACCCCCGTGACGCGGCGGACCATAGTAACCGTCCAAGGTGTGGTTGCGCACGAGCTCGAAGAACGTTCGATCCTGCTGCTCGATGGCGCTGACAACCTCAAGTTGCTGCGATGAGGAGAGCCCCGCAAGCTCGCGGCCAAAACGGCGCCTGCTCAGCGCGTCCACGCGCTCAAGGCCCTCGAGGTAGGCGCTGCGATAGCGGCGAAAATGCCGCACAAGCTGGCGATCAATGAATGTGAGCACGCCGGCCTCGGAGGCGCTGGGAAACTCATCGGCGGGAACGATCTGGTCGCAGATTGCGGTCAAAGTACTGGCTTGCTCTTCGGTGAAGAACTCCCAGTCTCCGTGCCCACGGCTTTTACAGCCGACGGCAACAGCCGCACTTCCCAAGACCCCAACAGCTACGAGTTGCCGCCGCGTAAGGCCTGGGGCATTCCACCTCGATGGCATCGGCAAAAATTCCTCGCCATCCACTCTACACCCGAGGAGGCGAATCTGCTCCATGGCTCCACGGGATGCGCCATCATGCGCTGATTGGCCGAAGGGTTGCTCCAAAGGGCAGGCGGCGGCAAAGCGACGCCCCGGCAGCCAAAAGGGCCATTCCGCAGCAGGGAATGGCCCTTCAGGATGGCTGTGTTGAGCTATGCGCTAGTGTCCTGAGTCATTAAT
>PMYE01000078.1 GCA_003171315.1 Acidobacteriaceae bacterium
CACAGCCGGAGGGCGGGTGATACGCGCCTGCCAGCCTACGGCTCGCCCCACCCAGCCCGGGGGCGCCTGGGTGAGGTGAGCGATGCTGTTACGGTTCAGTTCATTGGGCTGCCCCCCGCCCTGCTCCCAAATCGCGATGTTGTTGTAAGCAGGAGCGTTGAGGTATGCGGGGTCGGAGCTAGTCTGCGCCGCGGCCGGTATTGCGGTGTATTTCGAGCTGAGGATGGGTTGACCGCACACTGCACTTTAGGCACTCATTTCCCGGGCATTTGCCAGGATGCCGAGCAAGGCCGGAGCAGTGAGCATCAACACGAACAGGGGAGGCTTCGGAGACGTTATAGAGAAAAACCGGATTTGTTTCTTACTCAGCGAAGCCCTCGCTGGCCCCTGTTATCGGAGAACTTTCACTGCCGATGGGCTAAATCAAAAGATGTCGCCGCTCAGTTCAAAATATCCAGGGCCGATCCGTCAAATTACGTCAAGCCAATGTACTTTAGTAATCGAGATAGCCTTTGGGAGCCTCTGCACAGCCCGGCACTTTGCGGCGCGATGGAGTGCTGAAGCGGCTTCTGTCGAAGATGCAGGAAATATCGCAGGAAAGCGCGTATCTTCTGAGATAGTTACGGCGGTTCTCCTGCAACTATGGGCCATTTCGGACAGTATTCAAGGCGGATTTTTCCTGGCGAAAAAGCCGCTTAGCGATTGTGCCCTGGTCTACGCCTGCAGGAGACCCGCTATAGCGGAGCCAGGACGGGGCACCCGGCACAGGCCGGGGGACGCATAACTGTGGACCCCCGTCGTAGATGAACCCCAGGTCCGAAAATCCGGACCCTTCGACAGGCTAAGGGCAGGCTCTGGGTGCGCCAGGTTTTCAGTGGGCCGGCTTCGCTGGGAGGTGGGTCACCCGCGGAGTCAGCGAGTAGCAAGTTGGCAAGTTAGCAAGTTAGCGAGTCAGCCCCCACCCAAGCGGAGCTTGGATGGGGCACCCCCTATCGTGGTGAGTTTGCTTTCCTGGGAGGTGGGCCACCCGCAAAGTAGCCCACTACCGATTCCCGATGCGCCGGGACTTGGCGGGCTATCGCCAGCCACGGTGAAACAGCAGCCGACACCCTTGGTGTTCCGGCCTTCAGTCCTGCAGCTTCACCCATTTCGCATTGCTTTGCGCCTTGATTACCAATTCCGCGGCCAGAAGGGCCTCGTCCTGGTTCTGCGCAAGGTGAGTGCGGTTCACAATGTCGGCCACAAACTGCGGTCCAAAGGGAAGGGGCATGGCGTTGCAGTCTATCAACCGCGCCTGCTTGCTGTCGACGACGAAGAGGTTGTCGCCCTGGCGGCTCACCGCAATGTTCGTGTACTTGCGGATCTCCATGTATCCGTCGGTACCCAGAATGAAGAGCCGGCCATCGCCCCAGGTTCCCACGCCGCCGGGCGTGAACCAATCGAGCCGCACATAACCCAGGCCGCGGTTGCCGCGCAGCACCATGTCGCCAAAGTCCTGGAAGCGTGGGTGCTGGGGATGGCGCACATTCGCGATCTGCGACTCCACGACCTCCGCCTCTGTCGATCCCGTGTAGAACAGGAACTGGTCCACCTGGTGCGAGCCGATGTCGCAGAGGATTCCGCCCACTTGATCCGGGTTCCAGAACCAGTTGGGCCGCGGCATCGCGCCGCCGGAATCTCCGCCGCCCTGGACGATCTGGTGCGGCGCGATGTTGATGGTCTGGATCACCTTGCCGATGGCGCCCTGCCGCACCAGCACGCCCGCGTAGACCGCAGCCTTCACCTCCAGCAGCTCGCTGTAGAGAATTGCGTAAATCCGCTTCGTCCCGGCGATGGTTCCGCGCACCTCCGCCAGTTGATCGAGTGTCGTCATCCCCGGCTTGTCGGAGAGAAAATCTTTGCCGCGCTTCATGGCGCGCACGGCCAGCCCGGCGCGTTCGTTGGCAATCTGCGAAGTGAGAACCAGCTGCACCGCGGGGTCGTCGAGAATCTCGTCCTGCGTGGCGACGACCTTTACATCGGGGAAGCGCATGTGGAAGAGGGCCAGCTTGTCTTCTTCGCCGCCCCATGCAACCACCAACTCGCCGCCGCCGCGCTGGACGGCGCCGATCATGCCGTAGATGTGGTCATGGCTCATGCCGCAAACGGCAAACTTAATGTGGTATTTCGGCGCCTCTTCAGCCTGCGCGGGCACGACCGAGTCTTCGACAACGCGCGCCGTTTCGCCTCCGAAGGCCATCGCGCTCTCAGAGAGTCCAGCCATCATGGCCGCCGACCCCAGCGAACCCACCAGACCGGCTTGCTTTAAAAACTCGCGCCGCTCGGTCAAACTCGTTGTCATGTTTCCTCCGTATTCGAGCCGCACCATGAGTTCATTCGGCAACTACAGGTCTGGCAGAACAGCAAGGCCCCATCGCCAGATCGATCATAACGGCCCTGGTTCGCATGTGCGAGTCTCGCCGCGAGGCTCAGGAAGGCACTTACGGTCTCTGCGAGAATAGACTTTCATGCTCGCACTGCAACATGCCGGCAAACGGTTTGGACCGCGTGTGCTGTTTCTCGAGGCCGACTGGCTCATCCGCAACGACGAAAAAACCGCGCTCGTGGGAGCCAATGGCACGGGAAAATCCACGCTGATGAAGATCCTGGCCGGCCTGGAAACGCTCGAATACGGCTCGCTTGAGCAGACGCGCGGCCTCAGCATCGGATATTTACCGCAGGAGGGGCTCGAGATCGCGGGCCGGACGGTCTTCGAGGAGTGCCTGACTGTCTTCGACGAGGTCCACGAGATCGAGCACGAGGCCGAGCGGCTCGCCGGACAGATGGCCGAGCTGGACCACGAGAGCGCGGAATACCAGGCCGCCGCGGAGCGCTACTCGTTGATGCAGGACCGGCTCCACGCGCTCGATGCCTACGCTCTCGACGCGCAGGTGGGCAGCGTGCTCACGGGCCTCGGCTTCGGCAAGGAGGATTGGACGCGGCGGACCGAGGAATTCTCGGGCGGCTGGCAGATGCGCATCGCGCTGGCCAAGCTGCTGCTGGCCAAGCCGAATCTTTTGCTTTTGGACGAACCCACAAACCATTTAGATCTTGAGTCGCGCAACTGGCTCGAGGACTATCTCAAGAATTACCCATTCGGCTACATCCTCATCTCGCACGACCGCTACTTTCTCGACGTCACGATCGATCGCACGGTGGAGATATGGAACAAGCGTCTGACGATCTACCAGGGGAACTACACAAAATACCTGAAGCAGAAGGACGAGCGGCGCGAGCAGATCGTGGCCGTCTACCGCAACCAGCGCGACCGCATTGAGCATCTCGAGGCATTCATCAACCGCTTTCGCTACCAGGCGACCAAGGCCAAGCAGGTGCAGTCGCGCATCAAGGAGCTCGATAAGATCGAGCGGATAGAGGTTCCCGAGGAAGATCCGGTCATCCACTTCAAGTTTCCGCAGCCGCCGCCTTCGGGGCGCATCGTGGCCGAAGCCGAGGGCCTGGCGAAGAGCTACGGGCCGAAGCAGGTGTTTGCGGGCGCGCGCTTCAACCTCTCGCGCGGCGACCGAGTGGCGCTGGTGGGCGTGAACGGCGCGGGCAAGTCCACGCTGATCAAGCTGCTCACCGGCGCGGAGGCGCCCACGGCGGGCTCGATCCGCCTGGGCCACAATGTCATCGCCGAGTATTTTGCGCAGGATCAATACAAAGCGCTCGACCCCGAGGCGCGCATGCTGGACGACATGAGCCGCGCCGCCAGGCGCATACCGGAAGGTGAGCTGCGGTCGCTGCTCGGCTGCTTCCTTTTTTCAGGCGACGACGTTTTCAAGCCGCTGGGCGTGCTCTCTGGCGGGGAGCGCAACCGCTACGCGCTGTCGCGCATTCTGGTGTCGCCGTCGAACTTTCTGCTGCTCGACGAGCCGACGAATCACCTGGACATGCGCGCCAAGGACGTGCTGCTCGAAGCGCTTGACGGGTATAGCGGGACGGTAATCTTCGTTTCCCATGACCGGTACTTTATCGATCGCCTGGCCACGCGCGTGCTCGAGATCGAGAACGGCGCGATCGCGGCGTACGAGGGGAATTACGAAGACTATCTGCGGCGCAAAGGCATTGTATGCAGCAGCCCTTCTGTGGCGGAGGCCATCCCGAATGCGCCGCAAAAGGCGGCCTCGCAACAGGAAAGGTCCGCGTCGATCGGAACCACGATCGTCATCGAGGGTGGTCCCGGGCCGAACGGCAGCGCCACGCCGCCAGCGGCCCCTCGTCCCCGGCGCCTGAATCCCATCAGACAGAGGCAGATGGAGGACCGATGCGCGTTCCTCGAAGAGGAGATCCCGCGCATCGAAAGCGCCATAGCGCACACCGAGGAACAACTGGCCGTCTACGTCTCTGCGGCCGAAACACAACGCCTCGCCGCGCTCGCCGCAGAGTTGCGCGCGCAACTTGCCGCGCTGACCGCCGAGTGGGGGGAGTTGATGGGGCAGTTGGAAGGTCAAACGATCTGATCCCGCAGCGAATCCCGAATCTCGTCGTGCATAATTTAGACACGATGGCTCTACTTTGGAATCCCGAGAGCTGGGCGCAGCGGCTGGCCGAGTTGGAGGCGCAAAGCGGCGACCTGAAAGAGGCGCCCTTGCGCCGCGACGTGCGCTCGCTGGGCACTCTTCTGGGTGCTGTGCTGCGCGAGCAGGTTGGCGAGGAGTTCTATGCGCAAGTCGAGGCGCTGCGCCAGGGCACCATCCGGCGGCGCGACGCGGAAGCGCAAGGCCACGGCGAAGAGGCCGCCCGCCACGCAGCCGCGGCCATGGAGTTGGTGCACGCGATGCCCGTGGGGCGCGCCATTCTGCTCACGAGGGCCTTCGCATTCTACTTTGAGCTCATCAATCTCGCGGAAACGAATCATCGCAAGCGCCGCCGCGTTGCGCTACGGCTGAGCGGGCTGGCGGGGCGGCAGCGCGGCTCGCTCGAAGGCACATTCAGTGAGATGCGCCGCGTAGGTATTGGCGCGGAAGAGGCGCTGAACTGGTTGCGCCGCGTGCTGATCGTGCCCGTGTTCACCGCGCACCCCACTGAGGCGGCGAGGCGCACCGTGATGTTCAAACGCCGCCGCATCGGCGAGTTTCTTGAGGCGCTGGACCGCATTCCGCTTCCAGAGCAGGATATGGCGCGGCTCGAAGAATTGGTGCTGGCCGAGATCACCGGGTTGTGGCAGACCGATGAGGTGCGTTCGCGCCGGCCCACGGTCTACGACGAGGTCAAGATGGGCCTCGACTACTACGACGTTTCTATATTCGAGACCCTGCCCGAGCTTTACCGCGAGATCTCAGCGGCCCTGCGCGCCGCGTACGGACTGGAGATGGAGCCGCACGAGCTGCCGATTGTCCTGCGCTTCGGCTCGTGGATCGGCGGGGACCGCGACGGGAATCCTTTCGTCACAGCCGAAGTGACGCGCGCCGCTCTGCAGCTTGCGCGTGGGCATTTGCTGCTTTATTATCAGCGCCGCCTCGACGAAATCATCGATCTGCTCACCTCCAGCGCGCAACAACGGCCGGTGAGCGAGGCGCTGCTGGAGCGCCTGCGCGCCTACGTGGCGCAGGTGCGCACGCCCGAGGCGCAGGTTTTCGGGGCGCAATACGAATTCGAGTACTACCGCCGCTTCGTCATCTGTCTCAAAGCACGCATCCAGCGCACGCTGGAACAGGCAGGGGAAGCGCACGTGACCGCGGCGCTGCCGGTGACGCCCTATACATTGGCACGCGGCCAGGACAAGTTGACCCAGGCGCTGCCCGCCTACTGCTCGGTACAGGATTTTCTTGACGACCTGGAAACGCTGCGCGCCTCGCTGGCCGGGAATGGAGGACTGCGCATCGCGCGCACGCTCATCGATCCCTTGATCCTGCAGGTGCGCACCTTCGGGCTGCATCTGCATACGCTCGACATCCGGCAGCACGCGCGGGTTCACGCCGCGGCATTGCAGGAGACGATCGACGACACCATTGCACCCGCGCTGCAGAGCAGCCTTTCCGCGGGGACGGCGAGCGTGCTTGAGACCTTGCGCGTGGTAGCCGAGGCCAAGCAAGGATGCTCGCCCGAGGCCATTCGCCAGTACGTCATCAGTGGCGCGTCGTCGGTGGACGACGTGCTGGCGGTGATTCGCCTGGCGCGGCTGGGCGGGGTGAAGGTGGAGGGCGCAGGCGAGGGGCCAGGCCGCGATCCCGGCCTGATGCCTGTGCCGCTCTTCGAGTCGATCGACGATCTGCGCAACGCGCCGGCCATCTGCCGCGAGCTTTGGAGCCGGCCCGACTACCGCCGGCTCCTGGAATCCTGGGGAAACTGGCAGGAGGTGATGCTCGGCTACTCCGACTCGAACAAGGACGGCGGCATGTTGACCTCGACGTGGGAGATCTTCCGCGCGCATCGCGATCTGCACGTTGCGGCGCGCGAGGCCGGCCTCAAGCTGCGCATCTTCCATGGGCGCGGCGGGACGGTGGGCCGCGGCGGAGGGCCCACGCATCGCGCCATCTTCGCGCAACCCTTCGACGCCTTCGACGGCCAGTTGCGCATCACCGAGCAGGGCGAGGTGCTCAACTTCAAATACGCCGACGAGGTGCTGGCCGAACGCAATCTGGAACTGATGATTGCCGCTTCGCTCGATGCGCTGGCGCGGCCCAATGCGCGTGACCCGCAAGGCCACTTCACCGGCGTGCTCAAACCGGAATGGGAGGCCGCGTTCGACGAGCTGTCGAATCTCGCCTACGGATTTTACTGCGAGCACATCCTCGAGGATCCCGGCGTCTTGACGTACTTCGAGCAGGGCACGCCGGTGGGCGAGCTTGACAATGCGAAGATCGGCTCGCGGCCGGCACGGCGCAGCGATTCTCCCAGACTCTCCGATCTGCGCGCCATCCCCTGGGTCTTCGGTTGGACGCAATCACGGCTCCTCGTGCCCGCGTGGTTCGGCGTAGGCTTCGCCATTGACCAGTATGCCGCGCGGACGGGCGCGCCCCCCGGAGCGAGTCTTGCCCTGATGCAGACCATGGCCAAGGAGTTCCCGCTATTCATCGATCTGCTGCGCAACGTGGAGATGGCGCTGGCCAAGGCAGACCTGGGCACCGCGCGTCTGTACTCGACCCTGGTGAAGGACGAGACGCTGCGCGAGCGGGTCTACGACCTGTTCGAGGCCGAGTTCCGTCGCGCCGTCCGCGCGGTTCTGGCGATCACGCGCCAGAAGGAGCTGCTCGAGACGAACCAGGTGCTCGCGCACTCGATCAAGCTGCGCAATCCCTACGTCGATCCCATGCACCTGATCCAGGTGGATATGCTGCGCCGGAAGCGCGCCGGTGAGGATACGCCCGAGGTCAACCGCGCCATTGCCGCCACGATCAACGGTATTTCCGCCGGCCTGCGTAATACAGGCTAAGTTCGCTCTTTCGTTGGCCGAGCGCACATCCATCGCTGCTTGAAGCGAACAATCCCTCGCAACCCCACGGTCATTAGGGTACGATTGCATCCATGTTTAGACGCATCACTTCCGTGCCAGTGCTCCTTTTCCTTCTCGTTGCTCTTGCGGCTGGTGCAGTCCTCGGCCCAGCCTTTGCGCAACAGCAGAACATAAAGCCTGCGCCACCCGCCGCGCCCGCCGGATTCACGGTAAAGATCACGTATTCTCAAAAGGCGATGGACAAGCTCGTCTCGGGGAAAGAGACCGTGATTGTGGCTGGCTATTTGTATGGGTTCCCAAAGCAGGGCACGCCTAGGAAATACGTCGACGAAATGGGTCAAATCGATGTGGGCGAAGTGAAGGATGAAGTTGCTCCCGGCACGACCGCCGCCTTCGACCACATCAAACTAGAGCCGGCAATGTCGAAATGGTTTGACAGCCAGGGGCCTCAACTCTTGATCAATGTCTATTCCGGCCGCAAGTCCTCTCCGAACAACCTGCTCGATTGTGGGATCTATGAAGGCCCGCTTGCGGCTGTTCAAGGACAGAGCATTCCTATCTCCTGCAAGTTAATTGGGGAGTAACAGGCACATCGGGCACTCCGACGTGTGGTTACCGGGAACAATAGGTCTTGCCATATCGAGTGCGATGGGACTACGCTACTTGTATGCATCGATGTCGCTAACGCCGTCCTGGTGCCAGCTCCGATGCCGATGTGCGCCTGAAGGGCGCGCTTTTCCCCAACCGACAGCTCGCACCATTCCCCATCCATTTGCTTTACGAGCGATCCGGGCTTATGGTCCCGGAAAAAGGAGATCGATATGGCGCGCATTGCCGCGAATGTAACTGAATTGATTGGCCGCACTCCTCTGGTGCGGCTGAACCGCGTGGCGGCCGGACTGCCGGCGACCGTTGTCGCCAAACTGGAAAGCCAGAACCCCGCGTCGAGCGTCAAAGACCGCATCGGCTTTGCCATGATCGAGGACGCCGAAAGAAGGGGCAAGATCGCGCCCGGTAAAACCGTGCTCATCGAGCCCACCAGCGGCAACACCGGCATCGCGTTGGCGTTTGTGGCCGCGGTCAAGGGCTACCGGCTTATCCTCACCATGCCCGAAACCATGAGCCTGGAGCGCCGCGTGACGCTGCTGGCTTATGGCGCCGAGATCGTGCTCACCCCCGGCCCCAACGGCATGAAGGGCGCGATCGCCAAGGCCAGCGAGATTCTGGAGAAGACGCCCAACGGCTACGTCCTGCAGCAGTTCGATAACCCCGCCAACCCGGCCATTCACCTGCACACCACCGGCCCCGAAATCTGGGACGACACAGACGGAAAGGTCGATATTCTCATCTCCGGCGTAGGCACCGGCGGCACCATCACGGGCGTTTCGAATTACATCAAGCCTAGGAAAGCGTCGTTCAAAGCCGTCGCCGTCGAACCTGCCGACAGTGCGGTGCTCTCCGGCGGCAAGCCCGGTCCGCACAAGATTCAGGGCCTTGGGGCGGGTTTCGTGCCCAGCATCCTCGACACCAAGCTGATTGACGAGGTCGTCCAGGTGACCAACGATGAGTCGGTGGAGATGGCCCGGCGGCTAGCGAAAGAGGAAGGCCTCTTTGCCGGTATCAGCTCCGGCGCTGCTGTCGCCGCGGCGCTCAAGGTGGCTGCGCGGCCTGAGAATAAGGGTAAGCTGGTTGTGGTTGTGCTACCCGACTTCGGCGAGCGCTATCTGTCGAGCGTGCTCTTTGAGCCGCTGCGCCAGCAGGCGCTGGCTTTGCAGCCCGAGCCGATCGCGGTGACGGCGTAAAAATAGGGTGTAGCGAACAGGGAATAGAAAACAGAGAACCGGGACTGGGTACTCAGGCGAGCGCCGAATGAAGTTCCTGGGTTCCTGTGTCCCTGGGGTCCCTTGAAAGTCATGTCTTGGTTCGGCCGAATTCGCGACGACATCGACTCCATCATGGAGCGCGATCCGGCTGCGCGCACTCACCTGGAGGTTCTACTCTGCTACCCCGGCCTCTGGGCGGTGTGGATTCATCGCGTCTCGCACTGGCTGTGGCGTCGCAAGCTGCGCCTGCCCGCGCGCCTGCTCTCGCAAGTGGGCCGTTTCTTCACCGGCGTCGACATCCATCCCGGCGCGCTGCTCGGGCGGCGGCTTTTCATCGACCACGCTACAGGCGTCGTGATTGGCGAGACCGCCATCGTGGGCAGCGACGTGACCATGTACCAAGGCGTCACGCTGGGCGGCACCGGCAAACAGCACGGCAAGCGCCACCCCACGGTCTGCGATGGCGTCTTTATCGGCAACAACGCCAATCTGCTGGGGAACATCACCGTGGGCGAAAACTCGCGCGTGGGCGCGGGCTCGGTGGTGCTCTCGGATGTGCCGCCCAACTCCACTGTGGTCGGCGTTCCCGCGCATATCGTCTACCACAATGGCCAGCGGGTGCTCATCACCGATCCGCACGACATCAAGGATCCGCTCTCTGACGCGCTGATTGCGCTCTCGGCGCGCGTGGAGGAGCTGGAAGAACGCCTGGGCGCGCACGAGCACTGGGCCAAGCCCTTCGCCGACGAAGAGGCCGAGCGCAGCGCCTACCGCGTAGAGCTGGAGCGTCTGCGCGTTTATGTGTCGATGGGCGAAGGGATCTGAAAATGCCGCGGCGCTTCAAGCCGGTCGCAATGTATCGCGACCGGTACTCCTGTTCCATGCACAGCGACTGATCGATCCTCTTCGTACCCCACGATCTGGCAGTTTGCGCTGTAGCTGAACCCAGACGGCCGGGTGCTACAGTGGTCTGGTTCTCAGACTTCGCTCCTGAGGGTTTGCCTGTTGCCCGGATTTCGCGCGCTGCCCGTCGTCTTTTTTGCGCTCTGCCCCGTTGCCCGCGGCGCTGCGCAGATCCAGGCCGCGCCGGTTCCGGCGGAGATGAGCAACGGTTTCTTCGCCGTCACGGTAAACAACCAGCGGGTCGACGTGGCGCACGCCGCTTCGAACTACGAGTTCGTGAGCTTCGACACAACGGGGCCGGTCGAGATTTCGATCACCGCGGCCGACCCGAATTTCTGGGATCGCGGCGTGGACATTGAGCCGTGGCGGCTGGGCCTGCGCGCCACGCACCCGAAGGGAGAGCCGCAAACTATCCGCTTTCGCTTGCCCGGCCCCGCCAAGCTCTCCATCTCGCGCCCCGGCGACTTCCTGAACGACGCACGGATGCTGTTCCTCTTCGCCGGGCCGCCGCCCCCGCCACCGCCGAGCGGGCCAAACGTGACCGTTGTCCCTGCGGGCGTACATCGGGAGAGCCTGAATCCCAAGAGTGGCGACACCATCTACCTCGAGCCGGGAGCGTACATCTTCGGCAGCCTGAATCTGTGGCAGGTGGAGAACGTGAAAGTGCTAGGCCGCGGGACCATTGTCTATGACGGCCCCCAGGACCCGAATAGCGACACCGGCTGGATGCAGAAGCCCGACTGGCACTGCATCGTCGGCTACCAGGCGCGCAACGTGGAGATCGACGGGCTCACCTGCATCGTTCGCTCGCGCACATGGTCCATCCAGATGAAGGATTCGACGGGATTCCGCTACGACGATCTGCGCGTGATCGGCGGCAACCCAAGCAATGCCAACCAGGACGGGATGGACTGGCTGGGCGGCGGCGATACCGTGGTCAATCACGCGTTCTTTCGCGCCTCAGACGACGACCTGGCGATGCTGGGCAACTGGGATGGGTACGACGAGGCCGACATGGTGCGGCCGGGCGCCGACGTCAGCAACATTCTGGTTGAGAACAGCGAATTCTCGACCAGCATTTCGAACGTGGTGCGCATGGGTTGGCCGCAAAAGATCTTCAACTCGCGCAACTTCACGCTCCGCGACTCGGATATTCTGCACGCCGGCATCGGCGCCTGCGGCCAGACCTTCGGCCTGCTCGGCCTCTGGGGCGCGAACGGCGCGAGCGGCGACCACTCGGACGTGACCTTCGAGAATCTGCTCCTCGACAACTGGTACTCGCTGGCGCAGATGGAGCAGGAGCAGCCCAGCCTGCACGGATTCACATTCCGCAACATCTGGGCCCTCGATCAGCCGCCGCTCGCCGAGTCGACGATTACCGGCGACGTGAGCGATGTGACCTTCGACAACGTGAAGTACGGGCAGACGCGCGTATCCAGCGACGCGCAGATGCCGCTCGTGGTTTCGGGCGGCGCGGCGCAGCCGGCATTCGAGCCGGCGCCCGCGCTGGTAGCGGCCTTCAGCGTCGACCCAAAAATGTTGGCAGTCTTCGCGCCGGATGAGAAAATCACGCTCACCGCACAGGCGGTACCCGGTGCGCGGTACACGTGGCTGTTTGGCGATGGAAGCACGGCTCGCGGTCGCCGCGTGCGCCATCGCTTTCCTGATGCGCTGGGAACCGATCTCGACGGCAGAAATGGCGCGGGCCGATTCCGCGTGCTGCTGCACGTGACCGATAAAGCCGGCCATCAGGATTGGGCGGCGCAGGGAATCGTGGCCGTAGAGCAATCGCACGATGCAGTGAAGGCCGCGGGGGCGACGTCGCAGGGCCTGACGTGGAAGGTCTACTCAGGCGCGTGGACGGCGCTGCCTGAATTCGCCACGCTGCAACCTGCACTGACCGGCCAGTCACCCAATCTCGCAGCCAACGCGCAGGGATTCGCGCACTACGCAACGGCGTGGGATGGCTTCATCGAGATTCCCGCAGACGGCGGGTACACGTTTCATCTCATCGACCGCGACGGCGCGCGTTTGGCGATAGACGGCATGGAAATCGCAAGGACCGGGCCACCGTTTGCGCAGGTGTGCGGTTCGCCAGTGAATGCGCTGCGCTACGACCGCGGCTCGCTCGGCCTGCGCGCGGGCTTGCACGCGATCCACGTCGAGGCGCTGAACACCGCCAGCGAAGGCGCGCCGCGGCTGTTGTGGGAGGGGCCGGGGCTTCCGGTAGCCGACGTGCCAGCGGCATTCTCGCATCAGTCTCAGTAGGTAGCGCGGAGCCCCGCTGCCGATGCCACTACCCCATTTCCCTCGTCCCAAGACTTCGGCGAGGCCGGGATGTTGACTTTTGGGTAACTATGCCCCCCTCCCCCGGGGATGCCATACCTCCATATTTGATAACAAAGGACTTATGAGACAATCCATACCTCTGTACGTACCTCCGTATACCTCCATATTTGAAAACAAAGAGCTTACGAGACGCCGCGAAAAGCGGAGCTAGCGGTGTTAGCGGTGCTGGCGGAGTTAATCGGTCTGCTGCATCCGGTCGTCCATTAGCGCACGGCTGTGCATTCCTAAAATTGATTTCTGGTGATCCTGAGACGATGTTAGCGATTTCAAGCGAATTAATCGGCAAACTTGGCGTGCGATTTTTGAGCTTTTTCCCCAATGGTTTACGGGCAAATCGACCGCAGCCATGGCTTGACTTTCCGCCGGGCCGCTACGTCAGGCCGTCAGAGAACACTCGCAGAGGTCGGCCGCAGGCGATCACCTTGTCGCCGACTTCGATGTTAGGAAACGGATCATCAAGGTCTTCTGTATTCAGAACGAGACACCACGGCGTGCCTGTCGTTGGCGTTGGGAGCGTAAACTCTTCTCCTTTCGCCCGCCAGTGGAATCTCCCGATTAGCGTTGGAGAGTAGAAGTGCTTAACGGATAGCAGGGAAAGATTCGTCAACCGCAGGGGAGCGACGCCGGAGATTCGTGACTATTTTGCGCAGGGATAGTGGGGTGTGGGTGGGCATCAAAACATGCCAAGGCCGCCGGCTGAAACTTATCCGGTGGCCCTAGAGCAGTTCGACAATTCGGAGGCGGGAGGGCGGGTTACGGTATGCGGATGACGGTGCGGATCTGGAAGTTCGAAATGTTGGCGAGAACATAGTAGCCATCAACCATGCGCCATTCGTAACCCCGTGGCGGGGCGCTCAGGTGATACTGGCGGTAGTCGACTCTGTCGCCGCGATTCCAGTCATCGTGATCGATGCGTCTGCCTTTCCTCCAATCCTTGTGTTCGACGTAACCATGATTGTCGTGATGGTCCCGGTCCTGGGCGTTGTCATGATGGTCCTGGGCAAGGGCGACACCTCCCATAAGACTCGCGGAAAGGAACGCGAGCGCTAAAACGGTGTGCAGCTTTTTCATTGAGTACACCTCCCTGACTACGATGCGCCCGGAGCAGGGCGCGTTGTTCAGGTTTTGGGCGGATTAACGGCATTTTGACACCGACCCGTCAAAGCACTGCGGCTACGGCAACTGCGTCACGTCCCAGCCGCCGCCGAGGGCACGCACCAGGCTCACACTGGCGGCAAATTGCCGGCTCTCGATGTCGATGGCGGACACCTGGTCTTGCAGCAGCGTCTGCTCGGCGGTGAGCACCTCGAGATAGCTGGTCACTCCGCCTTTGTAGCGGGCGTTGGAGAGATCGAAGGAGTGCTGCGCGGCGTCGACGGCGCGCTGCTCCGCGCTGGCTTCCTGCTCCAGGATGCGCAACGAGGAGAGCTGATCCTCTACATCGTTGAAGGCCTGGAAGACGGTGTTGCGATAGCCGTCGGCCTGCGCTTCGTAGCTGTGGCGGGCAGCATCGGTGAGCGCGTGGCGTTGACCGGCGTCGAAGAGCAGCTCGGTTGCCTGCGCCCCTAAGCTCCACAGAGAGCTTGGGCCCTGGATCCACGTGCCGGGATTTGTGCTCTCGAAGCCGCCAGCTCCGCCGAGGGTGATGGTGGGATAAAACGCGCTGACCGCGATGCCGATTTGCGCGTTGGCCGCGGCGGCGAGGCGCTCGGCTTCGGCGATGTCGGGACGCCGCTCGAGCAGTTGCGAGGGCACGCCCAAGGGAACTTTCGGCAGCGCCAGACCGAGCGGCGAGGGCGTAATGCTGAAGCCGGAAAGGTCTAAGTTGGCGAGGGTACCGATGGCGTGCTCGTACTGCGCGCGCGCCACGCCCAGGTCAACAAGTTGGGCGCGAACGGTTTCAAGCTGTGTTTGCGCCTGGGCCACGTCCACCGCGGTGGCCACGCCGCCGGAAAAGCGACGCTGCGTGAGGTCGAGCTGGTGCTCGAGGTCGGCGACCGTGGCCGTCAGCAGCTTGATCTGGGAGTCGAGTCCGCGGAGGGCGAAATAGTCGGTGGCCATCTCCGCATGCAGCGTGAGAGCCACGTTGGCGGCGTCGGCTGCGCCGGCCTGGGCATTCTCGCGCGCCTGCTCCACGGTGCGGCGGATGCGGCCCCAGAAGTCCGGCTCCCAACTGGCTTGGCCGGCGATGACGAAATCGCCATAGGTGGTTGCTCCGCCGGGCGAGGCCTGAGGACGGTTAGCCGACACTCGGTCCCGGCTGATGGAAGGACCGGCCGAAAGCGTGGGATAGAGATTGGCGCGGACCGCTCGCACCTGGTCCTCCGCGGCCAGGTAAAGCTCCATTGCCTGGCGGAGCTGCACGTTGTTCGAGTCGATGCGCTCTTCGAGCTGGTTGAGCCGCGGATCCTGGTAAATCTCCCACCACTTGCCCTTCAACATGCCGTCGGAGGGGTTCGCCGGCTGCCATGCGCCGCCCTGCGGATTGGGAGGAGGAACAACTACGGCCGTCGCGCCAGTCTCTTTGTAGACGGAGGGAGCGTTGTAGCCGGGGCGATTGTAGTTGGGGCCGACGGGCTTGCAGCCGGCGAGGAGAAGGCAGGGAACAAGGGAACAAGAGAACAAGGGAACAAAGGAACGTGCTGCTCGGCGCAGAGGTACGAAGAACGGAATTGGAAGTTTAGTCTTGATGAAAAAGCAACCGCAGATCCTTCGACTCGTCCGCCTGGGGCGGACTCGCTCAGGATGACAGCGTTGTGCTGAGCTTGCCAGAGCGGAGAGCGGGAGCGCAAGCATGGCTAGAAACCTCCCGCGTTCGAGCCGCTGCCCGGCTTCTCGACCGTCACTTTTTCGCCGTCGATCAGCGAGTCGGGCGGGTCCTGGACGACCTGGTCGCCGGGGTTCAGGCCGCTGACGATCTGCACGGTGGCGCCGTCATCCTCGCCAATCACCACGAAGACCAAGTGAGCGAACGTCCCCCCGCTGCCTTCGGTCACAGTTGCGACCTGCATCCCCTGACGCCGAAAGATCAGCGCCGCCGTGGGCACGACGAACGTGGGACCGACTGGCGAAACCTTGAAGTGAACCTGCGCCAGCGCGCCGGGCATGAGCTCGCCGGAGCGATTGTCAAGGTCGACTTCAGCCAGCAGGGTGCGGCTCACGGGATCGATGGCGTCGGCGGTGCGCACTAGCGTGCCCTCAAAGGTCTTTTCCGGATACTCGGGAAAGGTGAGGGCAATCTTCATGCCGCGCTTCAGCGTCTGCGAGTAAAGCTGCGGCACGTTGGTGTAAACGCGCAGCGTCTGGAGGGCCTGCATGTGGAAGAGCTCGGTTCCGGCGGTCTGTCCGGAGCCTGAACCGATGAGCTGGCCGGTGTCGACCGCGCGCGCCGTCACCACGCCGTCGAAGGGCGCATAGACCTTCTCAAAGGATTGCAGCTCGCGCAAGCGCTGCAGGTTGGCCTGGGCCGACTTGACCGCTGCCGCAGTGGCGGCGGCCTGGCTCACATAGGTGTCGGTGTCCTGCTGCGAGACGGCCTCGGATTTGACCAGTCCCGAATATCGCTCCGCCTGGATACGCGCGATGTTGGCGTTGGCCTGGGCGGTGGCCAGGTCCGACTCGGCCTGCGTGACTTGTTTATCCAGCTCGGGGGTGGAAATGACAGCCAGCAGCGCGCCCTTCTTCACCTTGGAGCCGATGTCGTAGTACCAGTGGTCCAGGTAGCCGTCGGTGCGCGCATAGATCGGAGAGTCCGTATAGGCGGTCACATTGCCGGGGAGCACAAGCATCTCCACCGGCGCGCCGGACCTGGGTGACGCAACGGCTACCGTGGGCGCGGCCAGAGCATCAGTGCGCTCGGCCAGAACCGTGCGGTCATGCATGCGGCGAAGGATGCCGATGGCCGCGAGCACGCCCAGGATGAGCACAATGACGGCGACAACCGTCAGGACTTTGCGCGGTGAGATGGGAGCTTGCTCGGGAGCGGCTTCGTGGCTTACCGCGGCGGGTTGAGAGTGCGGATTCGGTTCCTGGGTCATAAGCATCTACTCCGGTCTGGCGTCGAATTCATCGAAACTGGCGGAAGCGGAATCACGGTCTCGTTCGCGCCGGCGCTCGATGCGGCCATGAATGAGAGAGAAGAACGCGGGCACGAAAAACAGCGTGGCCACGGTGGCCAGCAATAACCCGCCGATCACGGCGCGGCCCAG
>PMYE01000077.1:0-19021 GCA_003171315.1 Acidobacteriaceae bacterium
TGTTGTGGAGCCGCCTGGCGCTGCTGCTGCGGAACAGCCTGGCGCTGCTGCTGCTGAACCGCCTGGCGCTGTTGCTGTTGTGGAACCGCTTGGTGCTGTTGCTGTTGTGGAGCCGCCTGGCGCTGTTGCTGCTGTGGAGCCGCCTGGCGTTGCTGCTGCTGCTGAACCGCCTGGCGCTGTTGCTGCTGCGTTACAGCCCGATTGGTTGCCCGCAACGCCGGTGGGGCTTTCACATTGCGATCGGCCGCAAGAGGCTGGTTGACGGCCACATTGGCCGGGCGGCCATGATTCGCACTGGCAAACTGGGCCCGGTTGGTGCCGGCAGCACGCTCATTCTGCACTTGAGCCCTCATGGGCGCAGCGTGCGGCTGATGCATCGCCGCCAGCTCCGCGGGCCGCGCCCGCACCTGGAGACCACCCGATCCGCCGTTGAAACTCACATGGGAGTTGTTCATGTTGCCGGCGACCGAGCGGCTATAGACGTTGTGCACCACAGAGGTGTTGACGTTGTTGACCGAGCGGTTGTAGTTGAAGTGGCCTCCGCCCCAGTAACCGCCCTGGTAGCCGTAGCCGGTGTAGCCGAAGCCGTAGTTGATGCCGCCATAGTAGCCGATGTGCTGGCCCCAGTAGCCAGGGTAATACCCGTAGAAGTTATTCCAGTAGCCCCAGTAGCCGGGGGTCCAGAGTGCGCCCTCGTAGGGAGCCTCGACCCAGGCGCCGGGCACCCAGTAATAGCCGTCCGGAGACCAGGCCCAGTAGCCTGGAGTCCAGATATAGCCGTCGCCGGGAACCGGCGGCTGCTCGTAGTCGAGCAAGGGCGGGGGCGGCTGGGCTGCGGTGTATTCCGGCTGATCTCCGTAACCTGGATCGTAGGACGACTGGTCCGGCGGTGGGCTCTGCTGGAAGCTGGGAGCGGCGGTGGATGCGTACTCCGGAGCGCCTGAGTTGTCTGCTGCGGGGGTCAGGTTGGCCGCCGTCGGGTCCGAGGCCTGGTCCTGCGTGCCCGCCTGATTGTTATCCGCCAGGACCAGGGCTGGATCTTTATGGCAACCGGCTGTAGAAAGTGCGATGGCCAGGGGAAGCAGGGAAAATCGTGCAAGTCTAAAAAGATGGCTCATTTTACCTCCATTCAGCTTGGATGCTATTGGAGGCGCGCGGGGCAAAACTGTTCTCAATTGACCACTAAAGACTCATCTCAGTGCCGCACGGCGGGCGGCACGGACCGGCCGCGGTTGTTGGCTGGCGGCGTAGTCACCGGCTTGCGCTGCGGCTGCGCATTCAGCAGTTGCTGGCAGAGCGCCGAGTCCTGCCCGCGAGCCAGGCCCTGCACGGCATCCTGACCGCGGCACATGCGCAGCTCCATGGCGTCGGCATCGTCGCGAGTCAGCTCGACCGTTCGCTCCTGCACGCTGGCAGGGTCCACGTCGTAGCGGAAGAGCGTGTTGCTGGGCCCTCTCACCTTTCCGTATTCGAAGTGGTTCCAGGTGACGAGAAAGGCGCGGCCATCGGGGCCGGCCATCACGGCATAGAGCTGCGTCCAGGCGATGCCGCTGGCGCTGGGCCCGGCCGCATTCCACACCAGAACTCCCTGGCCGCCGCGCAACCAGCGCGCCGCCCACATGTGATGCGAGACATCGTAATGAAAGGACGTGAAGTAG
This sequence comes from Acidobacteriaceae bacterium, assembly GCA_003171315.1. Lineage (GTDB taxonomy): Bacteria > Acidobacteriota > Terriglobia > Terriglobales > Acidobacteriaceae > Telmatobacter. The sequence goes on from PMYE01000077.1 coordinate 1,659, forward strand.
GTGCTGGCCGGGCAGTCGTGGCAGTTGTCGTAGAGAACGGTCAGTTCCTCGGGCGCATTCTCGGCAAAGTGCTCCCTGTCGAACCAGCGCAGGTTCACGCCGCTGAGCAGCGGAGCCACCACGTGGCTGGTGAGTGAGACGTTCCAGATGGTAAATGTGTCGTCGCTGGGCGGCGATTGCGGCCCGGAGCGGTCGGTGGTAACGACCAGCGCCGCGTCGTAGACCACGCCGATCTCGCGAACCGCCGTCCATTTCTCAACCTGAAGCGAGCGCGTGACCCAGACGACGATATTTTGATCCTTTGGGTTGTGAAAATCGATCCAGCGAAAGGAGCCCGAAGTCTGTTGGGCGCCGAGGGAAGCGGAAAGGGCCAGCGCTGCGGCAACAGCGATGAGGCGCCTGGAAAGGTCCACCTGCATGGGTCTAGATATAGCAGAGCGGACCATACTGCCGCACGGCGTGTACGGTTCGCGCCGGCAGGCTGCTCGCTAATGAGAACTGCATAAGTAATGTCCTGGCAGCCGCGCCGTAGGCGCAATGTTTGTTAGCCCCGCGCTTTAGCGTGGGGAAAGAAAGCGGTATCCACAAATGCACTCCGGAGTCCCGTAGGGACGGCGCAAGGACATTTCTTTTGCTTTTGCAGGGTCAAATAACTGGCGAGCGTCCAGTCAGTCCCTTTCGCCCCGTCAATCGCGCACGCCGCGAGCGAATCTATTTTTGCGGTGATGCAGGCGCATTGGGCGCGGGCTGGATGTCTCGCGCGAAATCCCGTGGCAACTTGTCCTGCGCCGCCGTCCCCGCTACCATCGCATCCCAGCCATCGTCGGCGCCGTGGTAACTCGTATACTTTGCCTTGCAGTAGCTCACCATGCCGCTCGCGTTCTGCGGCATGGCAGCGGTTTGAGCGAGATGAATCGCTCGCGCGCAGTACCAGAAACCGTTGGCGTCAGCCGGCGTCGTCTCCAGGTCCGCAATGGCAAGCTGATACAAGTCCTGCACGTTCGCGGGATCGATCTGGATCGCCCGCGTCAGCCAGTCCCTGGCCTGCGAGTAGTTCTTCTCCTCGACCGCGCAATAACCCTCCGCGCCGATGAAGATATCGTTCATCAGCTTGCTCAATGAGGCAAAGTCGGCGTCTGTCATGTTCGCCGGCTTGCGCCACATGGGAACCGCGCGCATCCCGCCGGTCGCGTCGATGCACATCTCGTTTAGCGCCGCAGCGTCGCCCTTCTCCGCGCTCATCCGGTCCAGCGCCACCACAATGCCCAGCACGCGAACGTTGCCGGAATCCACGGCCAGCAACCGCTTGGCCACTTTACCAACCTGCGCCGAGTCGCCGGCCGTCTGCCAGGCCGCCATCTCCTGCTGTAGCGCGTCAATCAGAACTACGCTTCGAGGGTACTGCTGCGCAAAAGATTCCAGCGCCTCGGCACGCGCGGTGGCATCCTGCGTGTTCAGAGCAGCCATGTAGGCGTTGTATTCCGCTGGATCCTTGATGATCTTTTGCCCCGACGGCGCCTGCTGCGCGGCCGCGACGAGAGTCAGAAGCAGAGTGAGCGCGCAAAGCGGGCGGTGGGCGAGATGGAATCGCTGGCGGTGCACAAGGGAAGCGTAGCACACGCGAGGAGGGCGGCTGGAAGGCCCTTGTCGAGCCTTTTCTTGCCGATCTTGGTTCAGCTTCTCGTTCAGCTTTTTCCGGACGGCGTCGCGCCTCGCTCTCCCGGCCATTTGGTTGCGGCCAAATATGCGATCTCGTCGACCACGCGTTTCAGTTCATCGACGATACGGCTGTCGAAGCGCGCATGAAAGACCTCGAGCAGCGAATGAAAATACCAGAGCTGTTCCTTTGGGCCGCGCTTAAACCTGTCCCATACCGCCGGGCCGATCTCTCTCAAGTCATCCAGAATGGCCTTCGCGTTGTAGAGCTTGTCGGCGGCGGAGATGAGCAACACGTCTTCCGGCTCGGTCTTCAGGCGCGCTAGATACGTGGTCTTCCGCTCCTCCCAGCCTTCTTTTTTGTTGTGATCCTCGGCCAGCGTGTCGGAGAGACCGTAAACCATGTCCGCGACTTCAGGGCCGAATTTCTCTCTTACATCGTCGAGACGCGGCTTGCCGCCGTGGTCCTCGACTGTGTCGTGAAGAATTGCCGCGATCACCATGTCTTCCGTGACGGAAACCGCGCCACCTGTTTCTCCCATTACCAGCGACGCGACGCCGAGCAGATGAGCCATGTACGGGATGCGGGTGCCCTTGCGGGTTTCCGTGTGGAGCACGCGCGCATAGTCGACGGCGCGCGTGAAGCGATCAGTGAGGATGGGGGCTTGTGTGGGGTTTGTCATCTTTTAGTGTCTCACGGGGTGAGTGCGAAGCGAAGGTTAGGCTGTGGTGCAGTTTCCGATAGCCGACATATCGCTGCCAAGCCAAGTCGAATTTAGACACTGCTGTCACTTAAGGCTAGACTTCAGCCACGAGTCCTGCAACTGCTACTATGGCGCTCGTTCGTCAATGCGGCCCAACCGGAACAAGATTCCAGGTGCAGACGGCTGGCAAGTTGATGAGTTCTCTTTCCGACAGCTTCCTATCGATTTCTCGCTTTGAAAGCGAAAGAATGAAGCCTTCGGTGAAGTTTGAATAGCAGAAGCCTGACGACCAAGCGTTAATCGAAAGTAGCAGGTGATCATCATCTATCCACTTGATAGCCGTCGTATTTGCCCCAGGAGTCTTGCAGATGCGTTTGGCGTCTATGTTGAACGTTTTCTCTGCTAATGGAATCAGCTCTTTGTCCTCTATGATCCCGCCGCTGGATGTCACGCGGAAAAGCTGCGTTTCTGCGCTGGAGGCATTCATTTTCCATGTTGTAGCGAACGCTCCGCTCGGTGAAACCGTCAACCAGCCCAGCGCAGCTTCGAAATCCTTCTGCTTCTGAAGCAGGACGCGGTTCCCTTTCGAAAAGCTGACTGTAGCATCCGCGCTTTTGGAATCAGGGTGCTCTATCCGGATTGCCACTCCGTCCCGCTCGACCTGCACAGGCTGAGCAGGATCATCGTTCATGGCGTAAAAATAGGCCCCGTCCTGTGCACACCAATCAATGCTCCGCTGCGGTAGCGTTGCATGGGTCGTTGCGAAGAGAAGCCAGACAGTGAGGGGTAGCATCATGAATAGCAGACTATCATCGGATAGGAGACCAACTGCAGATTAGCGATCGAGTCCTCATAAATGGACTTCGGACGCCTTTCCCTTTGAGCCGTGCTCACGTTCCGGTCGTAATCACCGGCAAACCGGAAATTGCACCATTACCGAAGGTTATGCCTGCTCCCGTCTGCGCGCCTAACACTAAAGCCCCAGCTTCGCCCACATCGCATCCACCTTCGCCTTGGTCGCCCGGTCCATCTCGATCATCGCCGGCCACGGCCGGTTGAAACCCTCAGCCTTCCACTTGCGCGTGGCATCGATCCCCATTTTTGACCCGTAGTTGGGCAGGCGGCTCGCGTGGTCGAGCGAATCCACTGGCCCGAGCGTGAACTGAATGTCGCGCTCGGGATCGATGTTGTTGGCCACGCGCAGCACGGCCTCGGGAATGTCCTGCACGTCGCAGTCCTCATCAACCACGATGATGCACTTGGTGAACATGGCCTGGCCCAGCGACCAGATGGCGTGCATCACCTTGCGCGCATGGCCGGGATAGCTTTTTTTGATCGACACGATCATCAGATTGTGGAAGACGGCCTCGACGGGTAGATGAATGTCCACAAGCTCGGGAATGGTCATCTTCATCGCGGGCAGAAAGATGCTGGCGACGGCTCGGCCCATCCACGAATCCTCCATGGGCGGCTTGCCCACGATGGTCGCGGCGTAGATGGGGTCCTTGCGATGGGTGATGCAGGTGACGTGGAATACAGGGTACTCGTCCTCCAGCGTGTAGAAGCCCGTGTGGTCGCCGAAGGGACCTTCGCGGCGAAGCTCGCCCAGCTCTACGTAGCCTTCGAGAACGATTTCGGCGTTGGCCGGCACTTCCAGATCGACGGTCTCGCACTTCACGATCTCCACAGGCTTGCCGCGCAAAAAACCCGCAATCAAGAACTCCTCGACCTCCGGCGGCGCGGGCACAACGGCCGCGAACGTCGTTGCCGGGTCGGTGCCGATGGCCACCGCGACTTCGAGCCGCGAGCCCTTCAACGCGCCGACCGACACCTGCGGCGTGCCGGCCAGAGGGCCGTCGGGAATGGTGACCGCGCCGCCGGCTGATTCGGCCATGATGGCCACGCGCGCGGCTTCGGCGCTCTGCGTGGGATCGGCCGACGCCGCTGCCGCGTTGCGTAGCGCCTCGCGGTAGTGCTCGGCGGCCACCTTCTGCCGCTGCCAGTGCATGCCCGTGGTCTGGCCGTCGTAGACCTGCATGCGATACATGCCGATGTTGCGCTTTCCAGTTCGCGGATCGCGCGTGTGCACGCAAGGCAGCGTGATGAACCGCCCGCCGTCCTGCGGCCAGCACTTGAGAATTGGAAAATAGTTAAGGTCGAAGCGCTCGCGCCGGATCATTTCCTTGCACGGCGCATCCTTCGCGGCCACTGTCTTGGGAAACGCACTCGTCAGCGCGCCAAGTTGCGGCAGCATCTTCAGCTTGTCCAGCAGACCCTCGGGAGCCTTCACGCTCATCAGCCCGCTAATTCGTTCCGCAATCTCGTCCAGCCGGTCGACGCCCAGTGCCAGCGCCATGCGCCGCTCGCTGCCGAACTGGTTGATCAGAACCTTGTGGCCGGGATGACCCTTGACGTTCTCGAACAGCAGCGCCGGTCCTCCGGGAGCATATTTCGTTTCGGAAGCATTGGCCGGGCCTTTGATCCCTGACCCCTGACCCCTGACCCCTGTTTTCGACACGCGGTCGGTGATCTCGGTGATTTCGAGCTCCGGTGAAACCTCCTCGCGGATGCGGCGGAGCTCACCGTGTTTTTCGAGTGTTTTGATCCACTCGCGCAGATCGTCGGTTGCCAAGGGCATGCTCCCCGGCGGTAATGGCCGCCTTCAACCCTTTAGCTTATAGCGTCGCTGCGGCCGTTGGCGCGGAATCCACCGGCGGAATCGCGTCCAGCGGGAAGCCCAGCCGCTTCCACTCGTCGAAGCCGCCGCGCAGCGGGCGCACGCGATCGATGCCCAGCTTGTGCAGCTCCATGGCGGTTTTGGCTGCGGTAGCCTCGCTGGGGCAGGTGCAGTAGAGCACCACGTCGCGGTCGCGGGGGATCTCATGGTGGCGTGCGGACAGAGCCTCAGGCGAAAGGTGCACAGCGCCGGGCAACGTAAACGGGTCAGGCAGGAGCTCGAGCGGGTGGCGCAGATCGACAATATATACTTCCTGGCCCGCGTCGAGCTGCCGCTTCAGCTCTTCCGGCTCCAGCCGCGAGGCCGCGAGATTCTTCAGCACCACGCGGCGGCGAATGACGCGCGCGACCAGGAATCCTGCAACGCCCAGAATGAGCAGTGCGCCGGAGAATCGGCCCGCCCAGTCGAGCAGGCTGGGATCGCGCTTCAGCAGGTCGCCAAAAAATCTGCCGCAGGCCAGCAGCACGCCAACCCAGAGCGCGGAGCCGATGCCGTCATAGAGCAGAAACGGACCAAACTCCATGCCATTCTGCCCTGCCACCGGCGGCGCCAGCGTGGAGAGGCCGGGCACGAACTTGGCAAACAGGAGCATCGTGCCGCGGCGCCGGCCAAACGAGTCCTGGGTGCGGCGGACGCAGGTGGTCGGCTCCAACGAAAGTTTGCAGAGCAGGCGCAGCACGTGGTGCCCGTGCCTGCGTCCGATGAGGAACCATACGCTATCGGCGGTGAGCGCGGCAGCCACCCCAACCGCCAGAGCCAGGGGAAAACTAATCTGCCTCTCGGCCGAAAGCGCTCCGGCGGCTAGCAGCACCGGCGTAGCCGGTAGGGGGATGCCAAGCTGCTCCACCAGGACCCAGGTAAAGAGCAGCAGGTAGCCGTACATCAACAGAATGTCAGTGGGCAGCGCCATGGGATGTCCTGTGTGTCGGCGTGGGAAATCAGGCCGCCCCGGTTCCGCGGGCTTTTACGTGGAAGGAAAGGCGGCTTCATCTTATGGGATGAAGCTCGGCGGAATTCGTTGCAAAGGCGCGGGGAAAAATGCGGCCGGCACGGGTCAGGTGGGCCCGGCCTGCGAAAAAACCGCCTGCTCGATGGTCCAGTCAGTCCAACTGCCCTGCTCTGCTGGGCAAGCCAGGCGGCCTGGGTCGTTGGCCAGGACGGCGTCGACGAAGTTCTCCACGATAGGATAGTGGAGATTCGCGTGCGGAGGCAGCATCTCCACGCGGCCGGCAACATGCAGCTCCGGCCCGTTCAGCGGATCGAGGCCAATCTCGCCGTCCTCGCCGATAATGCGAAATTGGTCGCGCGCCACGCGCGAGTTCCAGCGCACATCCACAACCGCGTGCACGCCGCCGGCAAACTGCATCAACACGGTGGCGGAGTCCTCCACGGCGATGCGATGCACGGTGTTCGACAGCAGGCCGCAGGCGTGCTCCGGCTTGCCGAAGAGAAAGTTCAGTGCGTCGATGCGATGCGAGGCGATGTCGTAGAGCGGGCCTCCGCCAGCCAGCGCCGGATCGCTGAGCCATTTGCGCTCCTCGATCTCCAGCCCACTGTGGCAATAGGCCTCCGCCAGCAGTGGGCGGCCAATCGCGCCTTCCGCGATGAGTTGCCGCGTACGGATCAGCTTGGGATAGAGCCTGCGATAATACGAGACGCCGAACAGGCGTTCGGACGCGCGGCCTTCCGCGACCATGCGCCGTGCCTCGGCAAAGTTCATTGCCATCGGCTTCTCGCAGAGCACGTGCTTGCCCGCGCGTAGCGCCGTAATCGCGGCATCCGCATGGAGCGCCACGGGTAATGCGATGTAAACGGCATCGGCTGCCGGATCGGCAACCGCCTGTTCGACTGTCGGCCATGTCCGCGTGCCAGGGTACGCCGCGGCCTTGGCCGGATGGCGCGTGACAAAGCCATAGAGCACGCTTCGCGGTTCGGCTTGAATGGCGGGAATCACTCGCTTTCGCGCGACGTCGCCGATTCCCGCGACGACCCAATGCAGTTTGTCGCTCACGAAGTCAGGATAACTTGCCACCGAGAATCCGCAGTGCAAGAAACCGCCCGCAGGCGGCCAAGGACTTACTTGGGCTGTGAAATACCAGCGGGAACGAAAGGGCGCTTCCCAATCATGGAAATGCAGACGACAATGGTCCAGACGGCCAGCGGGAATCCGGCGGCTACACCTGTGGGACCCCAGCCGGCAGGGTTGTAGAAACCGGTGAGGTCTGGGGCGCCGCAAAACATCGAAGGGACGAAGGCAAGGCAGACTACGGCCCCGACGTAGCCCACCCAGCCGCTCCAGCGGGACAGCGCCCTGCTGGCCAAAATCGCATAACTGGCCGCGGTCATCAGGAGAGCCATCAGGATAAGGGCCACGGAGCCGAAAAGAAGAAACTGGGCCTCGGTCAAGGCTCGAATTGCCGAGGGATCAGCCCTCGCTGCCAGGGCGTCGAGAGCAGTTGTGCCCTCAAGAGAGTCGGCAACCAGCGTGAGCGTGGTGTAGACCAGGCCGATTCCAAATACGAGCGTGGCCACCCACTCGTGTTCTGGACCCGTCTGCCGGATTAGGTGCCGGAACCCGGCCAGAAAGACAAGAAAAAAACAGTAAATGACCATATCGAGTAGGACCACGGTCAGAACATTTGTCGTATTCCGGGCAATGAAGTTCGTCAGTTTGAGGGGGTCGGCCAGCGATGGAAAGGCGCCACGCAAAAAATAGATTGGAAACTCGACAAAGAACAGGGCGATAGCAGCAAAACCGGAGAAGCCCGCCCAGCGGTAGATCTTCAGGTCATTCATGAAGACTGTCCCTTCTGCTTCACATGCTCTGTGAAGCCCGGGGCCGGTTACTACTGCTCGTTGGGTTCGGTGGAGTCGGCCGGAGGCGGCGCCGGAGCAACATTACCTCGCGCGGGCGCGGATTGGGCTTCCTGGTTCTTTACAGTGAAATAGTCGTGGTCCCACAAATCCTTGTAAAACGCGCCCGTCAGCTCGGCGGCGCGCGGGCCGAAGGTGGCCCTGCCTCCCTCGAGGAAAAAGACTGTCACCAGTCCGCCCTGCGGCGACTCGGAATAGGAGGCGAACCAGCCGAAGCGTGTTCCGTCGTCGGAGCAGGTTCCGGTCTTGCCGAAGACCGGAAGCTCGCGGAAGTTGGTGCGCAGGCTGCGCGCCGTTCCATACTCTACGGCGCCGGCCATGCCGTCCTCAAGGTCGGGAATGAACTTGGCGATATCGAGCGTGCGCTTGATCTTCGGTTGGAATGCGGCGGCTTCCTCCGGCGTGGCGGGATGCTGCAGATAGTAGAGCGTTCCGCCGTTGGCGATGGCCGCGACAAGAGCGCCCAGCTGCAGCGGAGTGAGCGACACGCCCTGGCCGAAGCTGCACATCCGGGCCACGCCGCCCTCTGATTCAGGAATCGGCTGATCGGGATAGACGCCCAACTGTTCGCCGGGAATGTTGTAACCGGCCAGTTCGCCCAGGCCGAACTGCGTGGCGTAGTGGCGCACGCGCTCGAAGCCCAGCTCCCGGCCCATCTCTTCAAAGTAGAGGTTATTGCTCTTGGCCAGCGCCTGCGTCATGTTCATGCGGAAGCCGGGCAACTGCACCATTGTGTCGCGCGTGACCAGCCCTTCTGAAAGCGCGGCCAGCGCCACCGTGAGCTTGATCGTCGAGCAGGGTTCGGCGCCCGGCGAAAGCGCCAGCCTCTGGTTCACCATGGCAAGGATGCGCCCGTTCGAGGGATCGATCGCCACGGCAGTGCCGTTCATGTCGCCCAGGGCTTCGATGGCGGCCTGCCGCACCACCGGATCCTCGCCCGTTGTTACGTCGCCCGCGCCGATCTCTCCCTGAAGATACGAACTAGATGTGAACCGCTCGTAGTAACGATGGCGGCGGTGATAGGAGGTCCGTCGCACGCGCGCTCTCGACGTGGTCGTGGTGCGCCTCGACGCGGCGGCTTTCGCCGTGACGCGCGCCGTGGACCCATGCGTGGACCCATGCGTGGACGCGGAACGCGCCCTGGAAGCACGATGCGGCGTGGTGTGCGTCGCGGATGTGCGGGAAGCAGGCGTGTGCTTATTCGCAGTGGTGGATGCGGCTGTGTGTCCAGCGGCAGAGTGGGTCGCGGTTGCGGCAGCCGTGTGCGCTGCGCCGCGATGCGCGGCCGTACGATGCGTTTCCGAGACGTGCGTAGCCGGCTTCGATCTCGAATGATGCAGCGTGCTTTGCGGAGTGTCGAAAGCTCTCGCGCAAGCGGCGCCGATGCCGAAAAGAATCAAAATCGAGCCAAGCGATGCAACGCGGGGCAGCTTCATCCAGCCAACAACCTCTCCACATGATTTTCGCGCCACGCTTTCGCTCGTAAGCGGCGCACTTCGTGCTTTTCAATCGATAACGCGTCCAGCTTTGGTATTCGCTGCAGTCCGGCGAAATTCTCTTACCGAACCCGCGTCATTCGACAACCCAACTGCGCGATAGAGAACGGTTCCACCCGCCGGCCATTGCCCGCCTCCACAATAGCCTTGAGAACAGTAGTTTCCCCCACTCAGCGATCACACTACATACAACTTTCGGGGATGCTCTGTTTACTATACCGTCTTTCTGCCCGTTTTGGAACCTCCCCCCTCCCAAGCCCAAGCCGGTGAACGAGATGGGAATCTAAAACTTCAACCGGCGCAGAAACGTAGGCACATCCAGATCGCGCTCGTGTTGCTCATTGGGCTCAGTGTAGAGTGACGCTGACTGCTGCGTACCGGCCTCTGCCGTCTCCATTAGTCCCTGCGGAGTCCCCGCGAAATCCGCGGCATAGTCCCTGGGCGGGGGCGCGGGTCGGGACTCCGTCTCCATCCCTTCGAATCGCGGCTCCGGTGCTGCGGCCGCGCTCCCGCCATTCGACCCAGACTCCATCGCATGTTCCGCTGCCGCTTTCTCCTGCGGCGCGGCCACGGTTACTGTGGTCGCCACGCCCGGCGCAGCCGCAGCAAAGAAGAACCCGTTATCCGCGCTCTCCGTCGCCGCTTCCTCCTCCTCGCTTAGAAAGCGCGCCGGCGCGGAGGCAGGCTCCGGTTCGCTTTCGCGCATCCAGTTGTTGGGCGCTACCACCGGCACTGAAACCACCGGCGTCTCCTCCACGTTCAGCATGCGCGCGCGCCGCTCCGGCATCTGGTCGCGGAAGCCGGTGGCGATCACAGTGATCTTCACCTCTTCATTCATCTTTTCGTCGAGCACGGCGCCGAAGATAATGTTGGCGTCTTCGTGCGCGGCCGATTGAATCAGCGACGATGCCTCGTTCACCTCCGAAAGTTTCAGCGAAGTCGATCCGGTGATGTTGATGAGGATNNCCGCGCGCGCCGTCGATGGCGCCCGCTTCCAACAAAGGCGAAGCCATCGCCGCCTGCGCCGCTTCCACGGCGCGGTTGGCGCCCGAGCGCACCGCCGTGCCCATTACTGCGTGGCCCATGCCTGCCATGGTGGTCTTCACGTCGGCAAAGTCGCGATTGATGATGCCGGGGATGGTGATGATGTCGCTGATTCCCTGCACCCCCTGCCTTAGCACATCGTCGGCGATGCGGAAGCTCTCGAAGAATCCCGCATCCTTGGCCACGACCAGCAGCTTTTCGTTGGGAATCACGATCATCGTGTCCACGCTCTCTACCAGCTCTTTCAGCCCGCGCTCGGCCTGCGTGAGGCGGCGCTTGCCCTCAAACGCAAACGGCCGCGTAACCACGGCCACGGTCAATATGCCCATCTCGCTGGCCAGCGAGGCGATCACCGGCGCGGCCCCGGTGCCCGTGCCGCCGCCCAGGCCTGCCGTCACAAACACCATGTCGGCGCCTTCGAGCGCTTCGATGATCTTCTCCGAGTCCTCCAGTGCGGCGCGGCGGCCAATATCGGGATTCGAGCCCGCGCCCAGCCCCGAGGTGAGCCGCACTCCCAGTTGCAGCTTCACCGGCGCCTGCGAAAGCTTCAGCGCCTGCACATCGGTATTCGCGGCGATAAACTCCACGCCTTCCAGGTGCGCCTGGATCATGCGGTTCACGGCATTGCTGCCGCCGCCGCCCACGCCTATCACCTTGATATGTGCGTCGCGCATTGTCTCTTCGTGGAATTGAATGCGCATCTCTCCGGCTTCATTCTTTGGCTGTTCCATTGGGGCTCCGCTCTCCTCATCTTTCATGTCACCGTTCAACTTTCAAAAACTCGCTGCAAACATGGCGCGCAACTTGTTGCGCAAACTGCTGTTGTTCTCCTCGGCCGCGCGCGTCATTCTGGTTCGGTTCGCATAAAGAACCATGCCGATGGCCACGGCCCAGGCCGGGTGATTCAGTTCTTGCGGCATGTGCGACAGCCGCACCGGCAAACCCATGCGCGCCGGCGCGCGCAACTGGCTCTCTGCAACGTCGAGCATGCCGGGCAGCAGGGCCCCGCCGCCGGTGAGCACGCAGCCCGCGCCCAGCGCATCCACCACCCCGCCGTAGCGCAGGCTTTCTTTCACGTAGTACATCAGCTCGCGTGCCCGCGGCTCCAGGATCTCCGCCATGGTGCGCAGCGGCAGCGTGGCCGGCGCGCCCTGCGATGTGGTGATTTCGATCTCCGCCAATTGCGGAACCGCCGTCACCACCGCATTCCCATACTGCCGCTTCAGCTCTTCCGCCTGTGACACCGGCAATTGCAGTCCAATGGCGAGGTCGTTGGTGAAGTGTGCTCCGCCGATGGGAACCGACGCGGTATATGCAACCGCGCCCTCGAAAAACACCGCCAGATCGCTCGAGTGCGCGCCGATATCGAGCAGGCAGACGCCCAGCTCGCGCTCATCGGCTGAAAGCGTGCACTCCGCGGCGGCCAGCGACTCCAGCACCGCTTCCGACACCTCCAGCCCCGCGCGGTTGGCGCAGGTGACCGTACTTTGCAGCGCGCTGCCCGCGCACGTGGCGATGTGCAGCTCCACTTCCAGCCGCGCGCCCACCATCCCCACCGGATCGAAAATGCCCGGCTGCTCGTCGAGGATGAACTGCCGCGGCAGCAGGTGCAGAATCTCGCGGTCTGCGGGGATCTCAATGGCGCGTGCCCGGCCAATGGCGGCACGCACGTCCTCGCCTGTAATCTCGCGCATGCCGCGGCTCAACTGGAATCCGCCGTTGCTGTTCAGCCCGCGAATATGCGGCCCGCCCACGCCCACAACGCACCCATCGATATTGATGTGGGCCACGCGCTCTGCCTGCTCGTTGGCCGCGCGCACCGCCTTTGCCGCGGGCGCGAGCTCCCCCACGAGGCCCTTGCGCATCCCGGCCGACGGCGACGCGCCATGACCGAGATAGCGCAGCACTCCCTCATTTACATCGGCCGCCAGCACGCGTGTCCACGCACTGCCAATGTCGAGCACCACGATCGGGTTGTCCTGCCTCTGGCTCATTCTTTTTTCACCCGCCTTGCGCGCCGGTAGCATCCTGGATTCTCAGCAGGCGGTCTTTACTTCTCAGCGTGTTGGCTGCGGCCGGACGGGATATTGTGGCGGAGTTCCGCCGTGTTCCGTTCTGCGCCGCCGTCCTTTTAGCAGGTGCTGCGTGCTTCTTGTCTTGCGCGGACTTGTTCTTCCTGGCGGTGGGCGCGCCGGAACCGAAAGCACGCGCGGACGGCTTCGCCGCTCCATTCCCATGCGCGCTCGGCGCCGCTGTATTGCCGGCGGCCTGCGTAGCCGCGCTTGGGCTTGCAGCGTCGCTCACTGACGGTTCCGAGGCCTCCTTCCCCGACGCCATCTCCAGCACCACCTGGCTGTCGTAGCGCAGATCCACTGCCGCCAGGTTTGGATACTGCTGGCGCCACTCCGCAATGTGCGCCTTGTACCGTCGATACCGCTCCAGGAAATGATCCTCGCCAAAGTGCGCCAGAATGTCGGCGCCCTGCTCCGGCATCAGCACGCGCGCATCTTCGGGATCGGTCAGGTCAATCTCCGAGATCTGTTCGGAGTTGTGCTTTCCATCGGAGTCCAGGTCCGTCATCAGCCGCAGATACAACGCCATACGCGCCTGGCGGGAGCCCGCCGGGTCGCCGGGATCGATGCCCGTCAACACCGGAAACGAGTAGTGGCGCTTGGCCATCGTCGCCGGCGCCATGGCGAGCAAAACGCCGCTCGCGTCCACCAACCCAATCTGCTGTCCGTGCCGCGTGAACGCCACCGGCTGCCTCTCGACAACTGCAACGCGAATCTGATCGGGCAGAAGGCGCATCACCGTCGCCCGCTCGATCCAGGGGATCTGTTCGAGTTGTCTCCGTCTTTCGCTCAGTGAGACAAAAAAAATGTTGCGCCCTATGTCTTCGCCGAAGACGGGCAGCATCTCGGCGCGGCTCACTTCGGTGAGGCCGGTGGCCTGTATATTTTCGGTTCCCGCGATGCGGAAGCGCGCATCGCGCTCCAGGTAGTGTTTGAGCATCAGGCCGGCCGTCGTGAAGGCACCGAGCAGCAGGACTGCGCCGGCGGTGAGGAACACGCGGCCAACGGTGCTCTCCGGCCGCCACCAGGGCCGTTTCGGCGCGCCAAAGCGGCCCGCGGTGGGGCGCGGCACGCCATCCTCGTCCGGATCGTCAAACTCCAGCGGCATACCCGGGCTGCGCCTGCCCGCCGTTGCGGGGCGGAATTGCCCCGGCAGGGACGAATCCTCTCGCGTACGCCGCGCGCGAATCTCCATGGGCGGTTCGTCTTCCCACAACAGGGGCCGGTTTGTGGTGTTCCCTTGGTTCGTCACGCCTGAGCAGGGTCGTGGCAATCGCCAGATTTCACTATAGCCCGGAGCGAAGTGGCCGTTTTCCGAGGTTGGCTAGGGGGAATCCGAGGTGTTACGGGGGAAAACAGAAATCAGGGGTCAGAACGTTGCACCCTCCAGCGCCGCCAGAATCTGCGGGGCCAATTGGCTCACGCTGCCCGCGCCCAGCGTCAGGATCATGTCGCCTTCGCGCGCAGCGGCCGCAACCGCGACGACGGCCTCGGCAAACTCGGGCGCGAACGCAACGCGCGGCCCCTCAATGCGCTCCACAAGCCGCTCCGCCGTGACGCCGGGAATCGGCTCCTCGCTGGCCGCGTAGATGGGCAGGACAATCACCGTGTCGGCATCGCGAAATGCGCCTGAGAACTCGTCCAAAAGGTCAAGAGTTCGGGAGTACCGGTGCGGTTGAAAGATCACGTGGATCCGCCCGTGGCCGCACTCGCGCGCCGCCGCCAGCGTGGCCTGAATTTCAGTCGGATGGTGGCCGTAGTCATCGACCACCCTGACGCCGCGCGCCTGGCCGCACTGCTGGAATCGCCGGTCGACCCCGCGAAAGTGCGCGAGCCCCTCGGCGATTTTCACTGGCGGGATCTCGAGTTGGCGCGCGATGGCCACGGCTGCCGTTGCGTTGAGCACATTGTGCCGCCCCGGCACGTGAAGCTCGAACGGGCCCAGCGGCCCTGCGGCCGTGTGTACCTGGAAGCGCGAGAAGCTGCTTCCCTGCCCTGACTCCTGGTTCGGCGATTGTCCGGAATCGATCGGCTCCAGCCGGTAGTCCGCCTCGGCGGCCACGCCGTAAGTGAACACGCGCCTCCGCGCCCGCGGCAGGATTTCCTTGAGCAGCGGGTTGTCGATGCAAGCCGTTACCGCTCCGTAGAACGGCACGCGGTTTATGAATTCCACAAAGGCGCGTTCCACGTCGGCCATGTCGCGGTAGCAATCCATGTGCTCGCGGTCGAGATTCGTGATCACAGCGAGAATCGGCGACAACTTGAGGAACGAGCGGTCGCTTTCGTCGGCCTCGGCCACCAGATATTGCGTGGTGCCCAGGCGCGCGTTCGAGCCCAGCGCATCCACGCGCCCGCCGACAACCACCGTGGGATCGAGCCCGCCCGCCGTGAGCACCGATGCGACCATCGATGTGGTCGTCGTCTTGCCGTGCATCCCGGCGATGGCGATGCCGTACTTGAGCCGCATCAGCTCAGCCAGCATCTCCGCTCGCTGAATCACGGGAATCTTGCGCGCATGTGCCTCGCGCACCTCTGGGTTGCTTGCGTTCACGGCAGAGCTGGTCACCACCACCGTAGCGCCGGCCACGTTGGCCGCGTTGTGCCCCTCATAAACCGTTGCGCCCAGTCGCGCCAGCCGGTCGGTCACCGCGCTGCGCCTCAGATCGGAGCCCGAGACCTTCATGCCCAGGTTGAGCAGGATCTCGGCAATACCGCTCATGCCGATGCCGCCGATCCCGATGAAGTGCGCGTGCTGCGAGGTGGCAAACATGGAAGGTGAATCTCCACTGTAGCAGCGCAGAACAGCCCGTGGACGGTGGAAACTTCGTGCTGGTGTCCCGGAAGCCGCATTGCGGAGCTCCCGAAGCAGCACTTTCGCGCCGGAAGCAGGCGTCATGAACCCGATTCCTACGAAAAGTTGCGCAAGTTTATTTGCGCGCCGCCGCCGCAACCTTTTGACCCACTAGTGTTTGCATAGGGCAGAACCGGCCAGCCCCAAGGTGGTGGGCGAACTGGGGTCCCCACGGACGGGTGGCTCGAAGAGCCGGGGTCCGTGGGGTGGGAGCCGGGGCGGACCAAAAGATGGCCCGCCTGGATTGGAGGGAATATGGGCAGCATGAAGCAGTGGATGTTGGGAGCAGCTTTGACAGCCGGAGCTCTGGGCTTGAGCGCGGCGCCCGCCCAGGCAGCTCGCGTCGGAATCTACGTCGGCGCGCCGGCAGCGTACATTCCCCCATGCCCCGGAGCGGGCTATGTGTGGGTGGCCGGCTACTGGAATAACGGCTACTGGGTGCCCGGCTACTGGAACTTCGTGGGCGTCCGCGTGGGTGGCCCGATCGTCCGCGGCCGCGTCGTTGTAGATCGCGGACCGGCCGTCTCTCACCGCGACTTCGACCGGCATCCTGCCCCTGAGCGTTTTCGCAGGTAGCAGAGGGTCTGCTAACACTACTGGGATGGATGGCGTTGTGAGCGAAAATCCGGCCAGACGATACCGAGCCCGAAGGCTGTGGCGGCCCCACTGTCGAGGGCGAGAACGAAGTATGGCCGGATTTGCGCCACAACCCGGGGTCCCCAGCACGCGATCTTTGCGTGTTGGGGTTGAAGCCGGAGGGACGGGGCCGGTTTTCCCCATTTCGTCGTCGCTCGTTGCTCCAGTAATTCGCTACAGTTCGCTCCTCGCTCCTCGAACTGAGAAAAACCGGCTCCCGTCGCCGCCATTCCAGTAGTGTTAGCAGACCTTGGCCTTCTGCTGCCTGCACCATGCGGCCTCTCCAAACTGGAGGGGCCGCTTTTTTGGGCCGTTTCGCGATTTGAAACGTCTTTAGAGTGTGGCGTAACTCCCTTTGGGGTAATGGCCAAGGCAATGCAAAGAGGAAAGTTCTTGCTCTTTTGGGCGGGGTGACGGATTCTTTCACCGGACCGCAACAAAAGGGCGAAAATGTTGTTTAAGGAATTGAAGGCCGGCCGCAAGAGGAAATGAGAGAGGCCGGGTGGTGCTGAGGCCGGAGGCGACTCCGGGTCCCAGTCCGGGCAAGGCAAGGATCGGGCAGCACAAGGAGGGTGTTATGAAGCAACTCCGTTTGGTTTTGCTGGCAATGCTTGTGGTTCTGCCGTTCGCCTTTGTATCGCAAGCGAACGCCCAGATCGGGGTAGGAATCGGCGTCGGCCCCGCGGTGGTGGATCCTGGATATTACGGCGATTACGGCCCCCCGGATTGCGAGTGGGGCTACTACTCGTATTACCCCTATGCCTGCGCCCCTTACGGCTACTACGGACCTGAATGGTTCTACAGCGGTGTCTTCATCGGCGCTGGGCCGTGGTACGGTGGGGGCCGTTACGGCTGGGGCCGCGGCGGATACGGCTACGGCGGACGCGGCAGATATGGCTACGGTGGGCGCGGCGGATACGGCTACGGCGGCCGTGGCGCTTATGCCGGCCGCGGCTATGCCGGCGGTGCGCACGGATACGCTGGCGGCACAGCACGCGGATACACCGGTGGCGGAGCAGCGCGTGGATATAGCGGCGGCGCTCGCGGTTATTCCGGCGGCACACGCGGATACGCCGGTGGCACCCGCGGATACTCCGGCGGCGTAGCACGTGGGTATAGCGGCGGCGGTCGCAGCTTCACCGGCGGCGGAGGCTCTCGCAGCTTCAGCGGTGGTGGTGGTGGCGGCGGCGGCTCCCATGGTGGAGGCGGTGGTGGTGGCTTCCACGGTGGTGGTGGCTTCCACGGTGGTGGTGGCGGCGGCCACGGCGGTGGTGGCGGCGGCCACGGCGGTGG
>PMYE01000077.1:19041-42404 GCA_003171315.1 Acidobacteriaceae bacterium
TCAAAATCCGGTCGGCGATGCGCCCCGCCGCGCCGGGATGCGCCTGGGCCTTCGCGGCAACGGCCATCGCGGCCAGCCGTGCGGGATCGTTCAGTAGATGGATGAGCGTTTCGAGCAGCACGCCGGGAATGTCGAGGTCCGTCTCCTCGAGCATCACGGCCGCCCCGGCTGAGACCATGGCCTCGGCGTTGCGCCGCTGGTGCTCGTCGGTTGCTGCGGCAAAGGGAACCAGCAGCGCGGGCTTGCCGGCCGCAGCCTCCTCAGCCACGGTCGAAGCGCCGCTGCGCGACAGCACCAGGTGCGCCCGGCCGACGCACGCCGCCATATCGTCGAGGAATGGCCGCACCTGCCAGCGCGAGGGGTCCGCGCAACTCGCCGCATAGGCCCTTTCCGTCGCCTCGCTGTGGCGCGTTCCGCATTGATGCATGACCGTCAGCCCCGGGACCGCATCGAGCAGCGGCTTGATGATCCGCGGCAGATGGATGTTGAAGATCCGCGCCCCCTGCGATCCTCCGAAGACCAGCAGGTGCGGAGCGCCAGTGGGTGGCTCAAGCGCGAAGAACTCCGGCCGCACCGGAACGCCCGTGATCTCGGCGTTGCGGAACCATTTGGCAGCGACAGGAAAGTTGATAGCCGCCGCCTGCACCCGCTTGCCTACCAGCCGGTTGGCCAGGCCGGGCATGGCATTTGGCTCGAAGGCCATGGCGGGAACCCTGAGCCAAAGCGCCGCAATCATCGCCGGTCCGGAGGCATAACCGCCCACGCCCAGCACCGCGCCGGGCCGGAACTCGCGCATCAGCCGCTTGCAATCGAAAACACTGCCTGGCAGCCGCGAAAGAGTCCGCAGCCGGGTCGCCAGTGAGACGCTCTTCAGCGGGCCCACATCGATCAGCCGCAGCGGGAATCCCGCCTCCGGCACCAACCGCGACTCCAACCCGCGCGCCGTGCCGACCATTAGGACTTCAGCCCTGTGCCGCTCGACCAGCGCGCGCGCCACGGCCAGCGTGGGAATGATGTGCCCGCCCGTTCCGCCACCTGCAATAAGGATTCGCAGTTCAGAGTTCACAGTTCGCAGCTTTCAGCGCCTTAGTCCCTTAGTCCTTAGTCCCTAGTCCCTGTTCCCTGTTCCCTGCTTTTCTCACTCCGCCTGCCGGCTGATGTTGAGCAGAATCCCGATGCTCGCCAGCGTGCAAAACAGCGAGGTGCCTCCGTGCGAGATCAGCGGCAACGGAATGCCTTTGTTGGGAACCAGCGACAGCACCACGCTGATGTTGAAGAAGGCCTGCAACAGAATCGTGACCGTGATGCCAAACGCTGCCAGCCGCGCGAACGGATCGCTGCACCGGAACGCTGTGCGCAGCCCGCGCACGCCAAACAGGGCAAACAGCACCACGATGAACATGGCGCCGATGAAGCCCAGTTCCTCGGCGATGTTGGCAAAGATGAAGTCCGTCGAGGCCTCGGGCAGATAAAACAGCTTCTGCATCCCTTCCATATAGCCGCGGCCGGTCAGCCCGCCGGTGCCCACGGCGATCAGCGATTGGTAAATGTGGTAGCCGGCGCCCATCGGATCGGATTCGGGATTGAGAAAAACCAGCATGCGCGCGCGCCGCCACGGGACCAACAGCAACAGCGCGGCCAGTGCCGGCGCCGCCGCGCAGAACGCTCCGAGCAGAATCTTCCACTCCATCCCCGCCAGCACCAGCACCATGGCGGTCACGCCCGCCAGCACCAGCGCCGTGCCCAGGTCGGGCTGGACCACCACGAGCACGATGAACAGCCCCGGAATGAGCGCCGCCGGCACGAGCGTATGCTTCCAGTCGCGCATGGCGCCCAGCCGCGTGTGCAAAAACCACGCCAGAAAAAGCACCAGCACAGGTTTCGCGATCTCCGAGGGCTGAAATGTGAAGAAATTGCCAAAGCGAATCCAGCGATGCGTGTGATGCGAGCCGGGCATCAGGAAAACCAGCACCAGCAGCACCGTGGTAACGCACAGCGCGGGATAGATGAACCGTGGCGAATTGTAGTGGCTCACGTCCACGTGCATGAGCACCAGCAGAGTGAGCACGCCCACCGCGGCCCACACGGCCTGCGTGAGGATGAAGGTGTACGCCGAGTGGTACCTTTCCTGATCGACCACGGCCGAAGCAGAGAAGACCATCACCAGCCCGGTGACCACCAGCACCAGCGTGGTGAAGAACAGCCATTTGTCGACGCCGACTCGCTTCGCCATAGATCTCTACGCGTTCTGCTTTGCCTTCCAATCCTGCTGTTCCGCCACAAGCTGCTTGAAGACACGGCCGCGGTGCTCGTAATTCTCAAACTGATCGTAGCTGGAGCAGGCCGGCGCCAGCAGCACCACGTCGCCGGGCTGCGCGGCGGCGGCGGCCTCGTTCACCGCCTTGGCCAGCGTCTCGCAGGAATGAATCGGAACCACCCCGCTCAGTTGCGACTCAATCTTGGCCGCCGCGGCGCCGACGGTGTACACGGCGCGCACCCGCTCGCGCAGCAGCGGCGAAAGCGGCGTATAGGGCGCGCCCTTGTCCTTGCCGCCCAGAATCAGATGAATCCCGCCGGGAAACGCGGCCACGGCCTTCTCCGTCGCGTCCACGTTGGTGGCCTTCGAGTCGTTGTAGAACTCGACGCCATGAATGGTGGCCACGTACTCCAGGCGATGCTCCACGGCGTGGAATTTCTCGATGGCGCGGGCAATCGCCTTGCCGGGCGCGCCGGCCAGCCGCGCCGCGCACACCGCCGCCAGCACGTTTTCCACGTTGTGTTCGCCCTTCAGCGAAATCTTCGCGAGCGGCAGAATCGTTTCGATCGCCATCCCCGGCGCAGAGCGATAGACCACATGTTCGTTCTCCACCCACGCTCCCTGCTCCACCGGGTGCTTGACAGAAAACCAGTAAACCGGAGCTTTCGACCGCGCCGCGGCCTCGGCGGCGCGCGCGTTGTCGGCGTTCAGCACCAGGCGGTCGCTTGCGTCCTGCGCGGCAAAGATGCGCTCCTTGGCCAGCGCATAGTCCTCAAAGGCGCCATGGCGGTCCAGGTGATCGGGCGTAATGTTCAGGATCACCGCAATCTTGGGGTGGAACTGCTCCGTGCTCTCAAGCTGGAAGCTCGACACCTCCAGCACCGACCACGTGTCGTCTGCGCTCTCTTCGATCAGGCCCGCAACCGCCACGCCGATGTTGCCGGCAACCAGAGCCGGATAGCCGGCCTCCTTCAAAATCTCGCCCGCGAGCGTCGTCGTTGTCGTTTTTCCATTCGATCCCGTGATGGCCAGAATTTTGCCCTTCAGGAATCGCGCCGCCAATTCCAGCTCGCCGATCACCGGGCGGCCAAAGTTTTTGGCCTGCACCAGTTCCGGCGTATCCAGCGGCACGCCGGGGCTCACCACAATCAGGTCCTGGTGGCGGAAGGTCAGCAGTCCGTGCCCGCCGGCCTCCACCATGATCCCTTCCTCGAGCAGCGCGGGGATCTCCCTGGCCAGCGACTCGGCGCTGCGAATATCGGAAACCGTCACCTGCGCGCCTTTGTGGCGCAGAAACAGCGCCGCCGCAAGCCCTGACTTCCCCAGGCCCACAACCAGAACCTTCTTGCCTTGCAATTCCATCATTTCGACCGGTCCTTACAGCCTGCGGTGAGAGTCGTGTGTTGAAAGGGCACGACTTCAAAGCCTGCCCTGAGCGCAGTCGAAGGGTGCCGTACAGTCATTCAAACCGATCGGGCTTTAGCCCCTGAGGGATGCTCTTTCTTGCCCAAATGACTCTCGCCACCGGCTGCTAGCGGCTTCGAGCAACAACCTTTATTGTGCACCGCGGCCCTCTGGCGCGGGCTGTCTCTAGCGCAATTTCAGGGTGGTGAGTGCAAACAATGCAAACACCAGGGCGCCGATCCAGAAGCGCGCGATCACCTTTGACTCGCTCCAGCCCAACTGCTCGAAGTGGTGGTGCAGCGGAGCCATCTTGAAGATACGCTTCTTGCGCAACTTGTAGCTGCCCACCTGCAGGACCACCGAAACCGCTTCAAGGATAAACACGCCGCCGATGAACGGCAGCAGCAATTCCTGCCGGATCATGATGGCCACGGTGCCGATGGCCCCGCCCAGCGCCAGCGAACCCACGTCGCCCATGAAAATCTCCGCCGGGTGCGCGTTGTACCACAGGAAGCCGATCGAGGCGCCGACCATCGACCCGCAAAACACCGTCAACTCGCCCACCATGGGCATGCGCTGCAGCTCCAGGTAGTCGGCGAAGACCACGTGGCCGCTGATGTAGGTGAGCACCGCCAGCGCCCCGGCGGCGATGATGGTGCAGCCGATCGCCAGCCCGTCCAGTCCGTCGGTCAGGTTCACGGCGTTCGATGTGCCCACCAGCCACAGCACCACCCACAACACGAACGGCACAAACGCAAACCATGCCATGTGCGGCAGCATGCTGGGCCAGTGGTGCCACAGCAGATCGGGCCGCAAGCTCTTAATGAACGGAACAGACAGCCGCGTCGAAAACACCTTGAACTCGTCCAGAACCACCAGCGCCACGGCCACCATCGCTCCGGCCAGCCCCTGCCACAGCAGCTTCGCCCGCGCCGTCAAACCCAGGCTGCGCCGCTGCACCACCTTGATGTAGTCATCGGCAAAGCCGATCGCCCCGAACGCCAGCGTGGAGAAGACCGTAATCCACACGAACGGATTCGCCGGGTCGGACCACAGCACCGTGGGCAGCAGAATGGCGATGCAAATGAGCACGCCGCCCATGGTCGGTGTTCCCGTCTTCTTCAGGTGCGACTGCGGCCCGTCCTCGCGCACAAACTGCCCGATCTGGAACTCCCTCAGCTTCTGGATCACGTACGGCCCGATGAAGAGCGCGATCAGCAGCGCCGTGAGCGAGGCAAACGCGGTGCGAAACGTCAGGTAGCGGAAGATCCGGAACGGGTGGAAGAACGGAAACAGCTTTTCGTAGAGCAGCCAGTAAAGCAAGTTGCCTCCCAAGCCGGAATGAGGCGGGGTTTCAGCTTGATTCTACAGGCTTAGGGGGTTGGCCGAGCGTTGGGTCACGTGACCAGTTCGATTCACTTCCAGCCGCGCGTGTATCACCGGGCTTCGCGATGGCCGGCGCCAAAACACAGCTATCAACCTGAGCAACCCCACTCGCTGACGCGAGCCGCAGATTGAAATGAACTTGAGGCACGTGCAGCGACCCCGGCCCCGGAGGGGCCGCAGGAAAATAGCCCAGGACAAGTTCGCGCCAGCGAACGCAGTCCTGGGTTGGCAGGACAAATCCGACCGCAGCCCCGTAGGGGCGGCGAGAGAGATGTTCTTCGTGACTCATTCAGCGGGGACGCCTCCCAAATCTGTTCACCCTGAGCGACCGAGCAAGCCGGGAACGGTGCAGCGAGGGAGCCGAAAGCCTGCCCTGAGCGAGTCCGCCGCGGCGGACGAGTCGAACGGGGATCTGCGGTTGCCCTTCAACGAACCACCGAAACACCACATCCTCAGTCGCGGAAGCGGCGATTGATACCGAAGGTCAGCAGGATGCCCTGTACCCACCCGGCAACGATAAGAAACCAGCGGAAACCGGCCAGCCACCAATACGTTTTGCTTTCGCCGCGCGCAACGAGATTCGGATCGGGCCCCCATTTCTCGTCCATGCCGAATTTGGCTTGCACGGCAGCCCGGCCGATAGCGTTTTTTATTCCCGCCCAAAAACGGGGCGGAGCACAGATCTTACAGTCATCTAAGCCGCCCGGTGATCGCAGTTACAAGAATCAGACCAAGGATCCAACCCAAGATCGTCAGGGCGTAGCGCGTCCCGGCGACAATAGGGTAACTACAGTACCAATAAACCTGTTTGTAGTGTGCGTCTGGTGCCCAATAGTCAACCTGTCCCAGCTTAATCACTGGCAGAATCGTCTCCAGAGCATAGATGGACGGGCTGAACACGGGGTAACCACGAGGCAGCGGCTGCCCCCTCACAAACGCGGCGTTTGCGTCACTCTGAGTTGGAACAAAAACGCCCATACGCCATGCTGGAAGGAAGACGGCGTAGCCCGCTGCGAAGAGGATCAGAATCGGGATTAGAATGCGAACGAGATTATCTTCCAGATCAAAGAAGAGGTTGAGCGCTAGGCTTCCGATGAGCAACCTCCCCTTCTCATACCAGCGAAAGAACCACGGCTTAGACTCGGCCATTCGACGCCGAAATGCGAACTCGACTTCCTTTGCGCCCCGCTTATCGCCTTTCGACTCGAAGAGCTGTCTTAACTGTGCCCATGGCTGCGGGTCCTCCTGCGCGGGTCCATCCTGCAGAAGGAGCCATTGAATGCGTTCCCCGGCGTCGAGCGGGCGCTGCGGGGCAAGCAAATTCTTCCTGTGATGCGTCTCCGTGGACGGTTCGTGGTGGGCCAGATCCCTGTACTCCAGCCCATTCACGACAAGATTGCCACGAGCAGGCCGGCTCGCGGTGTCGTCACGGAGTGTCTTGACAGATGCCCCGCACAGGTTGAGGAAGGAACTCTTCGGATCCCGGATGCCCGTCCAGATCAGGTCCCCTTCAAGTCGCATGTTCTCGCACATGAGAGCCCTAATCTTCGCGCCAGAGCATTCGAGGTCTCCGCCAATCTGCGACTGCGGGAACCGCATCGTGCCAGAGCAGGAGAATCCTCCTCCGAGAAAAACGCTGCCGGTGATGTCGGCCTTGTCCGCGCTGAGTGCGACGCCTTTCGCGGTGAGCGTCGCACCTGTGCATTCGAGGTTGCCGCCGATCCGCGCGCCCAGCAAGCGGATCTCACCCGAGCAGGACAATTTCTCTCTGAAAAAGACGCTGCCGGCGACGTTGGCTCCGTCCGCGCTGAGCGCGTCGCCTTTGGCGGTAAGGCCTGCACTGGAGCAGTCGAGGTTGCCGCCGATCTGCGCGCCAAGGAAGCGGATCGCGCCTGAGCAGGAGAATTTCTCCCTGAGAAAGACGTCGCGAGTGATGTTGGCCCCGTCCGCGCTCAGCGCATCGCCCTCGGCCGTGAGAGCTGCGCCGGAGCAATCGAGGTCGCCGCCGATCTGCGCGCCCAGCAAGCGGATCTCACCCGAGCAGGAGAATTTCTCCTTGAGAAAGACATTGCCGGCGATGCTGGCCCTGTCCGCGCTCAGCGCGTTGCCCTCGGCGGTGAGGGTCGCCCCGGCACAGTCGAGATCGCCGCCGATCTGCGCGCCCGGAAAGCGGAGTTCGCCTTTGGCTTCGAGTTTGCGCAGGAAGAGGCTGCTTTGCACGCGCAGATTGTCGGCGGTGATGCCGTGTTCGGCTTTGCAATTGCGCAAAGAAAGGGCTGGAAGTACCGCCGATCCCAGGCACAACCCGCCCTGGAAGGTGCAGCGCTCGAAACGCAGAGGAAACGGGACCTTAGAGAAGTTGAGGTCGAGAGCCAGAGTGATGGTGGCGTTCTCAACACGCAGGCCGAGGGGATCGATATGGGCCGCAACGTCCTTGTCGGTGGCGAGCCAGCGGAGAAAAGCCGCGCGAACTTCGGGGCGGTCCTCCGACTCGGGCGTGTCAATGTCCTCAGCCGATGCGGAGAGCCGGAGAACCTCTTCCTCGGCGGGCGTGATCTCACCAAAGCGCTCGCCTGCGAGCTTCTTGAGCGCTTCAAATCGAGCGGCTTCGAGCGGAAGGGTCATTTCGGGGTTGGCCCCATTGTCGCCCAGATTCGGAAGCGCCGCAAGCAAAAGACGAGCCTCCAGCTAAAAGCTGAGAGCTGATAGCTGAAGGCTGCTTTTCGACGAGCCTCCAGCTAAAAGCTGAGAGCTGATAGCTGAAGGCTGCTTTCCTACCGCGTCTTCGACACTTCCTCCACCGTCACCGGATCGAGGAACGGCATCTGCGCGCGCAGTTGCTTGCCCACGATTTCGACCGGATGCTTCGCCTCCGCCTCGCGGAACGCCAGAAACTCCTTCTTGCCCGAGTTCTGGTCGGCGAGAAACTTCTTGGCGAAGCTGCCGTCCTGAATCTCCGCGAGAATCTGCTTCATGGCCTTGCGGCTCTCGGCGCCGATCACGCGCGGGCCGCTCACGTAGTCGCCGTATTCGGCGGTGTCCGAGATGGAGTAGCGCATGTAGGCGAGCCCGCCGCGATAGATCAGGTCCACGATCAGCTTGAGCTCGTGCAGCACCTCGAAGTAGGCGCTCTCCGGCTGATAGCCGGCCTCGACCAGCGTTTCATAGCCCGCCTTGATGAGCGCGCTGATGCCGCCGCACAGCACCGCCTGCTCGCCGAAGAGATCGGTCTCGGTCTCTTCCTTGAACGTCGTCTCCAGAACCCCGGCGCGGGTGCAGCCGATGCCCTTCAGGTAGCTGAGCACCAGCGCGTGCGCCTTGCCGGTCGCGTCCTGGTGCACGGCGATCAGGCCGGGCACGCCGCCGCCCTCTATAAAGATCTCGCGCACGCGATGGCCAGGAGCCTTGGGCGCGGCCATGCCTACGTCGATCCCCGCGGCGGGGACGATGGTCTTGAAGTGGATGTTGAATCCGTGCGCGAACATCAGCAGCTTACCAGGCGCCAGGTTCGGCCCGATGTCTTCGGCGTAGACCTTGGCCTGAACCTGGTCGGGAGCCAGGATCATCACCACGTCGGCCCACTTCGCGGCCTCGGCCGGCGGAACCACATCGAAGCCCGCCTTCTTCGCCTTGGCAATGGACTCCGCTTCCACGGCGGGCAGGCCCACCTTCACCTGCACTCCTGAGTCCTTGAGGTTGAGAGCGTGGGCATGCCCCTGCGAGCCGTACCCGATGATGGCCACCTTTTTGGCCTGGATCAATGCGAGATCGGCATCGTGATCGTAGAAAGTCTTCGCCATGTTGTTCCTCGTTTCTCCTTTTTTCTTGTCAGATACTGATGTTGAAAACCCGTCCGCCGCATGTCGCGCGCGGAACCTCTTACGCGTCATTCTCCGGTGCGGACGCGAGCCGAATCCGCTACTGAACCTCGTCCGCCGCGCCTTCGACCGCGGACTCGTCTTCCTCGACGGCCGCCTCGGCCACGCCCATGGCCCTGACCACGCTGCTCACGTGATGCCCGCGCCGCATGGTCATCTTGCCGCTGCGGCAAATCTCCAGGATCCGTCCATCGTCCTCGCGCAGTATTTCGATGAGCCCTTCGATCTTGCTCTCCACGCCCGTCATCTCGATAATGAGCGATTCCGAGGTGAGATCGACGATACGCGCGCGGAAGACCTCGGCGAGATCGAAGATCTGCGCGCGGTTGCGCGGCGACGCGGCCACCTTGATCAACGCCAGTTCGCGCGTGACGCTCGGCGCCTGGGCGATGTCGTCCACGTCCACGACATTCTCCAGTTTAAACAGGCTGGCGCGGATGCGATGCACGGCTTCGGCCGACGCCTCGCACACCAGCGTGAGCCGCGACAGCCCCGGCCGCTCGCTGCGCCCCACGGTGAGCGAGTTGATGTTGATGTTCAGCCGCCGGAACAGCGACGCCACGCGCGTCAGCACGCCCGGCCGGTCTTCAACGTATGCAACGAATGTATGCAGCATAAAAACAAGCTCCTAGCTTCTAGCCTCTAGCCTCTAGCGTTGCCGGTGAGGTTCCGATACAGCCCATAACTCCATGAAAATAGCTAGGAGCTAGAAGCTGTCTTTCTCACTTATCGTCCGCCCGCTCTTCCAGCGGATCCTTCTCCGGCCGCCGAATCATCTCGTGCAGCGCGCTGCCCGCCGGAATCATCGGGTACACCGAGTCTTCCTTCTCCACCATGAAGTTGAGCAGATACGCGCCCGTCGCCGAGCGCGCCGCATTCACGGCTTCTTCCACTTCGCTGCGCTTGCGCACCGCGCGCCCCGGAATGCCGTGCGCATCGGCCAGCTTAACAAAGTCCGGGCTCACCAGCGGCGTGGCTTCGTAGTTCCGCTCGTAGAAGAACTCCTGCCACTGCCGCACCATGCCCAGGTAGCCGTTGTTGATGACGGCGATGTTGATCTTGATCTTTTCCTGCACAATGGTCGCCAGCTCCGCCGCCGTCATCTGGAATCCGCCGTCGCCCACCACCACCCAGACCTCTTTCTCGGGACAAGCCACCTTGGCGCCTATGGCCGCGGGCAGCGCGAATCCCATCGTGCCCAAGCCGCCCGACGTAATGAGCGTGCGCGGCTGCTCATGGCGGAAGTACTGCGCCTCCCACATCTGGTGCTGGCCCACGTCGGTAACGACGATGGCATTGCCGCCGGTCATGCGCCACAGGTCGTGGATCACGTGCGCCGCGTACAGATGGCCGGAGTCGGGCAGATTCTTGATATCGTGCACGGCCACAGCGCCCTTTTTCGCCTCGATGGATTTGAGCCACGTCGAACCGTCGCGGCCGGAAATCCGCGGCAGCAATTGATCGAGCACTTCGCGCAGGTCGCCCACCAGCGCCACGTCCACCTTCACGTTCTTGTTGATCTCCGAGGGATCGACCTCGATGTGAATCTTCTTCGCCTTGAGCGCGTATTCTGCGAGCTTGCCCGTCACGCGATCGTCGAATCTCATGCCGCAGGCGATCAGCAGGTCGGCGTCCTGAATTGCGGAATTCACCCATGACTCGCCGTGCATGCCCATCATGCCCAGGCACAGCGGATGCGACGCTGGAAATCCGCCCAGTCCCAGCAGCGTAAGCCCCACGGGAATCTGTGCGCGCTCGGCCAGCGTGCGCACCTGCTCCATTGCGCCGGACTCCATCACACCGTGGCCGGCCAGAATCACCGGTCGTTTCGAATTGCGGATCAGCTCTGCCGCCTGCGCCAGCCCCAAGTCGTCCACGTGCAGCATGGGATGCGGCCGGTAGGGCCGCGGCTTGGCCGCCTCGAAATCGAACTCCGTCGTCGCCTGCTCCGCGTCCTTGGTAATGTCCACCAGCACCGGACCGGGACGGCCCGAACGCGCGATCTGAAAAGCATGGCGCAGCGTCGGCGCGATGTCCTCCGCGCGATTCACCAGAAAATTATGCTTGGTCACTGGCAGCGTGATGCCGGTGATGTCCACTTCCTGGAACGCGTCGGTGCCCAGCAGCTTGGAAGACACGTTTGCGGTGATGCAGACGATGGGAATCGAATCCAGCATTGCTGTTGCGATGCCAGTGACCAGGTTGGTCGAGCCGGGACCGCTGGTGGCGATAGCCACCCCCACCTTGCCCGAGGCGCGAGAGTAACCGTCGGCCATGTGCGCCGCCCCTTGCTCGTGCCGCACCAGAATGTGCCGCACGGGAAACTTGCGCAGCGCATCGTACGCTGGAAGAATCGTCCCTCCGGGATAACCGAAGACCGTGTCCACGCCCTCGCCGACCAGCGTAGCCCAGATGATCTCCGCGCCGGTCAGCTTCGCCGGCGGCGTCAGATGCGTATGTGAACCCGATGCGCTTGCGCTCGGCGCAGTCGCGTTCGGCGCAGTTATGCTTCCGTTCGATGCGTTTGCGTTCGCTTTCGTGTTGGCGTTTCCCTTGTGTCCCATAGGTCAACTCCTTGAGCGCTGATGTCGCCGATTGCCTCTAGTCCCTAGTCCCTAGTCCCTTAGTCCCTGCTTCTTACGTCGTTGCTCCCTCGGCCGCCGAGCTCACCCGATCCACGTACTTGCGGAACACGCCCTTCGGCCAGCGCAGCGCCGGCGGCTTGAAGTTCTTCAGCCGCGCCGCCATCTCCGCGTCGCTGATCTCCACGTTCAGCGTGCGCTTGGCGATGTCGAATGAAATCATGTCGCCCTCGCGCACCGCTGCAATCGGCCCGCCCACAAACGCCTCGGGCGCCACGTGACCCGCGGTGAATCCGCGCGTCGCGCCGCTGAATCGCCCGTCGGTGAGCAGCGCTACCTGTGCGCTCAGCTCCGCATTCGACGATATCGCCGCGGTCACCTGCAGCATCTCGCGCATGCCGGGCCCGCCCTTCGGCCCTTCGTAGCGAATCACCACCACGTCGCCGGGCTTGATGCCGCCCGCCTGGACGGCTTTGAAGCAATCCTCTTCGCAATCGAAGACGCGCGCCGGCCCGCGATGCTCGTACTTGCCCGCCGCGGCGATTTTCATCACGCAACCTTCCGGCGCCAGATTGCCCTTGAGAATCACCAGCCCGCCGTTCGGCTTGATGGGCTTCTCGAAAGTGTGGATGACATCCTGCCCCGGAGTCTCTTTGGCCAGCGCGGCTTCCTCGGCCAGTGTTTTACCGCTGATGGTTAGCGCGGATCCGTCCGCGTGCCCCGCGTCGATCATGCGCTTCGCCAGCAGCCGCGAACCGCCCGCTGCCTGGTAGTGCCATGCCAAGTATTTTCCGGCCGGCGTCAGGCTGCAGATATACGGCGTGCGCTTCGAGATGGCGTCAAAATCGTCGATGCTCAGCGGGATGCCCAACTCGCGCGCGATGGCCAGCAGATGCAGCACGGCATTGGTCGAGCCGCCGCTTGCGGCCACGCTGGCGATGGTGTTTTCGATGGATTTGCGGGTGATGATCTGCGAAGGGCGGCGATTGGCGCGCACCGCGTCCATCAACATGCGGCCCGCCGCGCGTGTCGCGTCGAGTTTGCCGGGGGCAGTGGCGGGCACGCCCGAAAGCTCAATCGGCGAAATGCCCAGAATTTCGCCGCTCATGGCCATGGTGTTGGCCGTGAACTGGCCGCCGCATGCGCCCGCGCCGGGACAGGCGTTGGCTTCGAGGGCTTCCAATTGGGCCTCGTCGATGCGTCCCGCGGCATAAGCGCCGATGCCTTCGAATACATCCTGAATCGAAATGTCGATTTTCTCGCCATGGGGGCCGTTCAGCTTGCCCGGCGCGATCGATCCGCCGTAAAGCATCATGCCCGGAATGTCGAGCCGGCACAGCGCCATGATGATGCCCGGCATATTCTTGTCGCAGCCGCCGATGCCCACCAGCCCGTCGAAGAGATTGCCGCGCGCCACCAGCTCGATGGAGTCGGCGATCACCTCGCGCGAAACCAGCGACGCCTTCATGCCCTGCGTGCCCATGGTGAGGCCGTCGTGAATGGTGATGGTGTTGAACTCCATCGGCGTGCCGCCCGCCTCGCGAATGCCTTCCTTCAGCGCCTCCGCGATCCCGCGCAGGTGCACGTTGCAGGTGCCGATCTCCGTCCACGTGTTCGCCACGCCGATAATCGGCTTGTGCAGATCTTCTTTCTTGAATCCTGCTCCGCGAAAATACGACCGCGCCGCCGCGCGGCTCGGCCCTTCGGTCAACGGAATGCTCTGTCGCTTGCCTTCAATGGTCATTTCTCTCCTTGCCGTCCTTCTCATTGCACGAGCGGAGCTCGCGGTGTTGGCGGAGTTAATGATTGACCGTGCGCGCCGGCGCCTTTTCTAACTCCGCTAGCTCCGCCAGCACCGCAATCTCCGCTGCCTTACTTCGCTTTTAACCATGTCGCCGCATCGTGCGCGGCTTCAAACTTGTCCAGCGCCGCGGCGTGCCGCAGCGTCAGGCCGATATCGTCCAGCCCCTCGAGCAGGCAGAACTTGCGGAAGGGATCGATCTCGAACTTCGCCGTGAATCCGCGCCCATCGGCCACCGTTTGCGCTTCCAGCGAAACGGTGAGCTGATAATCCGGAATTTGCTGCGCGTTTCTGAGCAGCGTGTCGACCTCTTCCTCGCTCAGCCGCGCCAGAACGATCCCGTTCTTGCCCGCATTCGAGAAAAAGATGTCGGCGAACGTCGGCGCGATCGCCACGCGGAAGCCGTAGTCGCTCAGCGCCCACGCAGCGTGCTCGCGGCTCGATCCGCAACCGAAGTTCTTGCCCGCGATGAGAATCTTCGCGCCCTTGTAACGCGGATCGTTGAGTACAAAATCGGCGATCGGCGTGCCGTCGGGCGTCTGCCGCCAGTCGAAGAACAGAAAATCGCCGTAGCCGGTGCGCTCGATGCGCTTCAAAAACTGCTTGGGAATAATCTGGTCGGTGTCCACGTTGGCGCGGTCCAGCGGCGCGGCCAGCGCGGTCAATGTGCGAAACGGTTCCATCAGGCCGTTACCTCCTCGCGGGCAGATTCACGAACTGGCCAGTTACGAATGTCCACAAAGTGCCCGGCGATCGCGGCCGCCGCGGCCATCTCCGGAGAAACCAGGTGCGTACGCCCGCCGCGGCCCTGCCGCCCCTCGAAGTTGCGGTTGCTCGTCGAGGCGCAGCGCTCGCCCGGCGAAAGAATATCGGGATTCATGCCCAGGCACATCGAGCAGCCCGGCTCGCGCCACTCAAACCCGGCCACGCGAAAAACGCGATCCAGGCCTTCTGCCTCAGCCTGCGCCTTCACCTGCTGCGATCCCGGAACCACCATCGCATTCACCTTCTTTGAGACCTTGTAGCCGCGGGCGATGCGGGCCGCCGCGCGCAGATCCTCGATGCGGCCATTGGTGCAGGAGCCAATAAATACGCGGTCGATGGCAATCTCTTCAAGACGTGTTCCCGCCCGCAGTCCCATGTATTCGAGAGCGCGTTCGAAGCCCTTGCGCTCAATCTCCGTCTCTGCTGCCGCTGGATTGGGCACCGTGTCCGTGACCGGCGCCACCATGCCGGGGCTTGTTCCCCAGCTCACATAAGGAACCAGCGTGGCCGCGTCGATCGTCAGCTCGCGGTCGAACTTCGCGCCGGGATCGGACGGCAGCTTGCTCCACTCGGCCACTGCTTTGTCCCAACCCTCGCCCGTCGGCGCAAACCGCCGCCCCTTCAGGTACGCAAACGTCGTCTCGTCCGGCGCGATCATCCCTGCGCGCGCTCCCGCCTCGATGCTCATGTTGCAGACGGTCATGCGGCCTTCCATGGACAACGATCGGATCGCCGAGCCCGCGTACTCGATCACGCAGCCCGTCGCGCCATCGGTGCCGATCTTGCCGATGATGGCCAGGATCACGTCCTTGGCCGTCACGCCCAGCGGCAGCTTGCCTTCGACGGCGATGCGAAAGGTCTTCGGCTTCGATTGTGGCAGCGTCTGCGTGGCCAGCACGTGCTCCACCTCGCTGGTGCCGATTCCAAAGGCTAAAGCCCCGAACGCGCCGTGCGTCGACGTGTGCGAGTCTCCGCATACGATCGTCATGCCCGGCTTGGTCAGCCCCAGCTCCGGCCCGATCACATGCACAATGCCCTGCTCGCGCGAGTTCACGTCGTAGAGCTCGACGCCGAAGTCCGCGCAGTTCTTGCGCAGCGTGGCGATCTGCACGGCCGAGATCGGATCCACGATGTTCAGCCGCCCCTCGACGGTCGTGGGCACGTTGTGGTCCACGGTCGCAATGGTTCGATCCGGACGCCGCACCTTGCGCCCCGTCAGCCGCAGCCCTTCAAACGCCTGCGGCGAGGTGACCTCGTGCACCAGTTGCAAGTCGATGTAAAGCAGCGTCGGCTCGCCCTTAGGCTCAACCACCACATGCTGCTCCCACACCTTTTCGAACAATGTTTTCGGTTCGCTACTCATGAAGCTCCTACGTGCCGGCTTTCAGCTTTTAGCTATCAGCCTTCAGCTCTACTCTTGCCGATCTTTCAGTTCCTCGGCTCCACTGGGAGCCGTTTCCTGTTCGGGCTCGTCGCCGATTTCTGCTCCAGCTCGTCGAACTGATAGCTGAGAGCTGAAAGCTGACAGCTCTCAAGCGCGAACCAGCTGCTCTTTCACCGCTTCCCGCACCTTTGCGCCCATCTCGCGGGTTCCCAGCACGGTCAATCCCTCCGGGTTGGTGCGCGCCAGGTCCTGCGTGCGGAAGCCTCGCTCCAGCACCTTGCGGACGGCCGCCACAATCGCATCGGCCTCCGCATCGAGCCCGAAGGAGTGGCGCAAAAGCATCGCGCCGGTCAGGATCGTAGCCAGCGGATTGGCGATGTTCTTCCTCGCATGCTTGGGCGCGGAGCCGTGGGCCGGCTCATACAAATTGATCTTGCCGCCGACGGTCGCCGAAGGCAACATGCCCAGCGAGCCGGTAATCACCGAGGACTCGTCGGTCAGAATGTCGCCAAACGTGTTCTCCGTTACGATCACGTCGAAGTCGCGCGGCCGCTNNTCGTCGGTGAGGATGTCGCCGAAAGTATTCTCCGTCACCACCACATCGAAATCGCGCGGACGCTTCATCAGGTGCATCGACATGGCGTCGACGAACTGGTGTTCCAGCGTCACATCGGGGAACTCCTTGGCTACCTCGGTCACCGTGTCGCGCCAAAGCTGCGAGACTTCGAGCACGTTGGCCTTGTCCACACTGGTCACCAGCTTGCGGCGCTTCTGCGCCAACTGAAACGAGGTGCGAGCTACGCGCGCCACTTCCTCGCGGGTGTAGTACATCGTGTTGAAGGCTACGCCCTTTTCCTTGTTCCACTCCCGCGGCTTGCCGTAGTAGAGGCCGCCGAGCAGTTCGCGGACGAATAGGATGTCGGTCCCGTCGATGATCTCGGGCCGCAAGGGGCTGTTGACCGTGATTTCCTTGAAGGCGAACACGGGGCGCAGATTGGCGAAGCCGCCCAGCGCGGCGCGCAGTTGCAACAGGCCCGCCTCGGGGCGCTTGCTCGCCGGGAGAGCATTGAACTTGTCGTCACCCACGGCGCCCAGGAAAACCGCTTCGGAATCCAATGCGGCAGCAACGGTGTCGGCGGGCAGAGGCGTGCCATCCCGCTCAATCGCCACGCCGCCAATGCGCTTGAAATCCAGCTCCAGTGTGTGGCCGCTCACGTCCGCCGTTTCCTGCAATACCGCGATGGCCTGCTCGGTGATTTCAGGGCCGATGCCGTCGCCGGGCGTAACCAGAATCTTCAGTTTCATTCTTGTCTTCTTCTCCTCATCGTCGATCGTTTGATTGAATGACGCAATTGAAGTGCAGTGACACGATCCATTCTCAGTTCGCAGTTCCTAGAGCTTGTTTCAAAAATCTGTTTTGTAACAAGAGCACGACTTTAGTCGGGCCGATAAAATGCAGGCAAACAAGGGGTTTTAACCCTTGCGGGATGACGAGCGGAATCTACGCAGCCATTTTTGAAACACGCTCTAGTCCCTAGTCCCTACGTCCCTAGTCCCTGTCTTTTTCAATCCAGTTCCGAGACCGGCTCGCTGCGCCGTTCGCGTATCCCATCAGGCAGCAATCCGACCAAATCCTGATCGTAAATATTCTTCTTGCGGTCGGCTAGCGCCACAAAACGGTAGTAGACGTGCTGCAGCTCNNGCGGCGCGGCCGGAGTGCTTGCCCAGCACCAGGTGCGTCTTGGCCACGCCCACCAGTTGCGGCGTCATGATCTCGTAGCACAAGGGATTCGCCAGCATACCGTGCTGGTGAATGCCCGACTCGTGCGCGAACGCATTGGCGCCCACCACCGCCTTGTTGGGTGACGGCTTGAAGGTGATGAGCTGGCCCAACACCTCGCTGGTCGGGTAGAGCTGTTCGAGTTTGATCGCGGTCGACACGCCGAAGCGGTCTCCGCGCACGTAAAGCGCTGCGGCAATCTCCTCCAGCGCCGCGTTGCCCGCCCGCTCGCCGATGCCGTTGATGGTGCACTCCACCTGCCGCGCGCCCGCCTGGATGGCCGCCAGCGAGTTCGCCGCAGCCAGCCCCAGATCGTCGTGGCAGTGCGCCGAAAGCACCACGCCCTTTTCGTCGATCGCTGCGACCCGCTCGCGTACCTCGCGGAACATCTGCCCATACTCCTCCGGCGTGATGTAACCCACGGTGTCGGGCATGTTGATCGTGGTCGCGCCGGCCTCGACGGCGATGCGCACCATCTCCACCAGAAAGTCGCGGTCCGAGCGCGTCGCATCCTCGGGCGAAAACTCCACGTCGTCGGCCAGCGACCGCGCCAGCCGCACCGACTCACCGCACTGCTCCAGCGCCTCCGCGCGGCTCATCTTCAATTTGTATTCCAGATGCAGGTCGCTCGACGCCAGAAACACATGGATGCGCGCCCGATCGGCAAACTGCAGCGCCCGCGCCGCCATCTCGATGTCCTCGGTCTTGGCGCGAGCCAACGACGCGATGCGCGGCTTGCGTATGGCCTGCGTGATGGTCGCAATGGCCGCAAAGTCGCCCTCCGACGCCATGGCAAAGCCGGCCTCGATGATGTCCACTCCCAGGTCCTCGAGGGCGTGGGCCATAGTGAGCTTCTCCTGCGTGGTCATGCTGCAACCGGGCGACTGCTCGCCGTCGCGCAGGGTGGTGTCGAAGAAAACTACACGATCGCTGCTCATCTGTGTGCCTGCTGGAAAAACTTGCATAGTCCAGACATTTCATTGTCGCCTATCCGGTCCGTATAAGGCAAAGTTATAATTCTTTGAGAATGAATTAGTATTGCTTATAGGAGCAGGGACCAGGGATTAGGGAATAGGGAACAGAAAGCAGGCGCATAGGGAACCCTTGAACGAGTCGATGTTTGAAAGGGCACGACTTCAGTCGTGCCGTAAATGCGGTGAGACAAAGGCGGGCTTCAGCCCCTGAGGAACGTTCACCCCGCAAATTGGAATTGTTCGGAGGTCTCTTAGGCAAATGCGGCAGGAGGGCCGCTTAGCTTCTTTTTACTCCCTATTCCCTACTCCCTATTCCCTGCGCTCCAAAGGAGCGCATATGGAACTCAGCCAGCTCGAAACCTTTCTCGCCGTAGCCGAAGAGCGCAGCTTCTCCCGCGCCGCCCAGCGCCTGCATCGCACGCAGCCCGCCGTCAGCCAGGTCGTCCGCAAGCTGGAAGAAGCGGTGGGCGAAACACTTCTTGACCGGTCCGCGCGCGACGGCTCGCTCACCGCCGCAGGTGTCCTGCTGCGCGACTACGCGCTGCGCCTCCTGGCCCTGCGGCGCGAGGCCTCCAGCGCCCTCGACGAGCTGAAGAACCGGGAGCGCGGCCAGCTGCAACTGGGCGCTAACGAATACACCTGCATGGTCCTGTTGCCGGCCATCGACGCCTTCCGGCGCGAGTTCCCTAACGTGGGCGTCACCGTGCAGCGCATGCTGGCCTCGCGTATTCCCCAGGAGCTCAATCTGCGCACCTTCGAGCTCGGCGTCATCTCCTTCCGCCCCGACCCCGCGCAGATCCGCACCATTGCCGTCTATGGCGACAGCCTGGCCTTCATTGTGGGGCCTAGCCACCCGCTGGCCGGGGCAAAACGCGTCTCCATCCGCGACCTCGGCAACGAGACCTTCATCGCTCACAACGTAGCTTCGCCGCTGCGCCGCAAGGTCATTGAGGCCTTCCAGCGCTACCGCACTCCGCTGCGCATGGGCATTGAACTGCCCACCATTGAGGCTATCAAGCGTTTTGTGGCCATGGGCAACGGCGTGGCCCTGGTTCCTCACCTCACGGTGGCGCGCGAGCTGGAAATCGGCGACCTGGTGCGCGTGCCGGTCGATGAGTTGGACGTGCGTCGCGTGCTTCGCTTGGCTCACCGCCGCCAGGCCACGCTCTCCTACGCCGCCAAAGCCTTTTTGCACACGCTCAGAACCCTGGCCAAAGAGATGGGACCGCCGTTTTACTACCACGTCGAGCGTGTCGGGGGGTAAAGCCAGGGAGTAGCCAGTAGGGAATAGGGAGTAGAGCGTGTTTCAAAAACCCGCTTTGTAACAGGGCACGAGTTCACTCGTGCCGAAAAGCTCAGGGAAGATGAGAGGTTATAACCCCTGGGGTATTGTGGCCGCAGTGCGGCCGTCATTTTTAAAACTCGCTCTGGGAAGCAGGGAGCAAGGCAGCAAGTGAGCAGAAGACAGGGAGAAATAGAAGGAGAAGGCTGCATCCGGCTCATGGCATCTAGTGTCCTGTCTCCAAAGTTCGCATCATAAATCCAGTTGTCATCCTGAGCGAATTTTGGCGCGTTTTGCGCCAAAATGAGTCGAAGGATCTGCGGTTGTTCTTTGCTCATTGTGTCACGAAATTCGGGGACACCACACTAGCCTGTAGCCCGAAGCTCCTGGCTCCAGGCTACTCCCTATTCCCTACTGGCTATTCCCTATTCCCTACTGGCTACTCCCTTCTCCCTCTCTTCTTTCCCTCCCATCCGTCTATAGCCTCAGAAGACTCCCTGCGCGCCGCCATCCCCTTAACCCGCCCCGGCCAGTTACAATGCTGAGAGCGGGGCACGGGACCATCCGGCGCGCCGGACCAGTGCGCGGAAATCGCTAAGATTTTGCCAGCCGCACGGTTGTGCAGTCATGAGGATCAGGATCGAATGAAGAAGATCGCTTTTTTAATCTTTCTGTTGGCCGTTGGTGTGGCCGCAGGCCGCGCTCAGGAAAGCCGCCAGGACATCAGCCTGAGCGGTATAGGGCTGATTGAGCCGTTCATGGCTTCTTCCACCACCGTACAGGTGCATTCCACCACCGCCTATGGCGCCATGCTCAGCTACCGCTTCATGCTCACGCCCACCAGCGCCATTGAGGCCAACTACGGCATAACCTACCAGAACAGCCTCGGCTACTTCGTTAACCCCAATCACTATAAAGTCTTGACTCGCACCCAGGAGATCTCCGCCGCTTACGTCCGCTCCTTCGTATTCAAAAACTACAATCCCTTCGTGGAAGGAGGAGCCGGGGGATTCATCTTCTTGCCCATCCGCAACTCGGGCACAACCAGCCTTGACGTTAAGCAGCAGACGCAGATTGGCGCCATCTTCGGCGCCGGGATCGCCTACGAGGTCAGCCCCAGCTTCGATATTCGCGTGGAGTATCGTGGGTTGGTCACCAAGGTGCCTACCTTCGGCGACACCCAATTCACCACCAACCGCTGGTATAGGCCCTGGATCAGCAGCCCCGTCATCGGCGTGGCCTACCACTTCTAAGCGCCCGCTTCCGGGTCAAGCTCAAAGCAAGGGGACCGGCCAACGCCGGTCCCCTTTTTCCTGCTCCGGGATTCCACAACCACTCGATTCCCATCAGGGATTTCCGGTCTCCACGCTGCGTGCCTCGCGGTAGCGGCCCAGTTCCTTCACCATGCCGCAGTGCGCGCCCAGCGCCTCCAGAGCGCGCGTTCCCTCCTCGTTTGAGCCAATCTGGTAATCCGCATAGAAGATGTACTCCCACGGCTTGCCCTGCACCGGCCGCGACTCGATCTTGGTCAGGTTGGTGCCCATCGCGCTCAACGCGCTCAACGCCGCCACCAGCGAGCCTGCCCGATGCTCCAGCGTAAAGGCCACGCTCATCTTGTTCGATGCAGGATCGGTCTCGGCCTCGTCGTTGCGCTGCACCAGAAAGAACCGCGTGTAGTTCTCCGGATCGTCCTCAATGCCGCGGGCAAGAATCTCCGCGCCATAACAGGCGGCAGCCTGCTCGCTCGCAATCGCCGCCGCATGTTTGTCGCGAAGTTCCACCAGTTGCTTCACGCTGCCCGCTGTGTCATAAAAGGCAACCGCCTTCATCCGGGGATGCTCGGCCAGGAAGCGCCGGCACTGTGCCAGCGCCACGGAATGCGAGTACACGCGGTCGATTTCGTCGATTTTGCCGCCCGCGACGGCGATCAGGTTGTGGCGGATGCGAATCAGCGTCTCCCGCACCACCCTCACGTCGTGATGGAGCAGCAAGTCGAAGTGCTCCAGCACCGACCCCGCCAGGCTGTTCTCAATGGGTATCGCCGCGGCATCGGCTGATCCTGAGTCGAGCGCGGCAAACACCTCCGCCGAGAGCGCGCAGGGAACAATCTCCGCGTCCGGTACGAGCTTCAGCGCCGCCTCGTGGCTGAACGAGCCCGGCTCACCCTGAATTGCGATCTTCATACTGTCGTCTCTTGCTCTCGGCCCCGCGTGGCGAGGGACAAAGCCTCATCCGCGCTTCCCTCTCGCACCATACCACAGCGGTTCCTGCCGATGCGCTGCATGCCACAAGCGACCCTACCGCCGCATCCACACGTCCGCCGACACAAACCCCAGAAACACCATCGCAATCACACCGTTCATGGTGAAAAACGCCGCATTCAGCCGGCGCAAATCCCGCGGCGAGACGATGGAGTGTTCGTAACCCAGCAGCAGCCCCACGGCGCCCACGCCCAGCCAGCCAGCCATTCCAAAATCGAAGAGCCGCCCGAACCACACCAGCAGCCCCAGCATGGCCACGTGCATCCCGCGCGCCGCCCAAAAAGCAACCGCAAGCCCCGACGCCTGTGGCAGGCTGTGCAGCCCTGCGGCGCGGTCGTGCTCGTAGTCCTGGCAGGCATACAGCACGTCGAAGCCCCCGGCCCACAGCGTCACCGCGGCGGTCAGAACCAGGATGCGCGCGTCCAGGCTGCCGCGCACTGCAATCCACGCCGCCGTGGGCGCCAGGCCGAGCGCCAGCCCCAGCCCCAGGTGCGACCACTGCGTCACTCGTTTCAGATAGCTGTACCCCAGCAGCACCGCCAGCGCCACTGGCGCCAATTCCAGCGTCAGCCGGTTCAGCTCCGCGGCCGCCACCAGGAACACCGCGGCGGCAACGCACGTAAACCCCAGCACGAATCGCTTCGTCAGCAGCCCCGCCGGAATCGCTCGGTTCCGCGTCCGGGGATTCTCGGCGTCCAGATCCGCGTCGGCCCAGCGGTTAAAGGCCATCGCCGCCGACCGCGCCGCGACCATGGCCACTACGATCCACGCCACTGTCCGCCACCCCGGCAGCCCGCCCGCCGCTAGCAGCATCGCCGTCAGCGCAAAGGGCAGCGCAAAGATCGAGTGCTCCCACTTGATCATCTCCAGAGTCGTCCCGATCTCGTTCAGAATGCCTGCCATGCGCGTTTTTCCTGTTCCCAGTCTAGCGGAGCGAGACGTCCTCTCTGGCATCACCATCCCAGCCCAGGATTTCTCCGCCGCCTCGTCCATTTCGTGCTTCGCGCCGTTCTGTTGACCAGGCGAGCGTGATGCAGATCACAAAATCCCGTATTTCTTCGATGTAATCATGATCTCGACGTTCGTTACCGACGCGCCTTGATGAAGGTTTCATCTCTCTAGTCTAGGGAAGGTTTTTTATGCAACTTGATTCAACCGCATTTGTCGGCGATCTGGAGCTGATTAAGGCGCTCGACGCGCATTCCACTCCGGTTTCGTGCGGCTCGGACTACGTTCTTTTCCGCCAGGACGACCCCGCCGCCGGACTCTACATCGTCCACCAGGGCGTGGTCACGCTGAGCATGATTTCGCAGGACGGCAAATCGCTCTTTGCCGTGCATGCGCTTCCCGGCTCCCTGCTCGGACTCCCCGGCGTCATTAGCGGCCAGCCCTACTCGCTCAGCGCAACCGCCCGCGCCGGCGCGCGGATCGGCTTCGTCAGCCGCGATGAATTCACCGCGCTCATGCAAGCGCATCCGCTCCTGTCGCTCAAAATGCTCAAGGTCCTCGCCGCGGAGGTCCGCAGCGCCCGTAAAGCCCTCTACTAATCTGGTATTGTGTTTGCTCTGGCTGTTGCGCCCTACATTACGGGAATGCCCGGCTCGCGAGC
>PMYE01000028.1 GCA_003171315.1 Acidobacteriaceae bacterium
TAGCCTGCATTTCTCACAAGCAGTGAATTCGAAGCGTGTTGGAGTGGCAGGCGGGTCTTTGCTGGTGAATTTGGTTGGTGCGGTTGAGCGGTGGCGGTACTTTTGGCGGGTGAGGACGGGTTTGAGCTTTTCGGTGTGTCTTTTGCGCACGGCTCCGCCTGCCGGGATGCCGGCCGGGATGAAAGCGGAGTTGGCAACAGGTGTGCAGCGGCTGTCAACAGCGCAGCGCGTGGAAGGCTTGCTCGAAGTGGTCTTTCCAGGGATAAGCGGAACTGAGTTGAAGCATGACCCGGCGTACGCTGACCCGCACCACAGCGCCGATTTTGAGCAGCTTCAGGCGGATTGTATCCACCTGCGCCTCGGCCCACTCTGTGCCTTTCAAGCCCAGCCGCCGCAGCGCTTCGATCAGCGTGTAGGCCAGCGCGGAGAAGTACAGGCGCAACTGGTTGCCCTTCATCTCGTCGGTGGAGAGCCGGTCGGCGAACAGGCACATCTGCTCCTTGATGCGATTCTCCATTTCACCGCGGGCACAGTAGAACTTCTCGTATAAGCCCTGCGCGGCCCACTCGTCGACGGCCAGCGAAGTGACCACGAAGCGCGGGTTCTGGCCCTTGTCGAGGAACTCTGCCTTGGCCACCACGCGGCGTGAACAGGACCAACTCTTGTGCGTGCGGTAGCTGAACTCGGTGAAGACACGGGCCGCCTTGCCCGTCGTCTGGTGCAGGACACGAGCCTGGTGCATCTGGGCGCCGATGATCTTCGTCAGCCGCTGGTTGCGTGCCAGGCCGAAGGCGTAATCAACATGGTTTTCTTTCCGTTCACACCAGCCCATCAGTTCTTCGCGGCAAAAGCCGGAGTCGGCGCGCAGGATGATCTTCACCTCGGGCCAGCGCCGGCGCAACTGGGCCACGATGCGCTCCACTTCTTCTACCGAGCCGGCAGCCGCATCCTGGTTGGCCGGCCGCAACCGAGCGCACAGCAACTGGTCGCCGGCGAAGATATACAGCGGCAGATAGCAGTAGCTGTCGTAGTAGCCGTGGAAGAAGCGCTCCGGCTGATGGCCGTAAAGCGGGATATCGGTGGCGTCCAGATCGAGCACGATCTGGCTCGGCGGCGTGGCGTGCGACTCGATGAAAAGATCCGCCAGCAACCGATCCAGGGCTTGGGCGGAGTAAGCGATCTTGTGATAGCGGGCGGTCTTGCCGGCCAATTCCAACCGGTTCAGCGTGCTCTTGCCGGCCAGAGTCTCATCCAGATTCCGCTTGCCCGCCAGCAGGGCCAGCAGCGGATCGCGGCGTAACTGTTCATGATCGTTAAGATCTTCATAACCCAGCGCCAGCCCGTAGATGCGCTGCGCCAGCATCTCCGGCAACTGGTGCTTGACCAGCAAGGGCGAGCGGCCGTCGCTGAAGCAGGCCGCCAGCCGCCCCAGCAGGTTGATCTTGCGGTCCGCCTCGCGCAACAGCAGCGACCCGCCGTCGCTGGACACTTGGCCGGCCGTAAACCCGGCTTCCACCCGGCGCGAAAAATGAGCTGTAAATGCAAACGTTTCTTGGCTACACTCTGTCATAAGAAAGGCCGCCTCCGCACGGCAACAACGACGCTTCGACAACGCAGTTATGCCATGAAAAGACGGCCTTTCCAAGTCCTTTTTTCTATCTGCAGCCACCGCAATCAACACTGTGCCTGTGAGAAATGCAGGCTAGGGAGTTTGGAGGAGAGTCCAGCCCCGGCATCACAATTCCACTCCCCTTGGTTGAAAAGCAGGTGGCTCTGGAAAGCCGCAGGAAAGCAGGCTTGGGAACCGGCGTTGTTGCCGGAAGTGCGCAAGGCTATACCGCCAACAAGCTCAACTGAGGAGAGTTAAACAGAAAGAAGAAGGCCCGGACACGTCGTCCGGGCCTTCTTCCTTGTTTGGTTAATTCTGCGGTTCAGTTACTGGCCGCCGCCTGGTCCACGGCTCGGAACGCCTGGCCTCCGGCGCCGGCGCCGACGATTGTTGTTATTGGCTGGCGGACGGCTCCCAACTGCAACCTGACCGGCCGGGACAGGTGCACCCTCAACCCGGTTGAAGTTCGGCTCGTTCTCTTCGTCGATTTCCCCAGTGCTTTCCTCGTCGAAGTCTCCGCCCTCGATCAGAATCGTGCTCTGATTTGAGCTGGGCTGCCGCTCGTCAAACTCGTTGCGCGGCTTGCTGCGTCTCGGGGCCGGCGCCGTAGCGGGCTCCGCAGCCGCTGGCTGCGCAAACTCCGCTTCTTCGGCCGGCGCCTGCCCTGCCTGCGCCAGCTT
Organism: Acidobacteriaceae bacterium; assembly: GCA_003171315.1. Lineage (GTDB taxonomy): Bacteria > Acidobacteriota > Terriglobia > Terriglobales > Acidobacteriaceae > Telmatobacter. The sequence goes on from PMYE01000028.1 coordinate 2,290, forward strand.
CGCCTTCTGCTCCCTGATGAGCGCCTTGCGGCTCAGCTTGATGCGGTTGCCTTCCAGGGCCAGCACCTTCACCATCACCTGGTCGCCCTCGCGCAGCTCGTCCTTCACTTCCTTCACGCGATGCTCCGCGATTTCGGAAATGTGTAGCAACCCGTCCGTGCCCGGGAAGATCTCCACAAACGCGCCGAACTCCGCAATGCGCACCACTTTGCCCAGGTAGGTCTTGCCCACCTCAGGAACCGCAGTGAGGTCGCTGATTATGGCCAGAGCCTTCTTCAATCCCTCGGCGTCGCTCGACGCCACACTCACCTTGCCCGTGTCGTCCACGTCGATCTTCGCGCCCGTCTGCTCCACAATGCCGCGGATTGTCGCACCGCCCTTGCCGATCAGGTCGCGAATCTTGTCCGTAGGAATCATCACGGTCTCAATCCGTGGCGCGTACTTCGACCGCTCCACGCGCGGCCCGTCGATCACCGCATCCATCTTGTCCAAAAGGAACAGCCGCCCACGCCGTGCTTGCTCCATCGCCTGCTGCAGTATCTCGCGCGTCAGCCCGCCGATCTTGATGTCCATCTGCAGCGCGGTAATTCCCTTACGCGTTCCGGCCACCTTGAAGTCCATGTCGCCGTAGTGGTCTTCCGCGCCCGCGATGTCGGTCAGAATGGCGTAATCGTCGCCCTCCTTCACCAGGCCCATCGCCACGCCGGCCACCGCGCCCTTCAAATTGATGCCCGCATCGAACAGCGCCAGGCTCGCTCCACAAACGGTAGCCATCGACGACGATCCGTTCGACTCCAGAATGTCGCTCACGATGCGGATCGAGTACGGCGACTCGTCGGCGCCCGGCAGAACCGCGCTGATGGCGCGCTCCGCCAGCGCTCCGTGGCCCACTTCGCGCCGTCCCACGCCGGTCATACGTCCTGTTTCACCAACGCTGAACGGAGGAAAGTTATAGTGCAACATGAAGCTCTTCCGCTGCTCGCCCTCGTAGGACTCCAGCCGCTGGCTATCGTCCATCGTGCCCAGCGTCGCGGTCACCAGCGCCTGCGTCTCGCCGCGCGTGAAGAGCGCCGATCCGTGCGTCCGTGGCAGCACTCCGGTCTCGATCGAGATCGGCCGGATTTCGTCAAACGCCCGCCGGTCCGGGCGGATGCGCTCCTTTGTCACCTGCTCGCGGAACATCCGCTCACGCAGCATCTCGTAATAGTGCCCGAGCTTCTTCTTCGCATCCGGGTCATCGGCAGGCAATTCCGCCGCCAGCTCCTTCTTGATCCCGTCCACCAGCGCGTAGCTCTGGATCTTTTCGTGCTTCTTGGTGTCCAGCGCATCGCTCAGCCGTTCGCCGATCTTGGCCTTCAGTTCCGCGTAATACGCCTCGTCCATCTCCGGCGGCGTGAATGCACGCTTCTTCTTGCCGGCCTTCGCCGCCAGCTCGTCGATCGCCGCCACAATCTTCTTGATCTCTTCGTGCGCGAACTCGATCGCCGCCAGTATGATCTCTTCCGTCTCTTCCTTTGCGCCCGACTCGATCATCACGATTCCGTCTTTGTGGCCGACCACCATGATGTTCACCGTCGTCGCTGCGCGCTCGGCATACGTGGGATTCACCACAAACTCGCCGTTCACGCGTCCCACGCGCACCGCGCCCACTGTCGCTCCAAACGGAATATCCGAAAGCGCCACCGCCGCGGCAGCCGCGTTGATCCCCACAACATCGGGATCGTTCTCCTTATCCGCGGAGAGCACCAGCGCGATCAGTTGCGTTTCATTGCGGAATCCATCGGGGAAAAGCGGCCGCAGAGGCCGATCGATCTGCCGGCAGGTCAGGATCTCTTTTTCGCTGGGCCTGCCTTCGCGCTTGATAAATCCGCCGGGAATGCGTCCGCCGGCGTACGTGTACTCGCGGTAATCCACCGTCAGCGGGAAGAAATCGATTCCCTCCCTGGGATCGGGTGAAGCTACAGCCGTTGCCAGCACCACGGTCTCGCCCGTCACCACCAGCGCCGCGCCTGAGGCCTGCTTTGCCATGCGCCCGGTCTCAAATACCAGGCGCTTGCCGCCCGCTAGCTCGACGGCTACTTCATGCTTCGTAGACATATTTGTCCTCTCTTCGTTTGTTCACTTGGGAAACTTGTGGGGGGAATGCGCGCCACGCGCACGCAAAATACCTCTGCGCCCGCCCGGCAGCTCTTTCGAGCCCGCCCGGCGCGCCTGGGTCCGGTATGCCATGTTGTATGGGGACCGTGACCACTGTCCGGTCTGAATGCTTCCGGTTCAACGTCAGCTTTCTTCGGATTACTTGCGGATTCCCAGCTTGCCGATCACGTCGCGATAGCGGTCCGTGTCGTGCGTCTTCAGGTAATCCAGCAGGCGGCGGCGCTTGCTCACCAGCATCAACAGCCCACGCCGCGAGGCATGATCCTTCTTGTGGGCCTTGAAGTGCTCGGTCAGGTCGCTGATCCGCTCGCTTAGAATCGCGATCTGGACCTCCGGTGATCCGGTGTCCGTATCGTGGGTGCGAAAGCGTTTGATCAGGTCGGTTTTCTTTTCAGTCGCCAGCACGGCGTCCATTACTCCTCATTCTGTCTCGTGTCCACTCTTCAGTGTCTACTGAAAGATTAACATGAACGCGCCCGCAGGCAAACCCCTCTTGGCACTTTGAAGGCCTTTGCGCCTCAGCGGAATTTTCTTCGCGATAGCCGGATATCGAGACGTTCGCGGAATTGTCCTTCGATCCGCACCAACTCTGCCTCTGGGTGCTCAGAATTCAGGAGGTAATTCCAGGCCTGGGGAACAACGGCCGAAGGAACGCGCGCAAGTGAAGTTCCGCGCGAAGCGAGCCATGCGTCTCCGATCCCACGCGTGAACTCAGGTTGTTCGCGCCAGTCCGGATTTTCAGATGGATCGAGGAAAGAAACCTTCAACGAATCCGGCGCGGAAATCTTTAGCAGCGTGAATTCTCCGGGGAAATCTTCTACATCGTATTCCATGTGAACAAGCGCTTCGAACATCGCTACAGCGGGCGATTCGGCCAGGTAAACAATCCTTCGACCCGCGGTATGCCACCTCGCGCTTGCAACGCGGCCACCTTCGCCGCTCAGGTCAATATAGTTGCTGATCCTCCAATAGATACTCATAGCGAACTCCAAATCAGACGTATGTTCACTTGACTGCGTTCTCTGTCTCTGACTTGGCTGCTACGGATGTCTACTTTTAACGCCTTTGCAGGCGATCCTCCGCCGTTCAACCGATCATTTTCGATTTCCGAAAACAACCAACTTGCAAAATCAGGCAAACATCCCTTCATCGATCTGAATCAGCCACTCTTCCACCTGTCGTCCACCCAGCTCGGTTCGCATCATTGCTAGCGGTGAGCGCTCGTCGAATCGCATCTTGGGCTTCGACAGCCAATGGTGCGCCTTCTCGGGGTTCCCAAAGACCTTGACGGCGAGATCGTAGAGCCGCGCCACTCTGGCCATACGGTCGGATTCATCCACACTAAGCGGCTCTTTGCGTTCCCGGCGATGCTTGAGCGTTCGGGGCGGAATCACCACTTCGAGCAACTCCTTGAGTCCTATCCCCGAGTACGCCGCAAACTCCTCCAGAGCGGAAAGCGGTACTCCCCTCTCGATGGCCTGCCAGTCGAACTGGAGTCCAGGAGATTGCACGGGAATTGAGGCGGCTTGACTCATAAGGACATTATGCCACACTTTTTGCGGCATTTTGTCATACACCCACTAAATAATTGAAATCACAGATCATATCCGTCGCTGTCGGTTGATCCGATACGCATGGTTCCACAACCTATTGCTGCTCCTCCAGCCAATAATTCGCCCGCGCCACAATCTTTGCCCCGTAATCCTCCTTCGTCCGCACGCGAATCGTGTGCAACCCCGGAGTCGGGTCCGACGGGCTGAAGGTAATCAGATACCGATTCCTCGCATCCCTCGCCGCCGTCATCACCCGCGCCTCGAACCGCTTGTCGCCCACAAACGTCGTGTACTCGCCGCCGCTCATCTCCGCCACTTCCCTGGCCACATTCTTTTTGAAGGCCTTCACCGCCATCACCAGCGTCGAAACCATACTCAGCGTCCGGTCTTCGCCGCTGTCCTTCACGTCATGCCCGAGCTCCGCTAGCGCCGCCGAATAACTCACGCTCAGCACCAGCACGTCCGACTCGCCGATCTGCTTGATGAGCTGCACCGTCTTCGTGTGCCTGCTACCGTGGTCGCGCTCCTCGCTAATCAGCAGCAGCACGCGCCGATACTCCTTGGGCTGTGTCTCCAGCAACGTCACCGCGTAATTTACCGTGTCCAGAATCGCCGCCCCGCCGTCGCCCGGCTGCAGTTGCTGCAACTCGGCGTTCACCTGGCCGCCGGCATGTGTATAGTCCTGGATTAGATGCGGCACGGAGTCGAATCCCACCAGCGCCACCTGGCTGCGCGGGTCCGAAAGAAACAGATCGAGCAACGGCCCCATCTTCGCCAGCTTGTCAAACTCCAGCACGCTCGCCCCGCCTTCTTCCACTGCCACCACCAGCGCCACCGGGGCCGTGTCCAGCTCCGGCTGCACCCTGATCTTCTGCGGCACGCCGTTGTCTTCGAGCACAAAGTCGTCCGGCTTCAGGCCGTACAGAATCCCTCCGCTCTTCGTCTCCACCAGCGTCGGCGCCAGCACTTCGGTGGTCGTCACGCGCAGGTTCGGCGCGACGCCTTGCGCAGCGGGCATCAGTTCGGGCGGCTCGATTGGCGGCAACTGCTGCGACCGCGCCGGCGTCATCGACGCAAACGCCGTCGCTGCGATGAACAAAAGAATTCCTCGCATCCTCATAAGCTATGGAATCATTCCCGGGGATTTTGTCGCTGTCGGAAGAATTTCGATGCCTCTCCAGCCTCGTTCCCTTGGTCCCTGTTTTTCTACTCCCTATTGGCTGCTTCCTATTCCCTGTCTTGTTCGCGCCTCGCGCTCCACTTGTCCGGTCCAGCGCAGGAATTTCAGCAGCTCCCAGCGTTCCGTCCAGAAAAATCCCAGCACGCTCTTTGCCGTCAGCGTATCCGCGCGCTGGCCGGAATACGTCTCCACGCGCCAGCGCAGAAACTCGCTCCGCCACGGAGCCAGCCGGTGGCCCCGCGTCGCATTCCACAAGAAACGCAGCGCAGCAAACAAAGAGAATCCTCTTGGCTAGAGTATAGTTCCGCCGCCGAACTGCGAACGGGCCGGTAACGGCATTATCCCTGTAGCTTGCTGAACAGGCTGTTCGACGGCGAATCGAGTTGCGCGATCACATCTTCCAGAGCCGTCTGCTGCGTCTCCGCCTGCGACAATTGCGTGGAAATGGTGGGAATGTCGGCTTGCATCAGGTCGGTCTGCGCGGCCATCAGCTGTGTCTTCTCGGTGGTCACTGCGCCCGACGCCGCGCCGATCTGCGTGATCGAATTGTCGACCGTTACACGCTGCTGCGAAACATAATTCAACGCCGTGCTTAGGGCTGTCGTGTCGCCCACCGCCTGCGCCGCATTCACCGTGCCGCTCGCGTAGTCGGCCACCAGCGCATTCAGCGCGCCGAACACGCTGTTCGTCCCAGCGCCCATAAAAATCTGGTCGCCAGGCACGTTCAACTGGATCTTCTGTCCGTTGGGCAGCTCGAGATAGTTCACGTTCTCGTCGCCAACGTAGCTGGTCACCGCCGGCGATGTCGACGTCGACGTCGAAAACGGCGCCGCGGTCGTCTTTCCGCCGGCAAAAATGTACTGGCCCTGATAGCTCGTATTGGCCAGCGATTGCACTTCGCTCAGAATCCCCGAAATCTGGTTCGCGATCGATTTTACGTTGCTCGCATTCATCGTCCCGTTGTTGGCGCTCGTGGCCAACGAAATTGCCTGCGTCAGCTCGGTGACCACGCTGCCCAGTGCCGAATCCGCCACCTGCAACTGTCCCGTCACCAGATTCGAGCTCTCGGTGAACGAATCGTCCTGCTGAATCTGGTTCAGCAGCAGCACGTTCTCGCCCGAGCCCACCGGATTCTGGCTCAGCGAAGTGATGCTCACGCCGCTCGACAGCTCCGCGCTCAATTGCTGCTCGCTCGTCTGCGTCTGGTCCAGCGAGCCCACCAGATTCGTAATGTACGTCGGATCCACTCGCATTTCCCTAATCCCCAACCATCGCAGGCCGCTTTGAGGACGACCGCTGCCTGCGCACTGCGCCCGGTTTTCTATTCCCTGTTCCCTACTCCCTGTTCCCTGTTCCCTGTTTCTACGCCACCGCCGTCTCCACGCCCAGGTTCAACGCCGAGGCCATGATGGTATTCAGCAGCGTGAATACCCGCGACGCAGCCTGATAACTGGTCTCCAGCGTGGACATCGCCGCCGCCTCGTCGTTCAGGTTCACGCTGGACAGCGCATTGTTCTGCGTTTGCAACTGCGTCACCGACGCATTCTGCGCCGTGTTCTCCGTCTGCACTTCGGAAACCGTCGCGCCCAGCGTGGAGACAAAGTTCGAGTAATAGTCGATAGGCGGCTGGCTACCCGCAAACCCGTTCTGGATTTGTCCGGTCTGGGCAGAGGCCGCTGCGGTCTGGTTGATGAGGGATGTGCCGTTGGCGGCGAGCAGGTTCCAGCCGATGTTCAGATCCGCGGCGCCGTCGGCCAGCCCGGCAAACTCAAGCGGAATCGAAGAGACGTCGCCAGGCGCGGTTCCCACTGTTTCCGGATTGGCCGCGCCGGTAGGCTGTATCTGGGTCAGATTGCCCGCTGCATTAAACGTCATCGTTCCCGTTACCGGCGTTGACACCCCTGAGGCAAAGGCCGCTGCGGGGAGGGCAACCGAGTAGCCCCAGGTGTTGGCGCCCTCCTGGGTGTAGGTCACTGTGGCCTGGTAACTGTTGCCAAGCGTGTCGTACACCTCGACATTTCCCGGCGCAGTGCCGTTCACCGGAGTGCCGGAATCCAAGTTTTCCGTCAGGCTAAAGCTCGTCGTCGGTGCTCCGAGCGGCTCCTTGGCGAGGTTCGCCATGGCCACGGCGTTCGAGTTATCGCCGGCCCCGTCTCCGGCCCCGGCAGCGGCGATCTGGCCGGGGTCGGTCATGGTTACGCTCATGTTGGCCGCGCTGCCGGCCACCGCGGTGGGCTGGTTGAAAATGAAAAGCGGATTGGCGGCCGTCCCGGTTACGCCATCGAGATCCGTGCCGGAGTTGTTTTGTGCATTCACCGTGGTCGAGATGCTGTACGCCAATTGGTCGAGCGAGGCCAGGGCATCCGGAATATCCGTGTCCCGCGCCGTTAAATACCCTCCCAGTTGCCCGCCGCCCGAAGCCAACTGCGTGGTGATGTCCGTTCCGCCCAGAAAGAAGTCCGTAACGCCGTTCACCGTTCCCGTGGTCAGTTGAAAGTTCTGCCCCTCTGAGACCAGCAACTGCCCTGATGTTGTGGTCACCGACAGGCCGTTGTTCTCCGTCGTCACCTGGCTGATCCCGACCAGTTGCGAGAGCTGGCTCAGGTCCTGCTGCCGCTGATCCTCGAGCGTCCCCGCATCCGCGTGCGGCGACGCCGACTCGATCTCCAGGTTCAGTTGCGCAATGGCGCTGGTCAGAGAGTTCACCTGGCTCACTACGCCCGACGCTTCCTGGTTCAATGCCGCGCTCTGCGCGTTCAGGCTGCTCGCCGCGCCCGAAATGTCGCCGGCCAGCGTTGTTGCCGAGCTCAGCACCTGCTCGCGCAGCGCATTGTTCGCCGGATTGCTCTCCAGCGACGAGAAGGAGTCGAAAAAGCTCGTGATGTCGCTGCCGATATCCCCGGCAGTTGAACTGGACGAGCCGGAATCGGGTGTGAACAGCGCTTGGATGTTGTTGAGCGCCGCCAACCGCGTGCTCGAAGCCGAGGCCAGTTGCTGCTGCTGGTCCAGCCGCTCCTGCAGCACGAGGTCCCGCCGCGAGGCGGCGCCGCTCTCCGTGACTCCATCGCCCACCGATACCCCGCCCACTTCGATCGGCGTGTTCTCTTTCCAGGTCGGAGTCTCTTCCGTATACCCGGCCGTGTTGGCGTTCGCCACATTGTTGGCTACTACGCTTAAAGCGGCCTGATCGGCATCCAGAGCTCCGGCCGTCAAGCTCAACGCGGAGCTAATGGTCCCCATACCCGGCCTCCGCTCCTGCGCTGCCCCGCGCCTGCCGCTCAGTGTACTCAAGCTGGCCCGCCCTCAGCTCCCGCAGCCGGTTCATCACATTCCAATTGGCCCGCGTCGCCTCCAACACCCGGGCAAACACGGCCATATCGGATTTGACCTCGCGTGCCTGCCGCGCCATCTTCCTCCGCTCCTCGGCGCTCATCGGTCCCAGGCTTCGGTTCAGCGCCTCGCAGCAGAGCGCCAGTTCCTCCAGCCGCGCCGCGTCCAGCCGCACCAGAGCTCGCGACGCCTCCACCACCAGCTCCTTGAGCCCTGGACTCGCTACACGGTGTCCCGGATCCGCCGCGCACGTCTCAAGCTCCTGCATCGGCCGCCTTCCCTTCCCGCCTCATTCGCCGCCCCGTTCCGCTTGCCCGTCCAGCCGTTCAACCCGCCTCGCCGTTCTGCGCGCCCCACGCGCTGCCCGGATTACTGCCCAGCCGCCAGCATGGCGTCTACCACCTTCGACGCCACCGCCGATGACGGCACATCGTAGGTTCCTGCGGCCAGAGCCGCCTGCACCATCGCCACCTTGTCCGCGCGCACACCTTCGCCCGTGACCGCCTGCGACACCTGGCTCGCCGCTTCACTCAGCGTCGCCTGGTCGGTGTCCAATCCGCTCCCCGCCGTACTTGTCCTGTTCGTGCTCTGAGGCGTCGAAGAAGCCGCTGGATTTACCCCCAGCAGCGACCGCAATCCGTCCAGGCTATTGCGAATATCCATACGCATTGCTCCTTTATGGGTCTATCGGCGTGTTTGCTAATCACTCCAGTCATTGGGAAGTTTTCATGACAGTATCTTTGCGCAATCTTCCGGTTACCTTTCCGCCTGCGTGCTGGTTACCGGAAGGTGAGAGTTCTCTCAGAATCCGGTCGGCAATCCCGAACCCACCCCGCTCGCTGAGGGCCTGTCCCAACATTTCCGAGGCAAACTCGCCGAGTGCGCCGCCCGATCCTGCGCCGGAATCCGAATCGTCCTCCTCGGCCCCCGTCAGCGCATCGCCGCGCATCATCGGTTTCAGCAACTCTTGCATCATCTGCCCTTCGAACTCGTGCGCCGCCCGCAGCAACCGAGGCGAGGGCGCACTTGCCGCAAGCTGCGTCACCCCCACCTCCGTCGCCGCCGTCCCGCTAATCAAGCCAACATTCACGTTCCTATTCCCTACTCCCTATTCCCTACTCCCTATTCCCTGCCTCACAGCACTTCCAGATCGGCGTCCAGCGCACCGGCTTCTTTCATCGCCTGCAGGATGGAAATCACGTCCCGCGCCCCTGCCCCGGTGCGCTGCAATTCCTTGACCAAATCCTCCACTGTGGCGCCTTCCTTCAGCTCGATACGGTTTACCGGCTTGTCCTGGGCTTGTAACGTGGTCTGTTCGACCACCTGCGTTGTCCCCCCGGACATCGCATTGGGCTGCGAAACCTCCACCTCGCGGATCACATTCACGCTCAATCCGCCGTGCAGAATCGACACCGGCTGCAGGTGTACCGTGCCCCCGATGACCACCGTGCCGGTGCGTTCATTCACTACCACTCGCGCCCGCGGATACACCTCGATTTCGGTCTCCTCCACTTTGTCGAGCAATGCCGCTACATCTTCGTTCGGCTGCACGGCGATCTCCACGCGCCGGCTATCGACGGCGTGCGCCCGCGCCGAACCGAGAACCCGATTCATCGCCGCCGCCATCCCCTCCGCGGTGTGAAAGTCGGCGTCGTTCAGAACCACGCTCACCGTGCGCATCTGGTCCAGATCGAAGGGGACCGGCCGCTCCACCAGCGCCCCGCCCGGAATGCGCGCCGTGGTGGGATGATTCATCTGTTTCGTGCTGCCCCCGGACGATGCCATGTAGCCGCCCAACACCAGGGCCCCCTGCGCCTGCGCATAGATCTGTCCGTCCGGACCGTAAAGCGGCGTCATCAACAGGATGCCGCCCTCGATCGAGCGCGCATCCCCGGCCGACGAGACGGTGATGTCCATCTTGTAGCCAGGACGGCTGAAGGGAGGCAGCGTAGCCACCACAAAGACCGCGGCCATGTTCTTCACCTGCATGTTGCTGGCGCTCTGCGATCCGGTCTGGGGCACAGTAATGCCCATCCTCTCCAAAGCCGAGACCAGCGTCTGCGCGGGAAAGACCGTCTGCGAGCTGTCTCCGGTACCGCGCAGCCCCACCACCAATCCATAACCCACCAGTTGGTTGTCGCGAATCCCTTCGATCGCCGCCACGTCCTTGACGCGCAACTTGCGCTGCGCCTCTTCGGGATGGACCGTTGCCATCGCCAGAAGACAGGCGGCCGCCGCCGCCAGCCGCCACCGGAACGCCCAGCCCTGCCGGACCAGCTTGCACCGGCTCCGCTTTCTTGCCTCCGTATTCGCCCCTCGTATCGCCATGCCTGCGCCATGACCTCTTTCAGAACACCAGCAACTTTTCCAGGAACCGCACTACCGGGTTTTGCCGGTAGGTCGAGTCGTTCACGATTCCCTTGCCGGTCACTTCGAGCTCCAGGTCCGTCATGGCCGTCGACTGTACCTGGTTCTGGTTGCTTACGTCCTCCGGGCGCACCAGGCCGCGCAGCGTGATCAGCTGCGTCTGCTGGGAAAACGTCAACTGCCGCGTCGCCTGCACTACCAGCATGCCGTTGGGCAGCACATCCAACACCTCGGCGCCAAAGGTCGTCGCCAGGCTGGAGTCGGTCGTGCTCTGTCCCTGCGCCGTCAGCCCCGAGGAGGCGGTCATGCCCGCAAGGTTCTGCAGGGCGTTCGAGGCCTTGAGCGCGCCGAACAGGGATGTGATTCCGGAGTTGGCGTTCGAAGCCCGCGTGCCCTTCACCTGGCCGTCGGTCGATGCGGTCAGGCTTTCACTCACCACGATCATGACCACGTCATGAATCCGGAAGGCCTTTACGTCCGTGCCCAGCCGCACCATCTGGCCCTGCGCGCTCCAGATCGAGCCCGGCGTCCGCACCTCCGCCGCCTGCTGGGCGCGCACATGAGCGATGTAGGCGCGCAGCGCCTCTTCAGGCGGAGTCGCCTTGGAGGTCCCCAGCGCCGGACTATGCCTCTTGCCCATCGCCCCGCAAGGCGAGACCAGAACCGCGCCCGCAAGAATTGCCGCCGCCCATCCCCTCTTCATGGCCGTGTCTCCCCGTCCGGCGCCAGTTCCGCCCGTCCCGCTGCAAGCGCGACAACGCGCACCACCTTGCCCCCAATCTTCAACCGCGCCCTGCACTCCGCGCCGGCGGCCGCGGGACCCAGCGCCACCGCCTCCAGCCACGCGTCCACTACGGCCGTGTGCTCCTCGACGATGAGCGCGTCCCCGGCGTGGATCAGCGGGCGAAGCCGCGCCGCTCCGGAGGCGCCTCCGCGCGTCCCGCCTTTGGCGCCCGATCCCGCATGGCCGATCCGCACCAGGCGTCCCGGCCCCCCCGCATTCGCCGCGTCCCGCATCAGCAGCCAGCGAATTCCCGTATGTGGATCGTCGATCTCCCCAAGAATCTCGCCCCCAGGCTGGGTTACGGCCGGTGCGGGCTTTGCAAAAGCCGGGGGTTCATTTACGCCGCGCAGAGAAGAGCCGCCGGCCGCCGTTTGACTGCAAAGAGGCAGCGCCGATGCCGCCAGCAGCGCTGCCCATTTCGCCAGCAGCGCTGCCCATGCCGTTCTCTGCCGCAATCCCGTCCTCATACCCTGCCGCACTCACTGCTCAGCCGAAGGAGGCGCATCAATGCGTCATATTGTTGACCTGCGAATACATATCGTCCGCGGCCTTGATCACCTTCGAGTTCGATTCGTAGGCCCTCTGCGCCAGCACCATCTGCACGAATTCGGTCACCACATCCACATTTGAGTTTTCCAGATAACCCTGCTGCAGAGTTCCCAGCCCCTCGCTTCCGCCGGGATTTCCCAGCACCGGATCGCCGGAGCTCAAGGTCGCCGTCAGCAGGTTGCTGCCCATACTCTCCAAGCCCCCGGGATTGGGAAACGTAGCCAATTGAATCTGCCCCAGTTGCGACGGATTCTGCTGGCCCGCGAGGGTTGCGTTCACCACGCCATATTGCGTGATCGTCACCGCCGTCGCATTGGACGGAATCGTAATCGTCGGAATCAGCGGATCGCCGTCGGTGGTTACGACGGTTCCCTGGTTGTTCAGGTGGAACTGGCCGGCGCGCGTGTAGGCGATGGTGCCGTCGGGCCGCTGCACCTGAAAAAATCCCGCGCCCTGGATGGCCACGTCCAGCGGGTTGTCGGTCTCGTTCAGCGACCCTTGCGTGTTGATGACTTCCGTGGCCGCGGACTTGGTGCCGAGGCCAATCTGCAGGCCGGCCGAAACCGTGTTCTGGCTCTCTGCGGCTCCCGGCGTCACCAGGTTCTGGTACACCATGTCCTGGAACTGCAGGCGCAACTGCCGGAAGCCCGTGGTCGAGGAGTTGGCCAGGTTGTTGGCGATGGTGTCGAGATTCATTTGCTGCGCACTCATGCCGCTGGCTGCTGTGTACAAGGCTCGAATCATTTTTCCCCCGATTTGGACGAGACGATCGCCTACACCTTCGGCAGATCCTCGGTGGCAAACTTGTTGAACTCGGTATGGAAGACGGTCAGCGCCCGCTGCATCATCTCCGCCTGGCGTTGCATCACGATCAGGTTCAGCGATCCCTGCACCACGTCCTGGTTGGCGGCTTCAAGGGCTCCCTGGTGCACTGCGGCGTCGCTGGCCGCCACCGGCTTAACGCCCTGGGGCGCAACATACCGGTTGGCGCCCTCGGGCGTAAGTTCCGTTCCCGCAGGAAAGGCAACCACCCCCACGGCCGCAACCGTTCCACCGGACACCGAGATCACCCCGTCGGCGCCCACCGATACCTCCCCAGGAGGAATCGCAATCGGCTGGCCGGCTGCGGTGAGAACGGGCTCGTCCGCCCCCGTCGCCAGTTGCCCGTTCTGGGCGCGATGGAAGCTGCCGTCCCGCGTATAGCGCACGCCATTGGGCGTCTGCACCATGAAGAATCCCTGGCCCTCGATAGCCAGATCGAGCGGATTGCCGGTTTCTTCGAGCGCCCCCTGCGCCAGACTCAGCCGGTCGCCGCCCAGCAGGCCGTAGTTGTTCACCGTCTTGCCCAACTGCGAGTCCAGGGCGTCAGGCCCGAGCAGCACGGAACGGAAAAACTCCCGCTCCGCCCGGTAGCCCGGCGTCTGCGCATTGGCCAGATTGGCCGCCGCCGTATCCAGGGCCTGAGTACGCGCCACCAGCCCCGTCATCGCCGCGTAGTAGCCGCTGTCCATACAGAGCTACCCCATGCAGATTGGGAACCAAATGGGGCCGGAGCGAGATTAGAAAGGGTTCAAGAAGTGTGAGCAAAGGGAACCGGGTACCAAGGGACCGAGCAACAATAATGTAGGGAGTAGCCAGTAGGGAGTAAGAAGTTCTTGCTTCTATCTCTTGGCCTTCAGCGTTCAGCGTGCGCTGCTCCCTGTTGCCTGACCCCTGTTCCCTGTTCTTCTATTCCCTATTGGCTGCTCCCTGCTCCCTGCCTTATTGCAGTCCGTCACAAACGATTGTGACCTCGAAGGCCTCCTCGCCGAAGCGGTAGACGCGGTGCACCTGGAATTCGGGGGCCTGTACATGGAGGTTGTAATCCCGGCCCGTGATGACCGCCGGAACCGAGAGCCCGCAGTTGGCCGCCAGCTCCGGGACCTTGCCCTTCCAGGCTCCCGCCAGCATGTTGCAGATCTCGCCGATGCCGTCCTTCACCGTGTCGTCGATCCCGGCGAACTCCATGCCCGTCATCTGCGCGGCAATCCTCAGCGCCGCTTTGGCTCCCGAGCGGAAGACGCAGGCGCCGCTCAATACCCCGCCAAACCCCACGACCGCGGTCACCGACTCCTGCTCCCTGGCCGCCGGCCCGGCGTCGCCTCTGCACTCGATACCCAGCATCAGCCGGAAGACCTCTTCGACGCTCGCATCCAGGTTCCGCGGATCGGAGACCCGTTGCACGGACTCACGCAACGATACCGCCATCGTACGTTCCCTCTTGTTGACACCCTCGTTTGTGCCGCCCCTCCACCCTGCGATGGCGGCTGCTCGCGTACCGATCAACGGCACGGTTCCCCCCGTTCCACTGCGCGGCGCCGTCCGGGCTATGCCGCATGCACCAGCGGCAAAACCCGTTCCTTCACCTGCTCGGCGGTGAAAGGCTTGCGGATGTAGCCCTGCGCCCCGGCCTGGATGGCCTGCCTGACGTGCTCCTCGCTGGATTCGGTGGTGATCATCACCACGGGAACACCGGGAGCCAGATTCTGCGCCCGGATCTGACGCAGAAACTCCAGCCCGTCCATGGCGGGCATGTTGATGTCGGAAAGGATCAGGTCCACCGATTCAGCCTTCAACAGCTCCAGTCCCTCGCTGCCGCTGCCCGCCTCATGCACCGCCGCCAGATCCAGCCCGGCCTGGCGCAGCGCCCGCTCCACGATCTTGCGCATCACCGAAGAATCGTCAACGATCAGGGTTCGAATCTCGCTCATCCCCAGCCCCTCTTTCCCCTATCGGCGCATCCGCTCCATCCATGAGGTACGAAGTCCCACTTACTGGCCTGTTTCCGGCCCGCCGGCGCTCGAGCTTCCTGCCGCGTCCGGGCCTGCCTCAGTGCACGCCCGCCGAGCCGATGACATCGTGGATCCAGGCCGGCTCCGGCAGGGGCCCCCGTTGCGCGCGCAGCCACATCCGTAACCACAGACAGTCGTGCACCCTCACCAAGCGCGCTTCCACCGGGCGGGCCCGCTCCACTGCCCTGGCCAGCGCGGCGGCCAAAGCGGGCTCGGTCGCGGCCTCGATCAGTTCCACGGCGGGAAACCGCGCCTCGAGCAACCGTGCGTGCGCCGGCCGGAAAGCCGACTCCCGCACCAGCCCGGCCTCGACCCTCAGGCCCGTGATGCGTTCGACAGCCAGCGCCAGAGAAGGATCGAGATGGTCTTCAAACCCCAGGTAAAGGATCTTTCCCGCGGCCATGCGCAAGGGCAGCGCGCCAAAGGCGTCGACAAAGAGGCGCGGCACCAGGGCCGCGAGCCCCTCGGAGCTGTGCGGTTCGATGCCCAGCACCGGGCAGCCCCACTGCAGGCCCAGCGCGCGCGTCACCAGCTCCTCGCTGGCGTTTTTTCGCCGCACCAGCCAGCCGCCAAGCTTTCCCGCCCCCGCCGCTCTCTGCGCCGCCAACGCAGCGCGCAGATCCTGCGGCGTAATCCAGCCCTGCTCAAGCATCACCAGGCCGAGCGGAATGCGGTGCCTGTAACCCTCCTGCGCCCCGCCCCGCCCATCCATCTCCCGGCTGAGCGCCGAGGCCACCCGCTCCCCCGTGCACGCCTCCGAGCAGCACCACCCGCCCTCGAAGACCGGCGTCTCCCGGCGGCGCCAGAGGCGCAGCCAGCCGGAGCCGCAGCGGGGATTCGAGCAGGCGGTAAAGATTGCGGCGTGCAGTCCCCTCGGCGCGTGTCCCGGCGCGTCCACCGTTAAGGAGGCCCCCTCGGCGCCGGCTTCGCTCAGGCCCGCCTCCGGCGGCGCGGCGCGGCGCGGAATCCGGCCCGGCCGGCGATTCAGAACAGGCATCGGATGCTCTCCAGCCGCTTCTTGGGCGCGGCCACCTCGCTCACCCGCAGCCCAAAGTTGCCGTTCACAAGGACCACCTCGCCGCGAGCCACGATCTTGTCACCCACAATCAGGTCCACGGGGTCGGACACATGGCGATCGAGTTCCACCACGTCGCCCGGGCCCAGGTCGAGAATCTCGCCCAGAGGCATCTCCCGCGAGCCGAAGCGCAACGAGGCCTCGAGCTCGACATCTAGCAGCAGCTCCAATCCCGGGCTCAAAGGCGCCTGCTCCGGCGTGCAGGCCGGTTGGCGATTCTCCGCTGCCGGGAGCGCATTCGCGCCGCCGCGCGCCTCGGGCTGCGGCTCAGCCACGCGCACCTCGTCCCGCAGCAGAATCGTCCACGCCTGCTCGCCGCTGCGGAGCTCGAAGGCATGCGTAACCGGGCTTACCTGAGCGACCTCCTCGAAGCTCGCCACCCGGCACTTCTTGCCCGTCTGGGCGAGCAACTCTCCCGCCGCGGCGTCGGCCGTTTCCCGCAACAGTTCCTTCCAGCCGGCCTTCTGGTCCACTCCCTCGCCGACAAGAGGCGCATCCAGAACCGCGCCATCGAGGAGCACGGCGAACCGGCCTTCCACCTCTCCGGCCAGAATGGCCGCCCAGCCAAACCCTCCCCCGGACAACGGCTTGGGGAACGACTCGGCCAGCTGGGGCTCGCCGGCCAGGGCCTGCGTGAGCAGCGCCGCAGCCGCCCCTGCCCAACAGTCGAAGTAGGTCTTCATCCTTCCCTCCCATCTAGGACACGCTCGATGCGCGCGGCGCGTCGCGCGCCGTGGCGCATGGCCTGGGCAAGAGACAGCGGCTGGCCGGCGACCCTCCACTCGGAGAGAGTGCTCGCGCCTACATCCAGGCGCAGCACGTCGCCCGGCTGCAATTGCTCGAGCGATCCCGCCGCCAAGCGCGCCGGGGGCAGTTGCAGCGAGCCGCCAAAGCGGATCTGCCGCGTCAGCTCGGCCATGCGCGCCCGTGTCTCGCGCGCGTGGCGCCGCCGCCGGCCCCAGTCCGTGGTCAGCCGGCGCAGGATGGTGTTGGCCACCACTGCCGGGAAGGCCAGGTTGATCAGCCCCGAGCTGTGCGGCATGCGAATTTCAAAGCTCAGGCAGAGCGTCTTCTCGGCGACGGAGATGATGCGCGCCACCTGGGTCTGCATCTGGCGGCGCTCGAACAGGAAGCTCAGGCCCACCGGCTGCCAGGCCACGGTCAGCTCGCGGCAGACGATCTCGACCACGCTGGCCAAGATCGACTCCTCGATGTCGGTCAGCTCGCGGAGCGGCCCGTCCTTGCCGTCGCCTCCCAGCAGCAGATCGATGATGGGTGGCGCCAGCCCCAAATCCAGTTGCAGGACCGAAAGCGCGTCCAGCGGCTCCAGCCGCACCGAGGCCACATAGCAGATCTCGGGAATCCTCAGCAGAAACTCATTGAACTGGATCTGTTCGGCCGAGACCAGGTTGACTTGAAACCGCGTGCGCAACCATGCCGCCAGATTGTGCGTCAGATTGCGCGCGAACAGGTCATTCAGCATACTGATGGCGCGCAATTGTTCGGTCGAAATCTGCCCCGCAGAAGAAAAGTTGTAGGGTGCGACCTTGGCTCGCATCTCAGGGCGCATGGACTCCGGCGCGCTACTGCGTGCGGCTTCAAAGAGTGCGTCGATCTCGTCCTGCTTCAGCGTCTTTTCCGTCAATGGTCCTTCCTCACTTCCGGTATCCCCCGCATCGTCTGCGCGCCTGGCGGCCGCCTTGCAGCGCCTTTTCGCCCCCAGCCGGCAGGCCGCGCGTTCCGGCCCGCGGCTTAGGGCCGCCGCGCCGGCTCCACGGCGCCCTTGCCGGCCAGGTCGCGGAGCGCGGCGCGCAGATGCACCACCGCCGATGCATGCACCTGCGAGACCCTCGACTCGACCACTCCGAGCGCCAGGCCGATCTCGCGCATGGTCATTTCTTCGTAGTAATAGAGCGTCATCACCAGCCGTTCCCGGTCGGGAAGGTGCGCAATGGCTTCCGTGAGCCGCTCTTCGAGCTCGCCCCTGAGGCAGCGGAAGAGCGGATCTTCCTCCGGCCGGCCAGGCACGTAGGCCAGCTCCTCCTCGCCCGAGTTCTCGTTGCGCTCCACGTGCAGCGTTCCGATCTCCAAGCCCTTCAGATCGCCCAGCAGTTGCTGGTACTCCCCCAGGCTCGTCTCCAACTCAGCGGCGACCTCGGCCTCGCCCGGCGCGTGGCCCAGCCGCGCCGTCAGCGAGCGGATGGCTTCTTCCACGGCGCGGCCCTTGCGGCGGAGCTCGCGAGGGCTCCAGTCGAGGGTGCGCAAACTATCCAGAATCGCCCCCCGGATGCGGAACTGCGCGTAACTGCGGAACTGCACCTTCTTGGCGGGATCGAATTTGGCGAAGGCATCCATCAGCCCCACCACCCCCGCGGAGACCAGATCCTCGATGTCCACGTGCTGGGGAAGCCGTTCATGAATGCGGCGGGCAAGATAGCGCACGATGGGAAGATGCTCCAGCAGCACCCGCTCCTGCTCGCTCGAAAGCGCCCCCACGGCCGCGGCCGGAGGCGGATAGCCGCTCCCCGCAACGGCGCGTCGTACCATCTTTGGCCCTCTCCCTGCAGCCGCCGCTTCCGGTCCCATCGTTTTCCCTTTCTCACCGCTCTAGCCCTGTTTTTGCCGCCTCAGCGAACCGTGCCCACAGGGCGCAACCGGATCTGCGCCGGAATCTCGCTGGCCGCCACCACCGCCAGGCGGGGCAGGACCGGCTCCAGCCAGCGCTTGACGTAAAACCGCGCCGGACTCGGGCAGAGAAGCACGGGCGTTGCCGAGGAGGATGTGGAACCGATAAGGGATCTCACAGAATCGGCGAGGCGGCGGACCAGCGGCGTTCCCGGCGGCGCAGAGGCGGAAAGCAGACGCTGCCCCGCGGCCAGTTGGCCCGTCTCGGGCGCGGCCGTGGCCTGAATCTCTTCCTCGAGCGCCGGGTCGAGCAGCAGCACCGGCAGTTGGCCGTCGCCGTCCACGAGCGGCTGCACCAGCCTGCGTCCCAATGCCTGCCGCGCGGCTTCCACCAGGGCCACCAGGCTCTTGTTTCCGGGCGCGGTCTCCAGCAGGGCCTCCAGAATCGCGCCCAGATCGCGGATCGAGACCCTCTCGCGCAGCAGTTGTTCCAGCACCCGCCCCACCTCGCCCAGAGTCAGCAGCTTGGGCACCAGCTCCTCAAGCAGTTTGGGGTGCGAGTCGTTGAGCGCGTCCAGCAGCCGCTTGATCTCCGCGCGGCCCAGCAGTTCCCAGGCATGCTGGCGAAGGAGTTCGCCGAGATGCGTGGTGATCACCGTGACCGCGTCCACCACCGAGTAGCCCGCCGCGATGGCCTGCTCCTCGAGCGCGGGAGCGATCCAGACCGCCGGAACCCCGAAGGCCGGTTCCCGCGTCTCCCTGCCGGTCAAGGGCCGCCGGCCCGCCTCGCCCGAGACCGCCAGCAGGTGCGTGCCCTCGGTCTGCCAGCGCCCGGTTTCGATCCCGCGCAGCGAAATGACATACTCTCTGGGCTTCAGGCGCAGATTGTCCGAGATGTGTACGGGCGGCACCAGAAAGCCCATCTCGCCGGAGAGGTGCCGGCGCAGCGCGCGCACGCGGTTGAGCAGTTGCCCGCCCTGCTTTTCATCGACCAGCGGAATCAGTTGGAAGCCGATCTCGAGAGTCAAATCCTCCAGGCGCAGCAGCGCGGCCAGATCGGAGCCGTGCGCGCTCTCGGCCTTCTTCTTCTCCGCCGGAGTCAGCTCGGCCGCCGCGGACGCCGGCGCCTGCGCCGCCAGCCGTCTTGCACCCACAAATAGTCCCGCGGCCACGGCCAGAAAGGCGATCTTCGGCAGTCCCGGTATCAGGCACATGCACGCGGAGACCACGCCGGCCATGTACAGCGTCGCGGGCCGGGCCAGCAATTGCTGCCGGATCTCGACGCCCAGCATGCCCGACGAGTTGGCCCGGGTCAGCGTGATGCCGCCGGCTACGGAGACCAGGAGCGACGGAATAATCGTCACCAGGCCGTCGCCCACCGTCAGCACCGTGTACGTCCGCGCCGCCTCGGCGAGCTCGATCCCCTGCTGCAGGGTCCCAATCAGCAGTCCGGCCACAATATTGATGGCGGTGATCAGGATGGTGGCCAGAGCATCGCGCTGGTTGAAGCGCGCCGCCCCGTCCATGGCGCCGTAGAACTCGGCCTCGCGGGCGATGGCCTGCCGCCGCCGCCGCGCTTCCGCCTCGTCGATCAGGCCCGCATTCATGTCCGCGTCGATGGCCATCTGCTTGCCCGGCAGGGCGTCCAGCGTGAACCGCGCCGTCACCTCAGCGGTGCGCACGGCGCCGTGCGAAACCACCAGAAACTGGATCGCCACCAGGGCCAGAAATACGACGAAGCCCACCACGTAATTTCCGCCCACCACAAACTGTCCGAAGGCTTCGATCACTTTTCCCGCGGCCCCGGTTCCCTCCTGGCCGTGAAGCAGAATTCTGCGCGTCGATGCGATGTTCAGCGAGAGCCGGAAGAGCGTCAGCAGCAGAAGCAGCGTGGGAAACACCGACAGCTCGACGGCGCGGCGAATCTGCACTGCGGAGAGGAACACGATGATCGAGCAGGCCATCGAGATCGCCAGCAGCAGGTCCAGCACCGGGGCCGGCACGGGCACCAGCATCACGAAGATCACGCTGATCGCGGCCATCGGCAACAGATAGTCGCGCAGCCGGTGCCAGATCGAGCCTTTTGCCGGCAAACTTCCCGCAGCCAGCGCCGCTGTACTCATTGCGAAACTCCTCCAAAACTCGAAACCGCGGAGCGGCGCCTCATCGCGAAACTCCTCCAAAACCTGAAGGCACGGAGCGGCGCCGTTCCCGCAGCTCGGCCTCCACGCGCTGCCGGTAGAGATAGGCCAGAATCGCGGCCACGGCCGCATACAGATCCACGGGGATCGCCTGGCCGACTTCGACGGTGCGGTAGAGCGCCTGCGCCAACGGAGGGTTCTCCACGATGGGCACACCCGCCCAGCGCGCCTCGGCCTTGATCTCCTCGGCCAAAAGATTCCGTCCCTTGGCCAGCACCTTGGGCGCTTCCATGGCCACGAAGTCGAAGCCCAGCGCTACGGCATAATGCGTAGGATTGGTCAGAACCACGGCCGCCCGGGACACATCGGCCTTCACGCGGCGGCGGCGCATCTGGCGCTGCAGGCTGCGAATGCGGCTGCGGATCTGCGGGCTGCCCTCGGTCTCCTTGTACTCGTCGCGGAGATCCTGGCGGCTCATCTTCAGCCGCGACTCCCGGCTCTGCCACTCCACCAGGTAATCGATCGCCGACCAGCCGAAGAGCAGCCACGCCGCGGCCAGCAGCAATCCGTACACATCCTTGCCCAAAAGCTCCAGCCGTGCGGTCGAGAACGGCGGAATCTCCAGTTGCCTGGCGATACGCTGCACGGCAAAGACGGCGAGAAAACCGGCCGGGACGAGCGACTTGCCCAGCCGCGCCGCGGCGCGCAGGGAAAACAGGTTTTTCAGGTTCGAGAAGGGGTTTATACGCTCCGGCTTGAAACCGATCAAACCGCCGTGCACGCTCACTCCGCCGGTTTGCGCAATGCCCGCTCCCAGCGCCGCCAGGGCCACCATCGCCATCACCGCGGCCGGCGGGCCCAGCACCGCGAGCATCAGCCGCCGCATGGCCATCGTGGTCGGTCCCAGCGCCGACGGCTCCCAGCGCGCCGGCGAGCCCAGCGCGAGAAATCCGGCAAACGCGTCGCGCCAGGCTTCCACGATCCGGCCGCTCAAAACACCCAGCGCCATCACGCCCGCCAGCGTCCCTGCCGCTGCCGTCAGCTCGCGGCTGTGCAGGATGTCGCCTTCCTTGCGCGCCTTCTCGCGGCGGTGCTGCGTTGCCTGTTCGGTGCGCTCGCCTGCCATCGCCTAGCCTCCGAACCCGGGCGCCGCGATCAGCCGCTCGGCCATGTCCAGCAGGCCGGCGAAGCGGGCCTCGACAAAGCGCGGCCAAAGCGCCAGCGAACCGGCCAGAATCGCGAATCCCGTCAGCGTTTTGAGCGGCACGGTCAGGGCCATCACCGGCAGTTGCGGGCTCAGCTTGCCCAGCAGGGCCACGGCGAGCTCTACCAGCAGCGTCGCGGCCAGCACCGGTGCGGCCAGCTCCAGAGCGGCCAGAAAGATCCCTCCCGCGGCGCGCACGATCGCCAGCGCCGCCGGCGGCGTCAGGGCATAAGTTCCCAGCGGCACGGTGCGAAAGCTGCGCACCACGGAGGCCAGCAGAATCCGGTCCAGGCCCGCCGTAATCAGCACCAGCGTTCCCATCAGTTGGAAGAGGTCGCCCAACAGCGGCGTCTGAATGGCCGACTGCGGGTCCAGAAGGTTGACCAGAGAGAAGCTGAACTGCAGCCCCGCGATCTGCCCGGCAAACAAAAGCATCTCGTTCAGCAGCGTGAGCGAGAGCCCGTAGACCAGTCCCACGGCCAGCTCTCCCAGGATCGCGGAGAAGCCGAGCGTGGCCTGCGTGCCGGGCAGCGCGGCCACCAGCGGCGCCAGCAGAAAGGCTACCGCGCCCACAAAGACCGCTTTGGCGCGCGCCGGCAGCGAGGTTGAGGAAAAGAAGGGCGCGAAGATCACCATCCCGCCTACCCGCACCAGAACCAGCGTCATCGCGCTCAGAAAGTTGCCCCATTCACTCATTGCCAGCGCCGTCTCCGGTCTTGCCTGCTATTCCCTGTTCCCTAATCCCTGTTCCCTGCTTCTTCATCCCAGGTAGCGATGAAAGTCGCCCAGCAGCAGCCGCGTGTAGGCCGCCATGCGCTCCAGAAACCAAGGCATCCCCGCCAGCAGAATCAGTGCGATTGCGGCCAGCCGCGGCACGCTGGTCAGCGACTGGTCCTGCAAGCTGGTCAGGGTCTGAACCAGGCTCAGCGCGAAGCTCAGCGCCGCCGCCGCGATCAGCAGCGGCGCGGCCAGGATCATGGCCTCGCGCATCAGCTGGCGCATCAGTTCGGCAACCAGGTCGGGAGTCATCGCCTTCCTCTCAAAAACTCTTCAGCAACGAATTGGCCAGCAGATTCCATCCGTCCACCATCACAAAGAGCAGAATCTTCAACGGCGTCGAGACCACCACCGGCGGCAACTGGAACATGCCGATCGATGTGGTGATCGCCGCCGTCACCATGTCGATCAGCAAAAAGGGCAGAAACAGCACCGCGCCGATGGCAAAGCCGGCCTTCAACTCCGACAGCATGTACGCCGGAACCACCACGCGCATGGGCAGGTCGTCCGGCGTGTTGGGCCGTGGAACCTCGCCCGCCGCCGCAAACAGCGCCAGGTCTTTCTCGCGCGCGTAGCGCAGCAGAAAGTGCTTCACCGGCGCGGCGCCGCGATCCATGGCCTCGAGGCCCGTGATCTGGCCTGCGCGGTAGGGCTGCACGGCCTGCCGATCGACCTGATTCAGCACCGGCGTCATCAGAAACCACGTCATCATCAGCGCCAGCCCCATCAGCGTGGGGTTCGAGGGCGCCGTCTGCGTGCCCAGAGCCTGGCGCAGAAAGTGGAAGACCACCAGCAGCCGCACCATCGGCGTCATGGCCATCAGGATCGCGGGCAGCAGGGTGATCAGCGTCAGGACCAGGAGAATCGTCCACGGCGTCGCGTCCGAGGGGTGCAGTTTGGCGTTGAGATCGGGCAGCAGCGGCACACTTGTCTGCGCCGCGGCGCCTAGATAAGCCAGCCCACCCGCCCACGCCGTCACCATGAGGCCCTCGGCTTCCGATGGGATCTTGTGCGCACCGCTCTGTTTGCGCTGGTTCGCGTTCCCTCGTCAAGGCACGGTTTCTCGCCCAGCGGATAAAACGCCGACCCGCCCTCGGCCGAGGTGGCCACCAGAATCCGCCGCCCTTCCGCTTCGACCAGCGCCAGCGACTGCCGCGGCCCGAGCGCGATGCGCTCGACCAGCGCAAGGCGCGGCTCGTGGCGCCCGCGCCTGTGCAGTCTCGCCATCAACCACCCCGCAATACCACCAATCGTTGAGCCGCCGCTCAGCCTTTCCATCCCCGCCACATCAATTCCCTTCACGCCGCGCCTGTTCCCTGTTCCCTAATCCCTAGTCCCTGCCTTTTTCACGCCAGCCGCGTCACGCGTACCGCCAGCCGCGTGTCCACCACCTCGAACTCGCTCCACGCCAGTTGCACGCCGCCTGCGGCCAGCGGCAGGTCGTTGCCATGGCTCCACTGCGACTCGATCAACTGATCCGGCTCGAGCGCCAGCAGATTGCGCACGCGGAACTGCCGCACCGGCACGGCAACGTCCAGCTCCACCGGCAAGCGCGCCACGGCGGCGCTCACCACAGGCGGTTCCTCTTCCTCCAGGGGCCGCGGCGCCGGAACCAGAGCCTGCCCGGCTGACGGTTGGGCCACGCCCCCCGCAGGAACCCGTTCGCCCGGCGGCGATCCGCCAGCCGGCGTTGCGTGCGTTGTCGCCATTTCGCCCCAAACCCTGCAGAAACGGGACCAGAGGAACGATGGGGGGATTGGAAAGGCTTAAGGAAGGCGCGCAGGCCCCTCTGCCCGCGCTCCTCGCCGAAACGCCGGATTCACTTCGCTGCTACACTGGAAGGTGGGAATCCTTGCGGCCTTCTCATCCTCGGGGATGGGAACGTGCCGCGTTCCGAGGTCGAAAACCATGCCCGAATCGGCAGAAAACAAGAGTTTCACCGGTACCAGCCTGCGCCTCAAGGTCGGCCTCGCCGAGATGCTCAAAGGCGGGGTCATCATGGACGTGATGAGCGTCGAGCAGGCGCGCATCGCCGAAGAGGCCGGCGCCGTCTCCGTCATGGCCCTCGAACGCGTCCCCGCCATGATCCGCGCCGAAGGCGGAGTGGCCCGCATGGCCCGCCCCACCCTCATCAAGCAGATCATCCAGGCCGTCTCCATCCCCGTCATGGCCAAGGCCCGCATCGGCCACACCGCCGAAGCGCAGATCCTTCAGGAGCTCGGCGTCGACTACATCGACGAGAGCGAAGTCCTCACCCCCGCCGACGAAGCGCATCACATCGACAAGCACGCCTTCACCACTCCATTTGTCTGCGGCGCGCGCAACCTNNTCCACGCCGTCCAGCACATGCGCGCCATCACGCGCGAGATGCGCCTGCTCACCGTGCTCACCGAGCAGGAGCTCTACGCCGCCGCCAAAGACCTTCAGGCCCCCTACGAACTCGTCTCCATGGTCGCCCGCGCCGGCAAACT
>PMYE01000182.1 GCA_003171315.1 Acidobacteriaceae bacterium
TCGTGGTAGACGAGCTCTTCGCCCGAGCGCTCGAAGCGGTTGGCGCGCTCTTCGAGAGCCAGCAGTGCGGGGTCGCCGATGAGGATGGCGGCGTCAGCGCGTTCCAGCATGGCGTCAAGGTCGGCGGCCAAGGGCAGGAAGGGGACGGCCGGATTGCCCCACTTGTGGAAGAGGATGCGGGCGTAGGCCAGGGTGGTGCGGCTGGCGGTGTCAGCAGCGACGGAGCGCAGGTCGGCGAGCGGCTGGCCGACGCGGCGGACCAGGAGCAGCGAGCGCACGCAGCCCTTGGAGGCGATGGTGCAGCCGGGAAGGATGCGCAGGCCGGGGGTGGTGGCCAGTGCGGCGATGGGGATGAGGCCGATATCGGCCTCTCCGGTGGCCAGGCGGGCGGCGCATTCAGAGGGCGACATGCGGTCGATTTGATAGCGCAGGGCAAGCTGGGCGCTGAGCGGCGGGTGCTCGAAGTCCCACATGAGGGGCGCGGGATTGAGGAAGCCGATGGCGGCGACGCGCAGACGGGGATGGGGGATGGTGCTCACACCTTCTTAGACTACTCGCTGCGGGCGAAGGATTCCCGCGGCGTATTCGCGGCGTGGATACGCGGCTACACGCGAGACTTGACATACGCCTCCGGCGGCGGTAACGTGGGCGGAATTACCAAAGAGTCTGGATTTTGGTTTCCTGTGAAGAAAGCGGGAGTGTGCAAATTTCGGAGAGTAAGGTTCTGCGATGACAACAATGCCCCAAACCGTGGCTCTCTCGCCCACGCCACCGTTGGATGAGGAGCGGCTGGCGTGGCTGGCGCTGGTGCTTTCTCCGGGGCTGGGTCCGAAGCGGATTCTGGATGCGATGGCGCGGTTGGACGCGCCCGGCCAGGTCTTTGCTTTGTCGCTGACGGAGTTGGAGGGGTTGAGGTTTCCGGCCGAGGCGGCGCAGTTCATCTTTGACGGGAAGGCGCGGGCGGCGGCCGAAGAGGAGTGGGCGCGGGTGGCGGTGCAGGGGGCGACGGTGGTGAGTTTTGGCTGCGCGGAGTATCCGGAGCGGCTGAAAGAGATCTATGATCCTCCGCCGGTGCTGTGGGTGCGGGGTGCGGTGAGCTTGCTCTCCCGGCCGGCGATTGCCATTGTGGGCACGCGGCATCCTAGCCCGTACGGCGTGGGCGTGGCGGAGATGCTGGCGCGGGACCTGGCGGCGCGACGGCTGCTGATTGTGAGCGGCATGGCGCGAGGCATCGACTCCTGCGCGCACAAGGGAGCGCTGGCGGCGCGCATGCCCACCGTGGCCGTGTGGGGCACCGGAATCGACGTCGTCTATCCGAAAGAGAACAGGAAGCTCGCCGAGGAAATTCTTGCCCTCGGAGGGGCTGTCGTGAGCGAGAATCCCATGGGAACGTTTCCGGCGCCGCAGAATTTTCCGCGGAGGAACCGGATTTTGAGCGGATTGAGCGTGGCGGTTCTGGTGGTGGAGGCAGGCGAGAACTCGGGAACGCGCGTGACCGCGCGATGCGCCGCCGAGCAGAACCGCGACCTGTTTGCCGTGCCGGGCAACGTGACCAACAAAGGCTCATGGACGCCTAACACATTGATAAAACAGGGAGCTAAGCTCGTCGCAACCTGGGAGGACATCTGGGAAGATCTGCCCTCGCAGGTGCGCATGGAGCTGGAGGCCGAGGCCCCGGCTGCATCCAAACCGGAACCCGGCGCATCCTTATTACCCGACCCGGTGCTGCGGCCCCAGGAGGCCATGGTGCTCGAGGTCCTGCACGCCGACCAGAGCCTGCAAATCGACGAGATTCTCGACCAACTGGAGACGCAACTTACTTCTTCCGAGGTGTTTACAGCGCTTTTCGAACTGGAAATGGCGGGTCGCGTGCGGCAAATGCCGGGAAAGAACTATGTACGCGTGCTGTGAGAAATTAGACTGTGCGGAGGAAGGCAAGGTTGTGCCGGCCGAAGGCCCGATAGCCTGGGGCGGAGTGATTGCCGGGTAGTAAATTCCAGTTTTTTGCCCGGCGAATCAGACCGGGCAACACTGTGCATTCCGAAATCCATAGTTGGAAGACCAGCAACGATTTGCGGAGGGTTTCCCAGGCCGCGGACGGGCTTTCTTGTACCCGGAAGTGGGATGGGGAACGAAGAAAAAGCGCGCTGCCGGTGGAAATGAGATGGTGTTCCATGGTAGGGTGCAACATTTGCGGATGATTTTTTGAGGGTGGGCCAGGAAAAGCCGGAGACGCAAGCGAAACGTCGCGATCGCGCGACAGGGACAGAATGCCTGCGAGCGAGTCCAACAAGCCAACACGATAGAGAGGGAACTGGGACACAGGATGGCAACAAGCAAAGCATTGGTGATCGTCGAGTCGCCGGCCAAGGCCAAGACTATTGAAAAGTACCTGGGCAAAGGCTTCGATGTGCGAGCTTCAATCGGCCACATTATGGACTTGCCCAAAAAAGAGCTGGGCGTGGAGCTGAAGCAGCGGACCTTTGAGCCGGAGCTGATCGTGTCCCCCGGCAAAGAGAAGGTTGTCGAGCAACTGAAGAAAGCAGCGGCGAAGGCCGACGAGGTCTATCTCGCGCCCGATCCGGACCGCGAAGGCGAGGCCATTGCGTATCATCTCGCATTGCAATTAGGGACCAACGCCAAAGAGAGAAAGAAGATTCGCCGCGTCACCTTCAACGAGATCACGAAGAAGGCCGTGCAGGAGGCCTTCGCCCACGCGCGCGACATCGATCAGAATCTTGTCGACGCGCAGCAAACGCGGCGCGTGCTCGACCGCCTAGTGGGCTACCAGATTTCGCCCCTGCTTTGGGACAAGGTGCGGCGCGGGCTTTCCGCGGGGCGCGTGCAAACCGTGGCGCTGCGGCTGATCGTCGAGCGCGAGCGGGAAATCCAGGCNNATCGTCGAGCGCGAGCGGGAGATACGCGCGTTTCAGCCGCTCGAATACTGGACGCTGGAGGCGGCGCTCCATCCCGAGAAGCAGGCGGAGAGCAAGTTCAAGGCGAAGTTTGTCGGGATCGAAGGCGAGCCGGCGCGTGTGGCGAACGGCAAGGATAAGGAAGGCAAAGAGCTATTCATTGCCAGCGCGCTGCCCGACAAGGAGACGATGGACGGCGTGCTGGCCGCACTCGAGAAGGCCGATTGGTCGATCACCGGCGTACAGTCGCGCGAACAGCAGCGCCGGCCGCTGGCGCCCTTCATCACCAGCCAACTGCAGCGCGATGCCGCGAACAAGCTGGGGTTCAATGTGCGCCGCACCATGGGCGTGGCGCAGCGGCTGTATGAAGGCGTGGACCTTGGGGCGGAGGGAACGACGGGCCTCATCACGTATATGCGTACCGATTCGCCGCGCGTGGCGCCAGAGGCTAAAACCGGGGCGCGCGAGTGGATTGCCAAACAGCTCGGCGCGCACTATCTGCCCGACTCACCCAACGTGTACAAGGGCAAGAAGGACGCGCAGGACGCGCACGAGGCCATCCGGCCGACGGACGCCGCGCGCACGCCGGAGTCGATCGCGCGCTTTCTGACGGACGAGCAACTGAAGCTTTACACGCTGATCTGGCGGAGATTTGTCGCCTCGCAAATGGTACCCGCGGTGTATGACGTGACCACGGCGAATATCGCCGCGGTTTCAGCCAGCACCGGCAAGACCTACGATTTTCGCGTGAGCGGCTCGGTGTTGCGCTTCGATGGATTCCTGAAGGTCTACGAGGTCTCGGAGGACAAGAAGGACGAGGACGACGAGACGGCAAACCGGCTGCCCAGCCTGGACGGCGTGAAAACGCTGGAGCTGGACGAGCTCGTGCCCGAGGATCACTTCACCCAGCCGCCTCCGCGCTACAACGAAGCATCGCTGGTGAAGGAGCTGGAGGAACGCGGCATCGGCCGCCCGTCGACCTATGCGTCGATTATCTCGACCATCCAGGACCGCGAGTACGTGGTCAAGCACGGCGGCTCGCGCGGGCGCTTCTATCCCACGGAGATCGGCGTGGTGGTGTGCGATCTGCTGGTGGAGAACTTTCCGTACATTTTCGACACTGCCTACACCGCCAAGCTGGAGACGGAGCTGGACGACATCGAGGAAGGCACGGAGAAGTGGACCGATCTGCTCAATGGTTTCTACGGCTACTTCGAGCAGGAGCTGAAGGACGCGGGCAAACACATGCGCAACATCAAGCGCATGGAGCAGGTGACGGACGAGAAGTGCGACGTGTGCGGCTCGCCCCTGGTGCTCAAGTGGGGGAAGTTCGGCACCTTCTACGCTTGCTCGGCTTACAACAAGAAGGATCCGGCGAGCTGTACCTTCACCAAGGAGAACATTGCCGCCAAGCCGGACCTGAACACGCCCGAGGCGCAGGAGGCAGGCGACACCGAGGAGTACTGCGAGAACTGCGGCAAGGTGATGGTGATGCGGCGCGGGCTTTTCGGGCCGTTCATGGCCTGCCCGGACTACAACGCCGATCCTCCGTGCAAGACCTTCCGCAAGCTGAGCCAAAAGCAGCAGCAGAAGCCGCCCGAGCCCACCGGCGAGCCTTGCCCGATGTGCGGAAAGCCGCTGGTGCTGCGCCAGGGAGCGTACGGCGAGTTTGTTTCGTGCTCCGGCTATCCCAAGTGCAAATACGTGAAGCAGAATTTGATCGAGGGGATGAAGTGTCCCAAGTGCGGCGAGGGCGACCTGGCCGAGCGCCGCGCGCGCAAGGGCAACATCTTCTGGGGCTGCACGAATTATCCCAAGTGCGGCTTCACGTCAAACCTGAAGCCGGTGGCGAAGAAGTGCCCAACATGCGGCAGCCCATATCTGCTCGAGAAGACGCTCAAGTCGGGCGTCTACCTCGAATGCCCGAATAAAAGGAAGTCGGCGGAGCAGGAATCCCCCGCGAAAAAGCGCGGCAAGAAGGCGCCCGCGGTTGACGAGGGAGCCAAGGTGGTGTGCACCTATTCCAAGCGGATTGGCGATGCGCCGCCCCCGCCTACCGCGGAGACGCACGGGCCGGTTATCGAGAAGAAGGACGAGAGGCGGGAGCTGCAGCCGGCGTAAACCATGCTGAGACTAGCCGGGGATGGCGCGGAGTCGGAGGGCTGTGTGTGTTCGCGGCTCGATGAATCGCGCGACATGGTCGCGGCCAATCCTGTACTATGGGCTGCGGAGACTTCTAATGGAACGAATGCTTGCCACGCCTGCCGATGCGGAAATTATCTTGAAACTTTATGAGCTGCGCACCGAGGCGGTGATGCGCCAGGCGCGCGCGTGGCTCTTGGGCGAGTTCTGGCCCAAAACGGCGGACGACTTCTACGCCGTGTACGAGAACCCCGCGGATCCGCACAATCCGTGGCTAAGGCAGGTCATCACCTACTGGGAGATGGCGGCGGCGATGGTCTTGCACGGCGCCGTCTCCGCAGAGCTGTTTGTGGACTGTAATGGAGAGGGGTTCTTCCTCCTCGCCAAATTTGCGCCCATCCTGGAGGCGATCCGAGAGAAAAATCCCGCGTTCCTGGCCAAGACCTCGGAACTGGTGAACCGCTTTTCCTCGGCGGCGCAGCGTTATGAAGCGACGCTGAAGCGCGTGGAGGCAGCGCGTAACTCCCGCACGGCGCGATAAACGAAGCGCCTTAGGTTGTATCGACATATAGG
>PMYE01000154.1 GCA_003171315.1 Acidobacteriaceae bacterium
CCTATTTCAACAAGTTCCTAGGCGTTCAGTAACTGTTTCCGGCCTCATCCGACGATGCGGGTCAGTACCTAACAGGTGCTACCATTCTATTGGTATATCGCTCTCCCGCTTCGCGATTGTCGCGTTTCACGACTGCATTCTCGGATGAGTAATCGATGGCTCCATTAAAACGCGTCTTTGCGGCGCTCGCTCCGGCTCTTCTCATGGAGATTGTCCGCGCCAAGGAAGACCTTGCTTGCGTGTTGGGCCGGTCATCGTGGATGGATGCCTGCTCTGCGGCGAAGCGTCTTGCTCTTGAAGAATCGCGTCTTTCAATTCTCCCACCGAAGCTGCGCTCGCCATTGTTTGTTATCGACGTCGGAGCCAACGAGGGCCAGTGGATTAGCTCGCTGTTGGAGCTTGTTTCCGTCCCCGAGATCTGGATTTTCGAGCCCAATCCGGAGGCGATGGAGATTTGCCGAAAGAGAATCGGTCCGCGCCCCGAAGTCAAGTACTTCGATCTTGCTCTCGGCGAGACAGACGGCCATGCAGAATTGCACGTAACAGCGTCCTCGCCCTTCGCGTCGCTATTGCAGCCGAGAGTCGATTTTCTAAAGAGACACTATTGCGCAGAAGCCGCTGACGTGGTTCTGAGCAAACGGATTCAAATTGCCACACTCGATAGCCTTGTTCCGGAGCCAAGAGTTGTGGACCTATTGAAAATTGACGTGCAGGGATTTGAATGTGCGGTTCTTTTCGGGGCGCAGCGGACACTTCGGAAAACGCGCGCAGTATTGCTTGAAGTCCTTCTACAATCGCATTACAGAGACGACCATATGTTCCCGGAGTTGTGGAACCGAATGGCGGAGTATGGTTTCTCATTATGGTCTCTTTCGCAGCCATACACTGGTTCCGAAGGGGAAGCTCTGTGGGCAGACGCCGTGTTCGTCAATGACAGCGACAGTGATACTTTTCCAATCTCGTTTGCTGGCTAAGTGAAGCCGTGCCGGAAGGAAGAGCACTCTTGAAGCGATGCAACCAAACAAATCCGGGCGCGGTGTGCGGTAGATCCGGGTAGCCCTTCGGTTTCAAAGGAACGTGAGAGAAGCCAATGCTCATGCGTAAGGCCAAGACCGCTTTGGCGAGAATGCCAATTCTCTTATCCGTACTGCGGCGGGTGTTCGGACCGCTCCAGCAAAGAAGAGGATTCAGGCGGCTTAGGAGATACTGTTCACTCTTGCCGGACAGAGTGCAGCAGCCGACTTTTGTCATAATCGGCGCCAACGATGGGATTACAGAGGATCCGGTTTCCGACATCTTCCTCGCCGACAGCAGGTGGAAAGGCCTGCTCATCGAGCCGGTGCCGTTCTGCTTCCAGCGTCTTGCCGCCACCTTTCAAGATTCTCAAAGGTTCGCTCTCGAGCAGGCAGCCATCGGTAAACCATCAGGGAGCTCAAGTTTCTACTATGTGGACCAGGATGCTACAGACGACATGAACAACCGTCCTTTTTGGTTCGATCAGGTTGGCTCGTTCGACCGGACGCACATCCTAAGACATTTGGGCGGCGCGCTCGAACAACATATTGTAGAATGCACCGTCGAGGTCCGCGCATTAGGCGATATCTTGCAGAAGCACAATATAGATCGCCTCCATTTCCTTCAAATCGACACGGAGGGATACGACTACGAAATCATACAGACACTTGACTTGGCCAATGACGCACCGTGGGCAATTCTGGTTGAACACAAGCACTTGTCCGGCGTGGAGAAGACGGCGATGCTCGACCTTCTTCGCACGAATGGTTACAGGGTCGCCCCATGCGGAGCCTTCGACTATTTTGCGATCCACAATCGGGCACAGCTCCAAGAACTAGCCAGAGACGATGCTCTTCCCTATTGACGACTTGATGAAGAATCGGGATCTGCCGCGTCTAACGGACAGGCGGTATCCTTTTTCGTGTGATGCGAGTGCAAGTGATCCCGTTTGGAGTATTGAAGGACTGGCTGGGCTCGCCGGCTGGGACGGTCGAGCTGCCGGACGGCGCGACGGTGGCGGCGCTGATGGAACGGCTGCGCACGACGTTGCCGGCCGGCGCGCCGGAGCAAATGCTGCGCGGCATCGCGGTGAGCGTGAACGCGGAGTATGCCCAGGCAGGCCGGGTCCTCCACGACGGAGACGAGGTGGGGCTGCTGCCGCCGGTCTCGGGCGGCGCTGCGCGAGCAGTCACTGCGCGTGCGGGTGCTGCGCGCACGGCGGACGCCTTGGACGAGGGCAACGGTGAACCGAATGTTCTTGTCGCGCTGACCCAGGAGCCGATCCATGCGGCCGCGATCGCCGCTGCAACCAAGCAGGATGAGGACGGCGCGGTGGTGGTCTTTGACGGAATCGTGCGCAACCATTCGCGCGGGCGCCGAACCGTCCATCTGGACTACGAGGCTTATGAAGAAATGGCGATCCGGCAGATGCGGGCGCTGGGCGAGAAGGCGCGCGAGCGCTTCGGCGTGCGCCAGGTGACGATGGTTCACCGTCTGGGCCGCCTGGAGATCGGCGAGACCAGCGTGCTGATTGTGGTGGCCTCCGCCCACCGCTCGGCGGCATTCGAGGCCTGCCGCTGGCTCATCGATACGCTGAAGCAGTCCGTGCCCATCTGGAAGAAGGAGACCTTTGCCGACGGCCAAGTGTGGGCGCCGGGCGAACCGTTCCCGGAGGGATTGGCCGTGGACCGGGAGACAGTGCAATCCCAGGTCTCAGAAGCGAGACCCTTCGGCAAGCTCAGGGCAGGCTCTGGGGCACCCACTGCGGAGGCCCCGCATGAAGGCTAGGCGCAGTCGTGTTCCCGGCTTGTGGGCAGCCGCAGGCATCTGCGCGGTGCTGGCGACGGCGCCTTCGGCGTTAGACGCGCAGGAGACCACCTTTCACGTGGACGTGAAACTGGTAAACATCTTCGTGAACGTGACGGACCGGAACGGCGCCATTGTGGGCGGGCTGACGCGCGACGATTTCGCCGTTTTCGAGGACGGGCGCCCGCAACAGATCGCAATCTTCGAGCGGCAGTCGGAGGCGCCGCTGAATTTGACCCTGGCCATCGACACCAGCGGCAGCGTGCAGAAGGACATGAGCGAAGAAGCAGCCGCGGCGCGCCGGTTCGCGCACGCCATTCTGCGTCCGCAGGACCAGATGAGCGTGCTGCAGTTTGCCACGACGGTGCGCCAGCTGACGCCCTTCACCAACAAGTTGTCCGTGATCGATCATGGGCTCGGCGAGTTGCGCGGCGATTGGGCGACCGCGCTTTACGACGCCATCTGCCTGGGCTCGGAGCGCCTGGGCAAGAGAGAGGGACGCAAGGTGCTGGTGGTGATCTCCGACGGCGACGACACGGCCAAGTCCTCGACTTACGCGCAGGCCCTGGAGGCGGCGCTGCGCAACGAGGTGATGATCTATTCGCTGATCGACGTGCCCATTGAAGCCAGCGCCGGGCGCGACACCGGCGGCGAACACGCGCTGATTACCCTGGCCGAACAGACGGGAGGAAAACATTTCTACGTTGAGGAGGGCGGCCTCGACAAAGCGTTTGCCCAGGTGAGCGACGACCTGCGCACGCAGTATTTGATCGGGTATTATCCGCGGCACCAGGTTCCGGGCACGGATTTTCATCGCGTGACGGTGACGATTCCCCGCGCCGCTCCCGACGAGTTCAATATTCGCAACAAAGCCGGCTACTACGGCGATTCGCAGCTCAAGAGCAACTGAAGCGCGGGATGGCGGGCGGGAATTGAGAGAACCGGCCGTTTGTCCCACGCGGCCGAAGCGATGGAATCGGTCCCTGCGCATTTTCACGGCCGCAGCCCCGTCCACCGCGCTTGCATCTAAAATGACAATATGACATCTCCCATATCGTCGCACCGCCGCTCCAAGACGCCTCCGCCGGGCGAAACCGGCCAGGAAGGGCTCTACCTGCGCTCCCTGAGCGAGCGCCAGGTGGTTGTGAACATCAAGTTGCGCGACGGCGAGACGGTGCGCGGCTGGATTGAGTACTTCGACGACTCCATGCTGCGCCTGACGCGCGAGGGCCAGCCCAATCTCTTCATCTACAAGAACCAGATTCGCACCATCAGCGAGGCAGGGCGGCGGCGGACGCCGCGCTACGAGACGGCGCAGGGTCCGGACCCCGGCGAGGCGGGCCAGTGAGCGGCGCGGCAGAGACGGCGATTCCGCAAGATTTCGTTTACGTTCCCAAGGCCGCGGAGATCGCGCGAGAGGCTGGAGCGCGCCTGCGCGAGTTCTTCGCCCAGGGCGTGGAGACCGAGTACAAGGGCGACGTGGACCTGGTGACGGTGGCCGACCGCACGTCGGAGAAACTCATTCGCGTGCGTTTGAGCGAGGCCTTCCCGGAACACGGAATTTATGGCGAAGAGGGCACGCGCGAGAGGCTGGAGGGCGAGTTTCGCTGGTACGTGGATCCGCTGGACGGGACGACGAACTTCGCCCACGGCTTTCCGCAGTTCTGCGTGTCGATGGGGCTGGAGCGCCGGCCCGCGGGCACAAAGCCCGGTGAAGACGGAACGCTGACGGCTGCGGTCATATACGATCCCATGCGCGACGAGCTCTTTACGGCCGAGCGCGGGTGCGGCGCCCGATTGAACGGGAAGCCTGCAAGAGTTTCCCGCACCCGGCAACTGGCAGAGGCGCTGCTTGCGACCGGCTTTCCCTGCCATAAGCGTCAGGCGAACCCCAACATCCACTTCTACCAGGAGTTCACGCTGCGCTCGCACGGGGTACGCCGGGCAGGCTCGGCCGCGCTCGACCTGGCTTACGTGGCCTGCGGCCGCCTGGACAGCTTCTGGGAGTTCAACCTGAATCCCTGGGATACGGCTGCCGGGATTTTGCTGGTGGAGGAGGCAGGCGGGCGCGTGACAGACTTTGCGGGCGCGCACGTTCGGCTTAGAAGCGATGAAGTTCTGGCCTCGAACGGATCCATCCACAAGGAGCTGATTGGGTTCTTCGGCGATATGTTCGCCGGGCGCGGCCTCTCGCCCATCCCCACACCCGAGGAGTTCGCCAGGGCGCGGAAAAACAGGGAACAGGGATTAGAGAGTAGGGATTAGGGAGTAGGGAATAGGGAGTAGAAACCGAGTCTCTCTTTTCCTGTTCTCGCGGGTCCCGTTTTTTGTTTGTTCTTTTTCTATTCCCTATTCCCTACTCCCTACTCCCTGCTTTTTTTCGTTTCCGCATGGCTAAACCGGGACCCAAGGGTTGAGTCAGCCCGCGGGGCCGTATGCTACTATCAGCGTCGTGAAGTTCAGCGCGGCCCGCGTCTCAAGAGGCCGCAGGAATTCCCCGGAGAGAGTAGAGATGGCATACGTTATTGCAGAACCCTGTATCGGCACCAAGGACACCGCCTGCGTCGACGCCTGCCC
>PMYE01000039.1 GCA_003171315.1 Acidobacteriaceae bacterium
AGATAGAGTCCATCTCCGGCAAACCGATGATTTATGAGTATGTCGAACAGAACCGCGCGGGAGACCACATCTGTTATATCAGCGATCTGAGGAAGATGAAAGCCCACTATCCCGGGTGGGATATTCGCAAGTCGCTCGATGATATCTTCCGGGAGATATACGCCTCTTGGGCCGATCGCGCGGAGGTTATTCAATAACCGCTGCTGCGGCACGATTCCCGAATTCTGCCGGCCGACGATAATTTATAGAGCCTGAAGAATCGGCTCCCAGAACCGCCGTTGCTGATCGGCCAGCAGAAACTGAGAACGGGCGAGTGCGAGTGCGCGGTGAACAATGATCTCGCGCTGCGCGGCGGCGTCGAGTAAACACTTCGCGATCTCTTCCGGATCGAGCGTAGTGCAGATGGCCGCGGCCTCGTTACGCGCGAGCAGCTTGCACGCGGCCGCATCGTCAGGACCGTGGAAAAAGATAGGCAGGCCGCTGCCCAGATACGTGATCATCTTTGTCGACATGCTGAACCTGCTGAACGAGAGCGCGTGCGCCTGAAACGGCATCGGCTGGTAAAGCAGGTCGGCCGAAAGCAGATCTCTTTCCACTTCCGCCTCCGGCGCAAAGGGAAGCACTCGGACAGGCACATCGTCAGCGTGCACCGGAGCGGAGATTGCGCTGCAACGGCACGTTACCGTAATCTCCCAATCCGGATGCTGCGATCGCACCACCTTCAGCGCATCCAGCACCGCCCTTAGGTTTGGTGCATAGGAATTATGGAAAAGCCCCATGAAGTAGAGGCGCAAACTCTTCTCCGGCCTCCGTCGCGGAGCGTCGGCCACGCACTTCAGGCCGTCCGTCACAATCCTGTATTCCCTGGCTCCATAGCGCCGGGAGTATTCGCGCCCAAGCTCTTCAGAAATGACAAAGGCTGCTCTTGCTTCGCGCCATGCACTGCCTATGTGCGCCGTCATTTGCTTTATGAGTAAGTGACCGCCCGTTACATATTCCAGATCGTCATGGATACTGAGTACGTATGGTATGCCCAGTTGGGATACGACGTTGTGCACCGGCACGACGGAATACGTGTTCGCGAGTAAGTGAACCAGCTTAATCCGATGTTCTGCCAGCGCGCGGCGGAGCTTCTTTTCAAATTGCCCGCGATAGGTCCCATCCAGCAATGTAAGAGTCTGGTGCAGGCGCGTGAATTCGAGATGTCCGAATCCGGGCCGCAGTGGAAGTTGTAACTCATTTCCTATAAGAGAGCCGGGCGTAGTGGAGAAATAGGTATTGATGCTCAACACCGGCGGGTGGCCCGCAGCGAGAAGAGACCGGAGTATCTTCGCTGAACCGCCATGATCGTAAGAATATAGGCCACAAGCCTGTATAAACGCGATCATTCATACCTTTCTTTGAGTGAATCCCGGTTCGTTACTTATGCTCTGCTCTTATCGCTTATCCTTAGGCCTGGTTTTGAGCCGCTTCAGCAGACGCCAGCTCGTGTTCGCTGATGCAGCCCCTCTTCTAAAGTCCGCTCGTACGTGTCCACCATGCGCTCCAAGGTCAACGTCCCGGCAAGTCTCCGGCCGTGCTCCGCCAGGTGCTCGCGTAATTCGGGGCGTTCGATCAATTCGATCGCCGCATCGGCCAAATGCGAGGCTGACGCCGTCGAAACGATGCGGGCATGTTGCCGGTCCACCAGAAGGTCGCCTCCGAATCCAGCCGGTGTTGTTACCAGCGCCATTCCCATCGCCAGCGCTTCCAATGCCGCAAAACCGAATCCCTCCGAAAGCGAAGGAAACAGAAAAATCGCATTCCCTTCCATCTCGGCAATCTGCTGCTCTACCGATATTCTCGGCAGAACTCGAATCCTTGCTCTCGGAGACTCCTTGAAGTACGCGGCAATCTCCTGCTGCGTCATCGCCGTTCCGCCTATCGTCAGCCAAGCCCCGGGAAACCGCTCGCTCACCCTCTCGAATGCCTGCGGCAGATAATGCATCCCTTTGCGCGCTGTCCAGGAGCCAAACCAAAGCAAGCTCGCCGGATTCCGGTCCGATTGCTTCGGCGCACTCGCGCCGGCTTCCAGAATCGCAGGGTGTACTGCCAGCGGGATTCTCTCCACGCTACGAAACCCTCTTTCAAGCAGGAAGTCCTTGTCGCGCTGGTTTTGAACGATCGAGAGATCGGAGTGCCGTGCGCCCTCGACATCCCAATGTACGGGCAACGGCCCGGTGCAGTAGCGGTAAATTGCCGACACCCTTCCGTGTCCACGCTCAACTTCCGACATCGTTGCCTGATGATCGAAGTAGTTCAGGCCATGGATATGATTTACAAGCAAGGGCCTCTTCGGCTCCGCTTTCAACCGTTTATAGAGCGGTGCAAGCATTCCGTTTGAGCTGAATAACACATCGAACGGAATACTGCTCTGTCTTATCACGCGGGCTGCAGTGCGGCTCACAAAGCTGGGCAGCAGGCATCGGGTAGCAAGTTTCTCCATCCCCCGCGGAATCTCGACGTCGTCCAGGTGCAGACACTGAACCTCATGCCCGCGCTTTCTAAACCCATCGGCTAGAAAGTGATAGACGCGGGAAGCCCCTCCATTGGGATCGTTCGCACTGTGGGAAACCAGCAGCAGACGCATTCAATCTTGCCCTCTTGCTTCTGACATCGCCTTACAGCACATATCCCGTTTCGCGGGAAAAATACTTGTCTTCCGGGTCGATCGGCTTGATCGGCTTCGCCGGAATACCTCCGTAAACATAACCCGGCATCTCAAGGCGCGTAGCGAGCAGGGAGTGAGCGCCGAGTACCGAGCAGTCGGGAAGGGCGCTGCCGCCCAGCAGCACGCAGCCTGTGCCCACAAAGCAATGACGGCCAATGCGCACGGGCTTGCAGCGCTGGCGCGACTCCTTCAGATCGATGCTGTGAGTGAGTATTTGCGAACGGAATCCCGCAAAGGTGCTGAAGGCTCCGATCGTGACCTCGTCGGTGCAATCCACGATATGGCGATTGGTGATCGCCGCGTGCCGCTCCACGATCAATTGTGGCTTGCGCCCAGGGTCCAGTTCGAAATGCCGGCTCCTGGTTCCAAGAGGAAACGCGGTGATCCAATTGAACGGCCCGATCAGCGCGTGCTCTTCAAGCCGCAGAAGCTCCAGCCCCTTGCACACCGTGAAAGGGCCGATCGAAGACCCCGGCCCCATTTCCAGCCGTGACGCCAGCACCAGCGCGAACCGGGAGATGAAAGCGCGTTTATCGATGGCAAACCCGCACAGCGCCTGCAGGACCAGCCGCCTCAGGCGCCAGGGCAGCGGCGCTGCAAACACAAACGCCGGGATCGCTAGCTTGCGCATGCAAGCTCCCGGTAGAGCGCGACGTATTCATCCATCATGCGCGAGGTCTGGAACCGCGAGCGCACATTCTCCAGCCCGCTCTGCCGCATCTTTTCCCGGTATTGCCGGTCGGCGGCCAGCCTTCGAATCTCGTCCGCCATGCCCGCCTCATCTTCCAGCGGCCGGAGCGCCGCCGATTGGCCCAGCACTTCAGCCAGCGGTGCAATATCGCTTGCCACCACCGGGCATCCGCACGCCTGCGCCTCAATCGTCGGCCAGCCAAACCCCTCATAACGCGACGGAAACAACAGCACCAGAGCGCGGTTGTACAGCGCCTCGAGAACTTCCACTCCGGGCGTTGGCGCCTCGATGACCCGGTCGTGAACCTGTAACTCCCGGGCTAACGCGGCTAGTTCTTTGCTCAATGCGGCCCCGGCAAAAACCATGCGCAAATCGGTTCCTGCGGCCGCCTGTGCGAAGATCCTCAGCACGCCCTCCCGATTCTTGCGCGCGAGATTCGATCCGACATGGAGCACATACGGCCCTTTCATTCCCGGCAAAGCGGCAAGCCGCCGGTCCATCTCGCCTGCATCGAGCGGCTGGAAGGGATAGTTCAAGCCGTTCAGCATCATGCGCAGATTGCCGGTTTCCGTTAAGATTCGCCGCGCGTCGTTCAACGTGTATTGCGATACGCACGCGACCCGCGTGGCGCGCTCCAACCCCCGCCGTATCCAGAGCTGCAGCAATTTCCCGAAAAAGGATGCCGGGCAGTCGGGGACCTCGCCCAGTGCGCCGCGAACTGCCAGCAAGTCATGGCACGTGATGATGGTGCGCTTGTCCTTCACCATAAGTACGTACATGGCAGAACCGTGATCGCACACATGCACAACATCCGCATGCGCTGCCGCGGCCCGCAGTGCTCGCGGAAAGATCACGAACCGGTCAAGATAACCCAGCCACTTCCCCAACCCGTCAGCCGATTGCTTCATCCGCCCCAGCACCGGCTTCGGTGAGATCAATTGAACCTCGATTCCGCGTGAAAGAAGCTCGCGAAGCAGGGCGTCTGCCCATACCTTCATGCTGGTCGATCCGTCGAACTCGTAGTTCCCCACAAGCAGAACCTTCATAGATCTCCCAACGTGCACATTTTCCTTTCTGGAAGATTCGTGCCTGGATGCAATTCAGTGCTGCTTGCGGCGCGTTCCCGGCGCCTCGTCCAAGCTCCCGCGCACGCTTCGTTTGCAGCGATGCCTGTCAGGCTGCTGTGGCCAAGCATCTCCCGCGCGCGCAGCGGCGCCGCGGTTGATCCTTTAGACCGGTCCTCATGCGCTACCATCGTTGGTATGCGGCCCACCGTGATCCTATTATCCTTCAACTCCGAGGATACGCTCGGCGCCACACTGGCAAGCGCCAGCCGGGTATCCGATGAGATTTTTGTGGTGGACTCGTACAGCAAGGACGGAACCGTGGATCTGGCGCGCTCTCTCGGCGCCACGGTTGTCCAGCACGCGTTTGCACATTACGGGGAGCAGCGTAATTGGGCGATGGACAACCTGCCCATCTCCCGCCCATGGCAGTTGCATCTGGATGCGGACGAGTGGATGAACGATCGACTGGTTGCGGCGATTCAGGCCCTGCCCGATGAGCCGGAACACAGCGGCTATTTCGTTCCCCGCTATCTGTGCTTCCTGGGCCGCGTGTTGCGCCACGGAGGCATGAGCCCAACCTGGCACCTGCGCCTCTTTCGCAGCGGCGTGGGCCGTTGCGAAAATCGCCAGTACGACCAGCACTTCCTGCTCATGAGCGGAACCAGCGGCAAGTTATCCGGCGCCATGGTCGACGACATCCGCATGCCGCTCACCGAGTGGACGGCGCGGCACAACCGCTGGGCCGACAGCGAGGTAGCCGAGTTGGAGAACGCAGAAGCCTCAGGACGGCTCCAGGCCGACGCCCACGGCAACCCCGCCCAACGCAAGCGTTTCCTGCGCGAAAAGTACTACCGCATGCCGCTCTTCGCCCGCTCCTTCGCGTTGTTTGTCTATCGCTATTTCTTCCGCCTGGGTCTGCTCGACGGAACTGAGGGGCTTATCTTCTGGGTGCTGCAGAGTTTCTGGTTCCGCTTCCTGGTGGACGCCAAAATCTGGGAGAAGCGCCGCGCCGCGAACCTGGAAGAAAAGTCCGAGGCCAGTCTAAACCTCTAGAGCGAATCTCCTGCAGGTGTAGACCAATGCACAATCGCTAAGTGGCTTTTTCATCAAGAAAAAGCCACCTTGAATTCTGTCCGAAATGGCTCATAGTTGCAGGAGAACCGCCGTAAAAGCCTGCGCTCCCTGTAAACCAACTTATTCTTGCTTCCATTGCCTCACTGGAGGCTATACTTTTGGCGTTCCCTGTGAGGATTTGGGGGGCGGGTTCGATGCCATTTTGCCGCTTCCCCTCTTCACGGTAAGACTTCTCTTTTTTTGAAACTCTGCGGCATCGGCCTACGTCGAAGAAACGCATGGAATGGCCTCGACGCATACCGTTTCTTGCAACACCGGTTGCGCTGCTTCCCGCGGCGGGCTGTATTTCGTCCGGGATGAAGTAGAGCGATTCTCCAGACCGCGCGCTTGGATAAGCAGGTGATCCTGGTCCTTCTTTGGGGATAGACCAAACGCGGCTATGAATCCGCGCTCCCAACCGGAGCAAGAGAAGAGCCTCTGAACGCAGTTGGAGCGCTGATGAAAGCGTACCGTGCAGTCCTATGTGTCTTGGTTTGCGTCCTCGCTGCGCAGCTAGCCGTTGCGCAAACTCAGCGGGCGCTGCTCATCGGCATCAACACGTATCAACCTGCCGGCACCACGGCGGATCATCCCGCCGGCTGCATCTACGGCCGCTGCGGGCTGGGCGCCTTCGAGAATCTCGACGGCTCCGTCAACGACGCCGAGGCCATGGCCGACCTGCTTACCAGCCCCAAATTCGGCTTCCCGGCCACCAACGTTGTCCTGCTCACCGATCCCGCGCCGCCTCATCCCAGTCCCGGTGTTGTCATCCTTCCTGCTGATCAGACCACGCACAGCGGCATCCTCGCCGCCATGCAGAAATACCTCGTCGACGTGCCGCGGAAGGGCGACACGGTAGTCTTCTACGACGCCAGCCACGGCTCCTTGCGCGTCAACAGCAAGGGCAACAAGCTCACTGTGTTCGTCAATGGCCAGTATGTTCACGCCGACACTACGCTCGTTCCCTCCGACGCCTACAAGGGCGGCTTCGACGTCCGCGACCGCGAGATGACGCACATCTTTAACGCCGCTCTCGACAAAGGCGTCCATCTCACCGTCATCTTCGATAGCTGCCATTCCGGCGGCGTCAGCCGCGGTATCGGTCCGGTGTACCGCGAGCGCGAGCTCGCCTTCGACCCCCGCGACATCGATCAAGCTCCCGACACGCTGCCCAGCGGCCAGCCGGTTCCTCCGCCAACCGAGCGCGCCGGCAACCCCGCCCTGGTCTTTTCCGCCGCGCAACAGGACCAGACGGCCAAGGAGATGCCGCCTTCCAGCACAACCGGCTCCGAGCCGCACGGCGCCTTCACCGCCGCACTGCTTCAGGCCCTCCAGGCCCTGCCCGCCGACACGCCCGCCTCCATTGTTTACGAGCGCGTGAAAGCTGTCCTCGAGGGCAGCAACGTCCCCGATCAGGAACCCGACCTCGATGCCACTGCTGCGCGTCGCCAGCAGCCGCTCTTCGGTGGCGCCGCGGCAAAGTCCGGCAAGATTCGCGCCGCCGCTCTCGGTACCGGCGATGACGGCTCCGTCTCGCTCGATATCGGCCGCGCCTCCGGCCTCGGCGTGGGCACCGAATTCACTGCCACCACGCCCAACAGCGCAGGCCAGAACGTTCTGCTGCGCATCGCTAGCTTGGATGGCCTCGCCCGCTCCTCGGCTCAGGTGGTCAGCCCTGCAGGCGCCAAGGTTGCTCCCGGCGACCTTTTCGAACTGACCAAATGGATTCCTGCCGATAGCCCGCCGTTGCTCGTCTGGCTCTGGCCCTCCAATCTCTCCCAGGACCAGGTCCTCGCTGCGGCGGCGCAGGTGCAGGCTTCTGGAGCCGCTTTGGTCGCCGATCCCGCCGAACAGCAGTGGACCCATGTCCTCAGTTGGGACGGAACGAATTGGACGCTGCAAAAGGCTGGCGCCGCCGCTCCGGTCAGCCTGGGCGCTCCGCTCACCGCCGATGCCATCAAGCAAAACCTTCCCCCCGGCGCCAAACTCTGGGTCAACCTTCCGCCCTCGCAGGAGTTGGCCGCAAAACTCAAGCCCTCAGGCAGCGCGAGCGCCGTTCAGGCCGCCGACAATCTCTCCGTCGCTCATTACGCGCTCACTGGCGTCCTCACTGCCGATGGCCCCGCCTACGCCTGGTATCACAAAAGCGAGCTCGCCGCGGGTCCGCCCTCACCGAATGCGCCTCCTCACAGTCCCGGCTGCTCGGCCACCTCACAGTATCCCGTGCGCACCGATTGGGTGCCGGTCACCAGCGCCACCATCGATGCCGCCGGCGCCAAGCTCAACAACTATGCCTCGCTGCTCGCCAAGGTGCACGGCTGGCTCCAACTGGCCAACAGCCCCGCCGACGCCTCCATCGATGAGTTCTATTCCTTGGCCCTCATCCCTTCCTCGGCCACGACTCC
This sequence comes from Acidobacteriaceae bacterium, assembly GCA_003171315.1. Lineage (GTDB taxonomy): Bacteria > Acidobacteriota > Terriglobia > Terriglobales > Acidobacteriaceae > Telmatobacter. Next base: position 7,987 of record PMYE01000039.1, read on the forward strand.
GCTGCCTTTGAATCAGACAACCCATCAGGGCGATCTGCTCAAAATGGCTCTCGCCGCCACCGACCGCGTGACCGATCGGCGCTGGGTCTACGTCCTCGACATCGACTGTCATGGCCGGGGAACCGTTCTTTATCCGCGCGACTACTCTGAAAACCAGTTCCCCAACGATGCCGATCATGGCCTCCAGTTTCTCCTGCCCGGCGCGCCCGTCCTCCGCATCGGCCCGCCCTACGGCGTCGACACATTGATCTTGCTCAGCACGGCGCAGCCGCTCGCCGACCCCTACGTGCTGAATTTTGAGGGAGTCGCTTCGCGCGGCACGCGGGGAGTGGCCTCGCCCCTGGAGCGGCTCTTGAATCAAACCAGCGGAGGTACCCGCGGATTCTCAGGCGAGGTCCCCACCAATTGGGGCATCGGGCTCATAACCGTTCACAGTGCTCCCAATAGTGTGCCAAATTAGGTTCGATGCGCCGGTTGGGCGGCCGGCGCATCCGCCTCCCGATCCCCAGGCTCAGACGCAGTACCTGAACTACGACACCGGCGGCAGGCGCCTTCGCTATGCCGCAGACAGTTCGATAGAAGAGCAGCTCGAGCTCCGAAAGCAAAAAGGAAGAGACGAACACTCTGCATGGTAAGTATGCTAGTTACATCCCGCCGTCGTGCGGGGCCGGCGGCGGCCACAAGCAATCAATCGGAGGTCAAGATGAACCGTGCGGCAAGGAAAGTGGCAATCCTGTGTCTGGGCGCCGGCGCGCTGGCTGCAGCCACGCTGCACGCCCAGAAATTCGGCGCAGCCAAGGAAAAAGTCACCCTCCACCGCAAGCTTCCCGCACTGATCCATCTGCCGGGTGAGACCATCAAGGTCACTGTAACCTCGGCCGGCCAGGACGGCGCCCTGCCCTACGATTTCCAGGCGCTGCTTGAGACGGAACTCTTAAAGGACGATCCGGACCTGCGCGAGGACGACAATCCAAACACGGTCATCACCTGCCGAATAACCCAGTATTCTCAACCGCAGGTAATTACCACAACAGGGCCGGCGCTTGCTTTGACCAAGAACAGTCCGAAAACGCAGCAGTTCGAGCGCGTCACGGGAACCCTGAGCGTTGCGTTTCTGGCGCAATCAGCTACCGGCCAGACCTTGATCTCCGACAATGTCACCTCAAAATACGACGAGCACTTTGATAGTTCGGGAATTTCCACGTCTCACGGCGTCATGGGGTCGCTGAGCGGTACCTGGGGCCGCTTGAAGGGCCAAAAAAACGACGACAACACCCCCCCCACCCCTGCTGAGCTTCGGTCGCGTTTGATACTCGATGCGGTGCAGAAAATTGCCGAGCATCTCGTCAACACGAACGAATCTGTCGAAGTCTTTTTGGCGCGCAAGGATGGTCCGCTCGAAGAAGGCGACAAGGATGCCGAAACCGGACTGTGGGAACGCGCTCTGGAGACCTACGAGACGGCGCCGCCATTCCCCAAACCGGAGGAGGACGCTTACAGGCTCTACGACATTGGCGTGGCCTACGAAGCGCTGGCTTATCAGGCCGAGGACAAGAAGGCTACCATGAAGTACCTCGACCAGGCCGCCATCAACTATGGCAAAGCCATCGATGCCAAGCCCGATGAAAAGTATTTCCTCGAGCCGCAGAAACGCATCGAAACCGCCATCGCGCATTATAAGGAGCTGGAAAAGGAACAGGAGGCTGCAGCCCGCGCCAAGGCTGCGGCTCTCGCCGCTGCCAACAATCCGGCTCCCCGTCCGGCTTCATCGGGGAAGGGGCTCACCAATCGGCAGGTCATCGCCATGGTGAAGGCCGGCGTTGACGAAGCCACTGTCATTCAGGCCGTCCGCGGGGCCGATGCCGTTAACTTCGACCTCACCGCTGCAGGCCAGAAAAATCTCACCGGCAACGGGGTCAGCCAGCGCCTTCTCGCCGAGATGAAGGCGCAGGCCGCAAAAAAGCCGCCCGCGCCCGTGCACAAGGGCCTGACGAACACGCAAGTCATCGCCATGGTCAAATCCGGTATGGACGACGGAACCATCGTCCAGGCCATCCACGGAGCCGATGCCGTTGACTTCGATCTGACGCCCACGGGCCAGCGCACTCTCTTGAGCAACGGCGTCAGCGCCCAAGTCCTGGCCGCGATGAAAGCTCGATCCGAGAGAAAATCGGCGGCGGCCACGAGGCATGTAGCCGAAAGATGAGTCCCCGTAGCCCATCCAGCCTCGCGATTCTGGCGCTGTTCACGGCGGCGCTATTCGCGTATCCACGCGCCTCCGCGCAGGGAATCCGTTGCGGCGCCGGGCAGGACCTCGTCGTTCAGGCCCTCGAGCGGATCGCTCCGCAGAGCGGTGACGACGCCTTTGAAGACGCACTGCAACTTCTCAAGGCAGCCGTCGCCGAATGTCCCGAGCTTGGCGACGCATGGTACTACCGCAGCCTCGTCGAAAAGCGCCTCGGTCACGACGCCCTTGCGAAATACTCGCTCGACAAGGCGCGTTTCAATGGCTCCGAAGCGCTCGATCAGGGCCTGAACCCGCTTGTTCTCTCCACGCCCGCCTCGCGCGGCTTTGAAACCGACCAGGGCACCACGCCCGCGCCCGCTGCCCCTCCCGTGAAGCCTGGCCCCGTGCAGCAGAAGTGGGCGCTCGTTGTCGGCATCGGACAGTTTACCGACCCGCAGATTCCGCACCTCAACTACACCACTTCCGACGCCAACTCCTTTGCCGGCGCGCTCAAAGACCCCAACATCGGCGGTTTTCCCGCCGACAACGTCCACGTCCTCATCGACGGCCAGGCCACCACAAAGAACATCAAGGAAGAGCTCAACTGGGTCGCGCGCCACGCGCAGCCCAATGATCTCGTCGTGATTTACGTCGCTACGCACGGCACGCCGCGCACCGTTGACACCGCCGGCGGCGCAAACTACCTCATCACCTACGACACCGAGGTGTACTCCGGCGGCAGCCTCGACCAGGACGCGCTCTTCGCCACGGCTTATCCTATGGTCGAGCTGGCCGATGCCGTCTCCACGCGTATGAAGGCCCTCCGTACCGCCGTCTTTCTCGACACTTGCTACAGCGGCGGCGCGGCCGGCGCCAACGGATCTCAACCAGGCGCCACGCTCGCCAACACCGCCCCCTCCGGCGCCATGCTCTCGCATATGACCCAGGGAACCGGCCGCATCGTAATGGCCGCCAGCGAAGTTAACGAAGAATCGCTCGAAAGCAGCCAGTTGCATCACGGCTACTTCACGTACTATCTGTTACAGGTTCTTAAGAGCGGTCGGGGCGAGACACCCTTGAGCCAGGTCTACGCCACGGTCGCGCAGGATGTATCGCAGAGTGTCTCGGCGCAGGGAATGCACCAGCATCCCGTCATGAACCGCAGTTCCGCCGAGGCGGACTTTGCACTCCGCTCGCCCGGCGCCGCGACTGCAAGCTCCCAACCCTGACAGAAATGCCGGGCGGGCAATCGATGGGCTCGACATGAGTCGCACTCTTACAGTCACTGCTTCGGGAATCCTCGGGATCGCGCTCCTCAGCGGCCTCGCCTGCGCGCAAACCGGCACAATCGCTCCGCAAATCACGCTTCAGGAACAGAAGCTGGCCGAAGCGCGCGCCTCCAACGACAAGCGCACCGAGGCCATGGAACTGAACACCCTCGCCGGACTTTACCGGGAAGCCGGAAACCTCCAGAAAGCGCTGGACTACTGCAACCAGGCGCTGGCGCTCGAACAAAGCGCGGGTTTCCATCCCGGCGAGATGATCACCAAGAACACGATGGGCCGGATTTATACCGACCTTGGCCAGGAGCAGAAAGCTCTCGACCTCTTGAATGAATCCCTGTCCTATTGGCAATCGGGCCAGAACCGCAGGCGTGCTGCCTTCGTTCATCAGGAGCACGCCTTCACCATGGGCGAGGCCAGCACTCTCAGCAACATGGGCAGGGTCTACAACAACCTCGGCGACAGGCAAGAGGCACTCGATTACTACAATCAAGCTCTGCCGCTCTGGCAGCAATCCGGCAGCAGCGCCGGCCAGGCCGCCACGCTCGACGGCATCGGCCGCGCCTACTCCGACATGGGCGACGGCAATCAGGCGCTCGACAACTTTAATCGTGCGTTGCCGCTTTGGAGAGCCGACGGCAACCGTGACGGCGAGGCGCTCACGCTCAATGATATGGGCCCCGCCTACGCAGGCATCGGCCAGAAGCAGAAAGCGCTCGAATCTTATAATCAGGCGCTCGCCATCTGGCGCGAGCTCGGCAACCGCCAGGGCGAAGCGCTTACCATCAACAACGTCGGCCGGCTCTACCGCGACCTGGGCCAGCACCAGACAGCGCTTGATTACTACAATCAGGCACTGCCCATCTTTCGCGAAACCGGCAGCCGCCGCGGCGAAGCCATGGTCCTCAACAACATGGGCCGGGACCACTCCGACTTGGGCGAGGCCCAGCAGGCGTACGATCTAGACCTTCAGGCGCTCGCCATCTGGCGCGAAGTCAAGGATCAGCGCAACGAAGCGCAGGACCTGATGACCCTTGCCTGGGCTTACTCGGAGTTGAAGAAGCCGGAACAGTCCTTCGCCAGCGCAATCGCCGCGCTTGGCCTGGCAAAAGCCACCGGCGATCCCGAGATCGAGGGCGGCATCGAGAACTCCATGATGCTCGGCTTTCGCAAGCAGCATCGCCCCGAGGAAGCCATCTTCTTCGGTCTCCTCGCGGTCAACTCTTACGAGCAGATTCGCAAGAATATATCCGGTATGCAAAAAGAAGTCCAGGCCGGATTCGCGCAATCGCGGTCGGGAGCTTATCGTATGCTGGCAGAATTGCTGGTCGAGGCCGGCCGCCTCGGTCAGGCCGAGAAAATTCTCGATCTCCTCAAAGAGCAGGAATTCAAGGACCTCGTGGCTGGCGCAGCTCCCGGCGCCACAGCCAACATCGAGCCTCTCAAGCTTTCGCCCGCGCAAATGGATGCCGAAAGCGCGTTGCCCGATCTCGAAAAGAAAGCGCGCGTCATCGAAGAGTCAAACCTCGTGTACGCACAACTCGAGGCCAAGGCGTCGCGAACCGCGGACGATGACGCCCAGATCAAATCGCTCCAGGCGACGATACAGCAAACCAGCGATGAAATGCACGCCATTCTCTTCAACAAAGTGTTCCCTGAGCTCGATGCGCAGTCCGCGCCCGGCCAGACCGCCATCGACTCAACAAAAAGCCTTCTTAAGGACTCGCTCGCCAAACTCGGTCCGGGCGTCATCGGCATCCGCCTGCTTCTCGGCCAGGATCATGCCTACGCCATCGTGATCACTGCCTCGTCGCGCACCAGCTTTGTGCTCTGCGCCTCAAGCGACGAAATTCGCGCCAAAGCCTTTGAAGCGCTGAAAGCGGTCGGATCGCCATCAACCGATCCACGTCCGCGGTTGAACGAACTGTATGCCATGGTGGTCGCGCCTCTCGAGCCCGAGCTCAGGAAGCTTGAATCCGATTCGGCCGCGGGCGGCACGATCCCCACGCTCCTCTGGTCGCTCGACGATGCCCTGCGCTACGTCCCCATGGGCGCGCTCTACGATGGCAGCCACTACATGGTCGAGCGCTTCCACAACGTGCTCTTCACTCCTGAGAGCTACGGCCACATGACCGAGTCCGTGCTCGAAGCCGGAGCACCGCCCAGCGCGCTCGCCATGGGCCTCTCCAAAAGCTATGGCGGACTTCCCGCCCTCCCCGGAGTCATACCGGAACTGGACTCCATCGTTCACGATCCCTCCGATCCCGCTTCGCACGGGCCCATGCAGGGCAAGCTGCTGCCCGACGAGCAGTTCACCCTCGCCGCGCTCAAGTCCGATCTGGGCTCCGGCAACAACTTTTCCGTCGTTCATATCGCCAGCCACTTCGTCCTCATCGCCGGCAGCGGCGACGAGCCCTTCCTCATGATGGGCGGCGACACCGCAGGAAATCCAAATGGCTTCGAGTGGAATCTCTCCGCCATGGAGAACTCCCCGGTCGCCTTTCACGGCACGCGTCTGCTTACACTCTCGGCCTGCAGCACCGCCAAGGACTACAAATCGCGCAATGGTCTCGAGATGGACTCGCTGGGCATGGTCGCTCAGCAGAAGGATGCCGAAGCCGTTCTGGCCACGCTCTGGGACGTGAATGACCTCAGCACCAGCCACATCATGAGCGACTTCTACTCGCGCTGGGTCAAAAACCCCGCCGGCGGCAAAGCTGAGGCGCTTCGCCAGGCCCAGCTCGCCTTCCTCCACGGCGGCGGAGCCGTACCCGGCGGCGGCGCCGGCCGCGGCTTCGAGACCGTCGGGCAGGGTCCGGTTGTTCAAAGCAGCCTCGGCTACGCGCATCCGTATTACTGGGCGCCCTTCGTCCTCATCGGCAACTACCAGTAAGCCGCCTCAGGCGGAGTTGGAGGCATTACGGCGGTTCTCCAATTGGTGTAGAGCGAAGCCACATCCGCTAAGTGGCGTTTTCCCTTAAGAAAACGCCACCTTGAACATCGCAGATACTCCACAGGAATTGGAGAACCGCCGTAGCGCTGGTCACTCAAAGGGCCTCTCGCGCCGGAGGCGCAGCGCTTGTTAGCCCCGCGCTTCAGCGTGGGGTGGAATCGATATACACGGAAGACCAGTCCCGTAGGGACGGCGCAAGAAAGGGCTCGCGTCCGCGCCCGGCTACCCAAGCAGCCGCTTCGCCACCTTGACGTACATCTCCACCGCCTCCAGCAACTCTTTCTTCGCCAGCTTCTCCTGCGGCGTGTGCGCCACGTGAATGTTTCCCGGCCCCAGCAGCAGCGGCTCGCCCCAGTTGCTCAGTTGCGGAATGTCCGTCGTAAACTTCGCCACCATCGTGGGCAAACCCTCCGGCGCGCGCAACCGCGCAAAAGGAATCTCCAGCGTGAAGTCCACCTCCGCCAACCCCCTGGCTGCCTCCAGCAGCGCGGCCTTCACCGGCGCCGAATCGCCTACCAGCCGCACCAGCACCTGCGCCTCGGCCTTGTCCGCGATCACATTCGGAGCGTGTCCGCCGTGAATCTGCCCGATATTCAGCGTGCTCGGGCCCACGTCCTCCGTCACCGGCAGCTCCAGCTTGAGCAGCCTCGCCATCACCTCGACCAGCTTGTGCACCGCGCTCTCGCCCAGCTCGGGATACGCCGAGTGCGCCATCTTGCCCGTGGCGCGCAACACCACGCGCAGTGCCCCCTTCGACGCCAGCGCCACGCGATTCTCCGTTGGCTCGCCGTTGATCAGATACCGGCTCCCCTTCGGTTTCAGGTTGGCCGCTTTAGCTCCCGCCGAATCCCGCTCCTCGCCGCTTACGAACAACAATCCAATCCGGAACCCCTCTGCGCGCAACGCCTCCGCAGCCGCAATCTGCGCCGCCAGTATTCCCTTTGCGTCCGACACCCCCCGCCCGTACATCCACTCCGCGTCCTCGCTGAACGGGACGTACGGCGGCACGGTGTCCATGTGCGTGGAAAAAACCAGGTCCGGCGTTTGCCCCGCCGCTCCGCCATACACGTTCCAGCGCGGCCCCGCGTTCGCGCTCTCCGCCGGCTGCGCCACCGGAGTCTTCTCCACCTCCCAGCCGCGCCCGGCAAGAAACTCCGCAAGAAAATCGCCCACCGCGCCCTCATGGTAGGTGGTCGATTCGATCTCGCATAACCGGCGCGTCAGCCCCATCGGGTCAAGAGCAGCAATTTTCGCAGGATCGTTCATGATGCAGCCAGAATACCGTAGCGGCCAGCTCCCTTCCTTGAGCCGCCAGCCTTCAGCCCTGCGTCCCTGCCGCGGAGCGCCGCCCGCCGGAGCGTAGAATCAATGATGAAATGGTCCCCCCCATCGTACTTACCCAAGCAGAGGCGCATCCATCCGGCCTGATCCTCTGGCTGAGGGAGCTCCGGCCATGAACCAGGTCGGCGGCTCGGCTCTTGACGCTCTGCATGCCGCGTCCGCGGAGATCTTCGCCGGCGCGCTCAAGGCTTGCAACATTGCTACTGCTTTCGATCGCCGCCTGCGTTTCGAGGGCAATACGCTCCACCGCCTTATGCCCGACGGCAGCGGCCCTGCAAGCATCGATCTCTCCGCCTACAAGCGCATCTTTGTCATTGCCCTGGGCAAGGTCGCCGGACCCATGCTCCAGACCCTGCTGGCGCGCATGAAGCGCCGCAAGGGCCTGCGCGGCATCTGCGGCGCCAATCAATTACCCCCTACGCGCAACTGGCGTTTCCGCTACTTCGAAAGCGGGCATCCCTTGCCCAACGAAGATTCCTTCGCCGCCGCCCGCGCCGCCCTTGCCCTTCTGCACAAGGCCCGCAAAGACACCCTCGTCTTCTTCCTCATCTCCGGCGGCGGCTCGGCCATGTTCGATCTGCCCCTCGACCCGCGGATCACCCTCGAAGAAACCATCGTTTTCCACCAGTTGTTGCTCGCCTCGGGCGCGCCTATCAACGAGATCAATACCCTCCGCAAGCATTTTTCCGCCGTCAAGGGCGGCCGCCTCGCTATGGCCGCGCCGGACGCGCTCAAAGTCAGCTTGCTGCTTCCCGATGTCCCGCTGCGCACGCTCGACGCGCTCTCCTCCGGACCCACTTCGCCCGATCACTCCACCGTATCCGAAGTCCGCCAGCTACTCGCCAAATACGGCCTTGCGCCGAAACTCCCCGCCTCCATCCGCGCTTTCTTTGAACGCGAGGATCTGCCTGAGTCGCCCGGCAATAAGGGATGGCGGCCGGCGTTCCTGCCCAGGCTGCCCTGGTCCGACGTGCGCCGGCTGACCTCCGCGGCCAGCATGAGCGGCGAGGATGAGGCCTTCCGCGATTCTGTCTTTGAAGTCCTCCTCTCCAGCCACGATCTGGTGGAGAACGCGCGGACTTTGGCGCGAGATGCCGGTTACCATGTGATCGTCGACAACAGTTGCGACGACTGGGATTATGCCGATGCGGCCCGTTATCTGCTGGACCGGTTCCACACCTTTCGCGCCAAGCATGATCGATTCTGCCTTATCTCCGTGGGCGAGGTTACCGTCACGATGGACCGTACACCCGGCGCCGGCGGCCGCAACCAGCAGTTTGCCCTGGCTTGCGCCCTCGAGCTCGCCAACTATCCCGGCGCGCGCCTCACCGTATTCAGCGCCGGCTCCGATGGCATCGACGGTAATACGCAAACGGCCGGAGCCATCGCCGATCCCACCACGGTCGCCCGCGCCCGCGCCTTTGGCTTCGACCCCGGGCAGTCGCTGGCTGAATTCAATGCCTGTCCTCTCTTTACTGCCATCGGTGACTCCGTGGTCACCGGCCCCACTGGTCTCAACCTGCGCGACCTGCGCCTGCTCATGGCTGAGAGCGCCTGACGCTGCTTCCTTCTTCTGCGGCGAATCGTCGCGTGGTAAATCGATCGGACTTTTTGTTTCGCATCTCGCGCCTCTGCATTAGGATTGGTTCGTGGCTCGAAAAGCAAAACGCAAAACCGCGGGCAAACTCCCCGACATTCGCGCTGTTGCCGCCGTGGCCAAAGTCTCCATCGCCACGGTCTCCAGAACCATGAACGGCTCTCCGCTGGTGAGCGAGCGCCTGAGCAAACGTGTCTGGCAGGCGATCAAGCAGCTCAACTACCTTCCCAACACCCACGCGCGCACCCTCGTCTCCGGCCGTAGCCGCATCCTGGGGATCATCGTCGAGAACATCACCAATCCCTTCTTCCCTGAGCTCATCCAAAGCTTCGAAGAGATCGCCGTCGCCCGCGGCTACGAGATCTTGGTTAGTTCCACCAACAGCGATCCCGCGGTGCTGGCCGCCTGTGCGCGCCGCATGTTGGAGCGCAAGGTCGATGGCGTGGCCGTCATGACCTTCGGCGAAGAAGAGCCTGTCCTCGATCAGCTTACGCACCGCGGGGTGCCCATCGTGCTGGCCGAGTTCAAGCTCGACGACCCCAAGGCCAGCACCATCCTCCTCGACTACTCCACCGGCATTCACCAGGCCGTCCGTCACCTTGCCAATCTCGGCCATCGCGCCATTGCCTTCCTCGCCGGGCCGCACAGCCTGCACTCGGCCATCACCCGCGAGAATGACTTCCGCGCCGCCATGCAGGCAGCCGGCCTGCCGGTCCAGAAGAAATGGATTATAGAGTGCGACCATATGCTCAAGGGCGGTGTCGCGGGCTTCGGACAATTGCGCAAGCTTGCCACGCGCCCCACCGCCATCGTCTGCTCCAACGACATGACCGCCATCGGAGTTCTGCGCGCCGCCTACATGGAAGGACTGCGCGTGCCCCAGGATCTCTCGTTGATTGGCCTTGACGACATCGACTTTGCCGAATTCACCTTGCCGCCGCTCACTACCATCCGCCTGTCGCGTGTGGAACTGGCGCGCGCCGCGTTTAACGCGCTCCGCGCGCAGATCGAGGACGCCGGCAATCCCAAGTTGCAGCGCGAGTTCCTGGTATCGACCAGCCTCGTCGTGCGCGGCTCCACGGCCGCGCCCCCGGCGCCTGCCTGAGGCTCATGCCGCGTCAATCCGCGGCATGGACCGTCTCCAGAGCCAATGCGCCCGCCTCGCGCCAGGCCGTGATCTCCGCGCGGGTCATGTCGGCGGCCACGCGGCGGCTTGAATAAATCCGCGGCTCGCCGAACCATAGCCGCGCCGAAAAACCGGCTACGCCCAGCACTTTCCACAAATGCGTGGGGAACAATTCGTCGCCGTACCAGCACAGCTCCCGCTCCTCCACGTCGCCGTCCTCGACCACATAGCGGATCGCCGCAGCCGTAATCGGCGCGCCCGCTGCCGTAGCGGGATCGATCAGCCGCGAGTGGAAGCGCAGCACCTGTGCTCCGTCGGTACTCGTGCCCTCGGGAAACAGCAGCACCGGAACCGGCAATTGCAGCCGCTCGGTGATCTGCTCTGCCACTGACATGGCGCTGGCCCGGCTCGACCGGTCGAGGAAGATTGTTCCCCCCGTTCGCGCCGCCTTACCGAAATACGGCCATCTGTCGATCTCCATCTTGGCCACAAAAAAGCACGGCATCACCGCGCTGATGATGAGGATGTCGAGATAGCTCAGGTGGTTCGCCACCACCAGGCCGCAGGCCGGCGGCTCGCCCTCCACCTGCGACTCAATGCCCAACGAAATCAGGATCGAGCGTGCCGACGCCTGCAGCCACTTGGCACGCCGCTCCAGCGTCATCGGCCCGCGCAGGCGCACCAGCCAATAGCGAAGAATACACGATGCGAGAACGAATGCCAGCGCCACAGCGCGCCGGATGCGCCGCGGCGTCAAGGCGTGAGCGGGGCCAGAAAGCGGTTGCGCGCCGCGGCCGAAAGCAGATTCAAATCCAGGAGCGTCAGAAAATCGATGCTGCGGAAATCGCGGTCCCACGCCGGCGGCGCCGCAATGCGCGCCCCGATGGCGAGATACGTCTTCAGCAGCTTGGGAACCTTCACCGGAGTAGTATCTGGCGCCGGACGAGAACCCCCCGGCCCAGATCGATCAGCTGATTGATCGGTCCAGCAGGCCGGCGGCTGTGCGCACATGCTCTGCTGAGCCGGATCGTAGCTTCCTGGGGGGCACGCATACGCTGCCGTTGGCGTCGTCTCAAACTCCGCGGGAACCCTGAAATTCTCAAGCTGGCGATACATCTGCCAACCTTCCGCCGGGTCATTGGAGTTCAAAGAAGAGCAACCGAGCAAATAACGAAGCCCCATGTCGGTAGCATACTGCGCGATGCCGCGCCACAACAACATCAGCACCTCGGGGGTGCGGTGCTCGCGGTCGATGGAGGCGCGTCCCAGCTCCAGAATCCCTGGCCGCAGCGGTTCATACGGCCTGAGGTTGAACTCCTGTTCGGAGTAGTAGCCCAGGTTCCGCGCCGCCGTCGCGCCCGGCTGCATGCGGTACGTTCCCACGACGCGCCGGTTTGCCTTGTCCTCCACCAGCAGGTGCTCGCANNCCCTCGCCCAGCTCGATATTGAAAACCTTGAAGCGCAGCCGGCACGCAGCCTTGCGATCCTCCGGCGTTTCCGCGAGCCGCAACCGGTAACGCCCCACATCGGCATGAATGCGGGAAGCTCGCGTCGTCAACGCGGGAGCCGGAGCAGCACCCGCCTGAAGAGCAATCTCCACCACCGAACTGGCGTCAAACGCCAGCTTCAAAGGAACCCTTGGCCCAGGTTGTGGAATCATGCAGCCAGTATCGCGCCGGGACTGTAAACATACTGTCAAACCGCCGCGAAAACCGCGCAAAAATCTTGTTCGGATGTTTACCCCGCTGTCACAAGGGCCTCTCGTTTCGCCCGCCTATCCTCCCGGCTCGTAGTTCAGGTTCGGCCCCAGCCACCGCTCCACCTC
>PMYE01000010.1 GCA_003171315.1 Acidobacteriaceae bacterium
TCGAGGCCATCTGGTGCTTCCGCAGCAATGAGGAAGCCGACGCAGTGCGTGCCGCCTCCATCGGCAACATGAAGCAGGTTTGGACCAACGATGGCCACGAGTACGACTGGTTCAATCCCGCTCAAGCCGAAGGCCGCTGGTTCCTGCAGCACGCCACCCAGGTCAAGAACATCTGGGTTCCGTACGGCGAATAATCCGCGAGCCGGTCTACTTTCCGATGCAGAAGGTTGAGAAGATCAGATTCAAAATGTCGTCGGACGTGGTTTGGCCGGTGAGCGAGTCGAGAGCCCAGAGCGCACGGTAGAGATCGAGCAGGATCATTTCGTGGGGAATACCGCCGGCGTTGGCTTTGGCTGCGTCGGTGAGCGCCGCGAGCGCGGTGGTGACGGCCCGATGCTGGCGAAGGTTGGTCAACATGCCCGGCTCAGCCGCGGCTCCCCCGGTGGCGAGCGACAAAATGCGATCGCGGAGCGCCCCAATGCCTTGGCCGGTAAGCGCGGAGGTAGAGAGCGCAGCGAACCCGTTGAGAGAATGCTCAGCTGCTTGAGCGGCCTCGGTCCAGCTTTTCACGAGGTCGCTTTTGTTGATGGCGACAATCGCCGGGCGGCCTTCGACGGCGGTGAGCAATCTGCGCTCGTCTTCCTCGACCGGCTGTGTGGCGTCGAGCACAATGAGCACGAGCGCCGCGTCGGCCAGCGCTTCGTGGCTGCGGCGGATGCCGAGTTGTTCGGCCTCCTCCAATGCTTCGCGAGCGCCCTCGCGGAGACCCGCCGTATCCACGAGCTCAATGGGAATGCCGCCGAGCGAGATGCGTTCGGTGACCAGATCGCGGGTGGTGCCGGGCGACGCGGTGACGATGGCGCGGTCGCGCTCGACGAGACGGTTGAAGAGCGAGCTCTTGCCCACATTGGGGCGGCCTACAATGGCCAGGGTCAATCCATCGTGAACGATCCGGCCGCGGGCGAAGGAGGCTTCGAGCGCGGCGAGCGGCGGCATCAACTCGCCGATGCGCCGCGCGATCTCGGCCTGCGGCGCCACGTCGATGTCGTCTTCCGCAAAATCGATGCCGGCTTCGAGCAGAGCAATCAGCTCCACGAGCGACTGCTTCACGGGCGCTACGCGATGGCTGAGCGCTCCGCCCAATTGGCTCGCAGCCTGCCGCGCCTGGGTGAGCGTCTGCGCGTCAATCAGGTCGCGAACCGCTTCAGCCTGGGTCAGGTCGAGCCGGCCAGCCAGAAAAGCGCGCTGGGTGAACTCTCCGGGCTCAGCCAGGCGCGCGCCGCAATCCAGCGCGCGGCGCAGCAGAAGCTCCAAGACCACCGGCGAGCCGTGTGCGGCAATCTCCACCAGGTCTTCCGCTGTGTAGGAATTCGGCGCGGCAAAGAAGGTCACGAGCGCCTCGTCGATGCGCGCGGAATGAGCGCGCGCGGCTGGGGTGTCTTCGGCGTCGAGCACATCGGCCAAGCGCGCGCGGGCATGTTCGAGGGGCTGGTGAGGCCGCACGAGTTGCGAAGCGATGGACGCAGCCTGCGGCCCGCTGAGGCGCACAATCCCGATGCCGCCCCGCCCTGGCGGCGTGGAGATGGCGGCGATGGTGTCGGTTGCAGTGTCGGACATAGCTTTTGGTTGCACTCAGTGTAGTGTCTGTAACCCGGAAGTCCCAATCGCAGGACCCGCATCGGATTCCAGAGGCCACAGCCCCGCTGCTCTGGTGGCCGGGAAGGGAAATTTTGCGCCTGTGTGCCGATTTGATGGTGGAATATGCAGCGGAATTTGCTCTACACTTTGAAAGGCAACGTCTTTTAGAGTGCCCCCGCCGGTTTCCTCCGGGAACCTTGCCTGGCTTGAGGTCGAAGCGATGAAAACCGCGAGATTAGCCACGCTCAAGTTTTTCGCGCTGTTGTTTCTCTTACCAGGTCTGGCGGGCCTGATTGTCTCCGCCACGATCTCCATACATTACCTTGACACGATGCCCAAATGGCCGGCGCCGGAGGAGAATCGCGTGGTCCCGCGCGGCATTCATGGCATCACGATCTATCAAACCCCGGCCGAGGACCGCGAGCTCAACTTGATTGAGTACTCGTCGGTGGGAGTATTCCTCGCCGGTCTGGGGCTCGGAGTGGTGTATCTGGAGAAGTGGGGCAGCCTGCAATCTCGCGCCGCCGAAGAAGAGTCCAGGCTCGCGGAAAATCCCAGATAGCTGCGTGGTGGAAGCGCGCGGCTCTCCCACCGATTACGATCCTCTACAATAAGCCGATGCCGGAACTGCCCGAGGTAGAGACCATCGCCCGCGGGGTAGACAAGCGTGTGCGCGGCGACCGCATCGTCCAGGCGTGGTTTGCCAGCCATCCTCAACCGTTCAAGACGCCGCCCGCGCGCCAGTCGAAGGGTCTGGCGGGACGCGTCATCCTGGCAGTCCATCGCACGGGGAAACATATTGTCTTTGAGCTGGGTGCGGCTGGCGGTGCGGGCGACGCCCGTGGGCGGAAAGCCCTAAAACGGGCCGAGGCAAAGGCGCCGGCCGAGGCGCAGTGGATTGTGCACCTCGGCATGACGGGCCGGTTGCTGGTGACAACGCCGGAAAGCCCGGTCGCTCGGCACACGCATGCCCGGCTGGCTTTGGAGAGTGGACGGGAACTGCGCTTTGTCGATCCGCGCCGCTTCGGCCGGCTCGAATTCCGCGATCTCCTGCGAGGCGCGGCATTCGGCGCTCCAGGCGCCGAGCCGCTCACCATTGGCGCGCGGGAATTCGCCACTCTCTTCCGTGGCCGGCGCTTAGCCATCAAGGCAGCCCTGCTCAACCAAACGCTCCTGGCAGGCGTGGGCAACATCTATGCCGACGAGAGCCTGTTTCAAGCCGGTATCCGGCCCCGCCGCAGGGCCAACCGGGTCAGCCGCGCCGAGCTTGAGCGTCTACGTCTCGCGTTACGCGAGATCCTGACGCATGCCATACGGCTGGGCGGCTCGTCGGTTTCCGATTATGTGGATGCCGATGGCGCTCGTGGTTTCTTTCAGCTTGAGCACTGCGTGTACCAGCGGACCGGTGAGCCATGCCGCCGCTGCCAAACGCCGATCCGGCGCGTGGTGCTGGCTGGCCGGGGAACCCACTACTGTCCCGAGTGCCAGCATTGACTGGGGGCGTTGGCTAGTCTGGCTGAGTTAAGCCTACATTTTTTTGAAGAATTTTTGCATTCCGGCTTCCAGAATACAGACAATTCCAGATATTGTTTTGCATAATCAATTGAAAATAAACAATATTCCAAACGGAACCCCAATTGCTACGTTATC
>PMYE01000031.1 GCA_003171315.1 Acidobacteriaceae bacterium
TCGTAACACCGATACCTGACACCCGGAATTCGGCCGATTACGGCGGCGCCATACTGCTTCCGCACTTCTCGTTCGACCCGCGACGGAGCGGGGAAAATTCCGCACCCTGTTTCCCCGAACAGTTTCATCAAGATCGAACCATCGAACTCACCAACGATGACGGGGCGGAGGCTTTCGGCCTCAAGCCAGCGATCGATCGACCTTCGCAGGTTCGAGTCCGCGCGGGGGAGCAGCATCGGCGCGCCGTCAAGCGAATGCGGGAAGCGCCGCTTGAATGCCGGTGCCTCCGAGGCGCGCGCAAAAAGCGACAGAGAAGATTCGCCGAGCACATGAGCGTGCACTTTGATACGCAACGGCGAAGCAGGAGAATCGGATAGGACGAGGTCGAGCGCGCCGAGCGCAAGCTGCGCCACCAGGCGCTCAAGCGTATCTTCCCGCACGACGATGCGTGCCGGCCAAGCGCCTGTGGCCGGAGCAGCCATGCTGCGCGCCCGCTCGCCAACTCGAAGGGCGGGCTTGAGTATGCGGGCGGCGATCAACTTTGACATGGTGGAATCCACGCCGGCTCGAAACTGGACTGGCTTGGGCGCGGGGTGTCCATGCGCGGCATCAATCATCTCGCTCCCAAGACGAAAAATCTGCTCGGCATAGCCGTAGACCGTCTGACCGGTTTCCGTCAGGGCAAGGCCCCGCCCGGCGCGGGAGAAGAGTTTCCGCCCCAGCGATTCCTCCAACTCGTGTATCTGAGCGCTGATGGTTGGCTGCGCAAGCCTGAGTCGTTTGCTGGCCCGGACGATGCTGCCTTCCCGGGCAACCACCCAGAAATAGTGCAAATGATGATAGTTGAATCCTTCCATCCAGCTGATCATACATCGGTTTTTTCGAAGAGTCGAACCGGGCGGGGGGAGCGGGCGAGTGTGGCGGGCGAAGAATCTATGTGTCCGACTTGAAATGCATAGAGTTGTTTCATGAATCTATTCAGGCAATAGCATCCCTCGGGGGCTAAAGCCCCGTGTTTTCCGGCTCTGGACGGCATGGCTAAAGCCATGCCCCTTCAAAGCACCATTTATGAAACACGTTCTAGTCCTTCGCTGCGCTCAGGATGACATCCTAAAACAGGCGGGTACAAAGCACCGGGAAGACCAATTGTCTATCGCGGTCATCTAACGAATTCACGAAACTGCCCCACTCAAGCCAACNNGAAGGCTTGAATGGGCCACCCTGGGGCTTTGTCTTTTAGTCCAAAATGAGTCGTCGCGTGTTACGCAAGAGCCTCGATAATCCGGAGTATTACCTCAACCGTGATCTCTCGTGGTTGCAGTTCAACCGCAGGGTGCTGGAGGAAGCGGAGGACGATTCCAATCCCCTGCTGGAGCGGGTAAAGTTCCTGGCGATTACGGCGAGCAATCTCGACGAGTTTTTCGAGGTGCGCATTGCCAGCCTGCTGCAAAGGATTGAAGACGGCTACAATGACGCCGGTCCGGACGGGCTGTCTCCGACTGAGGAGTGCGCGCAGTTGGCCGGCTTGCTGCACGAGTTTGTTGCCGGCCAATACAACTGCTGGAACCGGCAGTTGCGGCCGGCGCTGGCCGAGGCCGGCATCCATGTGCTCTCGATTGCGGATCTTGACGAGGCCAACCGCAACTTTCATGTGCGCTTTGAACCCCGGAATACGCGGCCTGAGCGATCACATCCGCGTGCGCAGCATCGTTGGCCGGTTTCTGGAGCACAGCAGAATTTTCTGTTTCGAAAACGGCGGAAAAGAAGAGATCTACGCCGGCAGCGCCGACTGGATGCCGCGCAACCTTTACGAGCGCGCGGAGGTTGTTTTCCCTATCCGCGATCCGCTGCTCGGGGCGCGCGTTCGCCATGAGATATTAGCGGCGTACCTGGCGGATAATGTTAAGGCCAGGGTGTTGCGGCGCGGCGGCTCCTACGAAGTCGAGCGGCCGAAAGGACGCGGTCAGCCACGGTTCTCGGCACAGCAGTTTCTGATGGAGCTGGCCGAGGGCAAACGCGATATCTCGGCGATTCCGGCTGCTCCGGCTCGCTCGATCCGCAAGGGGCAGCGGCAAAGGATAAGGTGAGCGAATGCTAGTGTATTTCTTGCGTCATGCCAGCGCCGGACAACACCGCGCCAACCCCGCGGCGGACGACAAGCGGCCGCTCGACAAGGAAGGAATCGAACAGTGTCGCGACATTGGGCATCTGTTGAGCACACTCGATGTTCAGGTCGACCTGATTGTTTCCAGTCCCTTGAAGCGGGCTACGCAGACCGCCTCGCTGGTCGGCACTGAACTCGGTTATGACTCCAAGCTGATCCTCGATGCGGCGATGAGCCCCAACGCCACGTATGAAGACTTCCGCGGACTGTTGCGCCGTCACGGCAAGCTGGATGCGGTGATGGTTGTGGGACACAATCCCTCGATCAGCAAGTTTCTCTCGCTAATGGTAACGAACGGCGCATTCGATAAAGCGGTCGACATGAAGAAAGGTGGCGTGGCCCGCGTGGACTACGACACTAAGCCACCGGCGCTCACCTGGCTGCTGACTCCCAAGGTTGCGCGCAGCGGTCACTCGGATTCGAAAGCCGCAAGCTCGCGGCCGAAGACCGCACGGAAATAGTCTCGCTCCCGGTTCAGCGCCCAGAATTCGAGATCCGGGGAGCGTTTCGCGTTCAGCAGCATGACTACGCGGCGAGATTCCACCCGAACGCGCACGCCGGTTACAGTGCCACGCCTGCCCTGCTCCAGTGCCCGCGCCAAACGCAGCAACAGCACGGCTCTGGGAACGAGCAACTGATCCGCCATGGGCAGAACGTTCATGGGTCTGCTCTCCGGCGTTGGCCGCGAGTTCCCCACGTAGCGCGCAATCGCGCCGATAATGTGCCGCTGGCGGATGGTGTACCCGAACATCTCCGAATGGGCGATGGTGTAGTAAGCGTGGCGGTGACGGCCCGCGCGGTTGATGAATGATCCGGTTTCCTGCAACATGGCGGCGGCAGCCAGCCAGTCGGCATACTCATCGGGCAGATCATGAACTGGCCGAAGCCCGGCGAAGAGTTCGGCGGCGAGCTCGCGGACACGCCGCGCATAACGCATGTCAACCGAGTAATGCGCCGTCATTTTGGCCAGCGTGTTCTCGCGCTCGGAAGCGATGCGCTTGCGAACGCCGGGACTGAGGTCGTACTCGGACATCATCTGCGCCAGGATTCCGTCGCGCAGGCCGAGCGACGAGTAACGAAACTGCGGCAGGCGAAGCCGGGTGAGCAGTTCGGAAAAGACCATGGCTCCGGCAACGATGATTTCAGCTCGCCGCGGCCCAATCCCCTTCACGGCCCGGCGCTGCTCGACCGTCATCTTTCCCAACTGCGCTGTGAGCCCGGCCAGTCCCTTCCGCGGAACTGTGTTGGTTCGCTTCTTGGAACGAGCGGACCACATGTCGGCCAACGCCGCAGGCGTGCCCGAGGTCGCCATGGTCAATCGCACGCGCGATGAGGTCAGCTCGGCTTCAACACGCCCGACTTCCTCCTCTATATATGCTTTCAACTGCTGCAGCTCGCGCTTCTTGGGAGGGTCGTGCGGCAAAAAGCTTCGCGTGAGGCGAACTGCCCCAAGCGGCAGACTGTAAATCTTCTCGATTTGGCCGCGCAGAGAAGTGACCAGCTCGCAACTGCCGCCGCCGAGGTCGATCAGCAGGGCGCGACCGCCGGCGATGCGGGCATTGGAGAGCACCCCGAGGTGAATGAGGCGGCCCTCTTC
>PMYE01000069.1 GCA_003171315.1 Acidobacteriaceae bacterium
TTCTCGCTGCACACCAGCCGCCAGATCATGCGCATGCTCGGCCGCAGCGACGACCGCTGGAGAAAGTACCTTTTCTATTAACGATTCGTTGCCGGACATCGGCAGGACTCCTGCGTCCGGTTCGGCTGCGCAGTTGCGCGATCATCCGCGATCGAGGAAAGCCGCGCATTACCGCCGCCGAGGGCTTTCGTATTCTCGCAAACCGATGAATCTGCAACCTGTTCTTCGCTATCGTTCTTCCCTGTCCTTTTTCCGGACTTGAGTCGGATTCCTCCGGAACTGCGTCTAAACCAGTAGAGCGGATCGAATCAAGGGAAGCCATCCTGCTGACGATGGCGGTAAGGAGCTACGTCGATGCACATTGACAAACTTCAATTCGCAGCTTTGGCGGCGGCCGGAGCGTTGCTCGCGGCCTGTCCTGCACTGGCAGAGGATAGGAACCCGGACGGGCAGGGACAAGCGGTGATTACTGTCCTGAACGGAAATGAGATTCCCGGCGGTATCCCCCAGGACGCGGTACATCTGAAGGTGGACGGAAAGGACTCGACGGTCACGGGCTGGACGTCTCTGCGCAGCCCCGCGAGCAAAATCGAGGTGGTGATTCTGCTCGATGACGGGGCGCGCGAAAGCCTGGGATTGCAATTTAAAGACATTGCGAAGTTCATCCAGGGGCTGCCGCCGGATGCGTGGGTCGCGGTCGCGTACATGATGTATGGGCACGCCGCATTGGCGGGTCCGTTGACCACGGATCACGCCGCTGCCGTTCGCGAGTTGCACCTGCCTATGCGCAAGATGGCGGGCATAAACGCCAGCTCATACTTTTGCCTCTCCGACCTGGCCAAGAATTGGCCTTCCACAGAAGCCCACGCCAGGCGCGAAGTCGTGATGGTGACCGACGGCGTGGACTACTACGAAATGCATTACGACCCCCAGGATCCGTACGTGCAGAAGGCGATCGACGATTCGGCGCGCGCGCACCTGATCGTGTACGCGATCTATTGGAGCGAGCAGAACCGCTTCGATAACACGGCCTACGCGTCCGATTCGGGCCAGAACCTGCTGGCTCAAGTCACACAGGCGACAGGAGGCAAGAGCTATTGGGAGGGGTACGGAAACCCGGTCACCATTGTGCCGTACTTAGACGATATTGCCCGGCGCATCCACAACCAATACGAGCTGGATTTCATGACTCCAATAGGCGCCAAGCCGAAGATGGCGAACCTGAGGCTGAAGCTGAACGTGCGTGCGAAGGTGGACGCGCCGCAACAGGTGTACGTGCACCCCGGCGTGGAATAACCCCGGCCGCCCCGCGCGCTCAGTACGCCAGCGCCACCGCGTCCGCGCGCATCTCGCTGCCTGCCGCGTAAATGTTGTCCGCGCCTTGCTTGAGCAGCTCGATGCACTCGTACCGCCCGAAGCCTCCGTCGCTCTCGCCCATCGGCCAACCCAGGCCGGCGAGCGCCTTCTGCGTTTCGGCGGGAACGCCGGCCTCCAGGTGTAGCAGTCCACGCGGCCCAAGACCTGGCCGGTCCTCGCCCATCGTCTGCGACGAGCCCTCATGGTGCCAGCGCGGGCTGTCGGCCGCAGCCTGCACGTCCAGCCCGTAATCCACGCGGTTCACGACGATCTGTGTCTGTCCCTGCGGCTGCATGTCGCCGCCCAACACGCCGAACGCGATCCACGGTACGCCATCCTTCGACGCAAAGCCCGGAATAATGGTCTGGAACGGGCGTTTGCCCGGCGCATAGATGTTCGCGTGCCCATCCTTGAGAGAGAAAAGCTGCCCACGGTCCTGGAACATGAAGCCGAGCCCATCGGCCACCAGCCCTGAACCCATGCCGCGGAAATTCGATTGAATCATCGACACCATCATGCCGTCCTTGTCGGCCGTGGTGAAGTACGTTGTGTCGCCATGGTTCGGCGCCTCGCCGGGATAAACGTGCTCTCGAATCCGATCGAGGCGAATCAGTTTGGCGCGCTCCTTCGCGTACTCCTTTGAGTTGAGCCACTCGATGGGAATCTTCGCGAAGTGCGGATCGGCGTAATAACGCGCGCGGTCCTCGAAGGCAAGCCGTTTCGCCTCCACCTGCACGTGCAGCGAATGCGGCGACTGGAACCCGAACTCCCGCAGATCGAAGTTCTCCAGCATATTCAGCATTTGCAGCGTCGCCAGCCCCTGCGTGTTCGCGGGCATGCCATACACATCCACGCCGCGATACTTCGTCACCAGGGGCTCAACCCACTCCGCATGTTGCTCGCGTAAGTCCTCCGCGGAGAGCCATCCGCCGATGCGCTTGAAATAAGCGTCGATCGTCCGGGCAATAGGGCCGTCGTAAAACACATCGCGGCCTCCCTC
Source organism: Acidobacteriaceae bacterium (assembly GCA_003171315.1). Lineage (GTDB taxonomy): Bacteria > Acidobacteriota > Terriglobia > Terriglobales > Acidobacteriaceae > Telmatobacter. The sequence continues at coordinate 2,357 of PMYE01000069.1, forward strand.
GGCGATCGTGCGGTAGGTGCGCGCCAGATCGGGATTCCGCCGCACGTCGTATTCGTTCGGCATCGCGCCGCCGGGCGCGTAAGTCTTGAACGCGTTCGCGGTTTCTTCAATCATCTCGCTGTAGCGATGAAACTCCTGCAGGTTGCGCTTCAGGTAGTAGCCAATGATTTGCGGCACGGGATCGCCCGCCTCGCACGCGGCTATCGCGGGCTCGAACAGCTCGGCCCACTTCAGCTTGCCGTACCGCTGGTGCAGCGTCCACCATCCATCCAGCGCGCCGGGCGTGGAAACGCTGATGGCGCCAAATGCGGGAATGTGGCCGTTCACGGCGCGTGAACGCACGGTGGCCATCGAAAGCGACCTGGGCGACCGGCCGGAGCCGGCCATGCCCATCAGCTTCGCCGCCTTCGGATCCCATACGAACGCGAAGCAGTCGCCGCCCAGTCCGCTGCTCACCGGTTCGACGAATCCGAGCACGGCATTGGCGGCCACGGCAGCATCCACCGCGGAGCCTCCGCGCTTCAGCATCGCGATGGCAGTCTGCGTCGCCAGCGGATGTGCTGTCCCTGCGGCTCCGTTCAAGCCCAATGCGGGCGACCGTGTGGCAAAGCTGGCGCCGGAAGGCCGGTCGCCGGTGTGAACGTCGGGGCGAATGAACCGCTCCGCGCCTGTGGGTTGGAATTTCGGCTGATCGGTTGTTTGGGCCGGCACGCGCTGGCCCAAACCGGCTGCTTTGCTCTGCACGCTGGCGGCTGACCCCGCGGCAGCCAGAGGAAGTGTCTGAATGAATGTGCGGCGGTGCATGGCAACGTCCTTCTTCCCAATGTACATGGGCGCAAGCCGCCGCCCGTCTCTGGCCTGTCTCTGAGATGGCGTTTCACTTCCCCGGGATCGAACCCCTGCACCCTGGGCGCATCTATGCGAATCTAGATAAAAGTACTCACGATTTGATGTACGCCGCACTTCCCCGGCTATCGCACAAAAAGAAATCTTGAAACGCCAGAGGAGTAGACCGTTGTCCGCGAGCGATTCCACATTGCCCGCTCTGCCATCCGATGCCGCTGCCGCTGGCAAGCGCGACGGGGGCGAGGCTCGGACGGCGCAGATGGAGAACCCCAATCTTGCTCTTCCTGTGCAATGGAAGCCGAGGGTAAATCCCTGGCTGATCGCGATGACCGTGGCCCTGGCAGCGTTCATGGAGGTGCTCGACACCTCCATCGCCAATGTAGCCCTGCCCCATATTGGAGGCTCTCTGGGCGCAAGCACCGATGAGGCCACCTGGGTGCTCACCAGNNGGCCGCCGCAACTTCTTCGTCTTGTGTATCGCGATCTTCACCACGGCAAGTTTTCTGTGCGGAGCCGCTCCGTCATTGCCCATCCTCCTGCTGTGCCGCGTCATTCAGGGAGCCGGCGGCGGCGGC
>PMYE01000177.1 GCA_003171315.1 Acidobacteriaceae bacterium
CCTTCAGGCTCAGTTCCGCGGCCTTCAGGAAGCACTCCAGATCGTCGCCGATGTACAGCCCGCGCACCGCCAGCCCGCCGTCCTTCCCGCGCCCCACAACCGTTAGCACGTACACGATCGGCACATGCCGCAGGAACAGCTCGCAGGCGCGGTTCAGCACGTTGCGCACTGGACTCACGGTCCGGCCCATGATCCGCTCCATCCCGTATACCGCGCCCAGGTAGTGGCTGCGGTTGATGCCTTCGCGCCCGCTGGTGCCGATCAGAATGTTCTTGGCATGATTCGCCATGCCGATCACTTCGTGCGGTACTACCTGCCCGATGGAGAGAATCAGGTCGAAGCCGCCCCGCGAGATCAGCTTGTTCACCTGCGCCGGCCAGGTGTAATTCAGCTTGCCCTCCGACTGCTCGCGGATAAACTCCGCCGGCAGTTCGCCAAGCGTCTCAATGTCGGTGCGCCAGTTGTGTACGCGGAACAGCTCCTGCGGCATGTTCCCGAACATGTGCGCGATCTGGCCGGGCTGCATCGGCGTGTGCGTCCCAATTGCGGGCAATACAGCCTTCAGCCGGTCGCCGTAGTGCTCCCAGGCGTAGCGCGTCAGCTCGCCCGCGCGGGAGTGCTCGCGGCTCTGATCCGGCGGCGCCGCCAGCACGCTGGTCCGCTTGCCCAGCTTGCTCAGGCTCTCCGCCAGCAACTCCTTCAACTGCTTCGGCGAGAGATCGGTCTCGGTGCTTCCCACGGAACAATACAGACTCATACAGCAATCTCCGCTTTTTCTCGATCCTGGGCGCCCCATCCTAGCCGGGTTCTTGTTTTTCCGGCTAGGGTGGGAGACCACGCCACGCTCGCCGGGCGCCCCACCCTCGCCGGCCGCCGCGGCGGATTTTTGCGGACAGGGCGAGGGGGCCGCGCCACGCCTGAAGCCATGCCCTCCGGGAATTAAAGCCGGTACGCCTTCTTCGCCAGGCCGTAAGCCAAATCGTGCGCCACTTCGTGCGCTTCGTCCTCGTCAAGCCGGTGTTCGGCCACCAGCCTGCCTAGAAACGCGCAATCCACGCGCCGCGCCATATCGTGCCGCGCCGGTATCGACACAAACGCCCGCGTATCGTCGTTGAATCCCACCGTGTTATAGAACCCGGCCGTCTCCGTGGTTTGTTCGCGGAAGCGCCTCATGCCCTCCGGGCTGTCATGGAACCACCACGGAGGTCCGAGGCGCAAGCACGGATAGTGCCCGGCCAGCGGCGCCAGCACCCGGCTGTACGCCGTCTCGTCCAGCGTGAAAAGAATGATGGTCAGTTTGCGCTCGTTGCCAAACCGGTCCAGAAGAGGCCGCAGCGCGTCCACATAGTTCGTCGCCCTGGGAATATCGGCGCCCATGTCGCGTCCGTACCGCTCAAACACAAAGCGGTTGTGATTGCGCACGCTTCCGGGATGGATTTGCATCACCAGCCCGTCTTCCACGCTCATTCGCGCCATCTCCGTCAGCATCTGCGCGCGGAACAGCTCCCGCTCGGCCGCGTCCGCCTTGCCCGCCATCACCTTCGCGAACAGCGCCGCTGCCTCGGCCTGCTGCAGGTCTGCCGTCTGCGCCGTGGGATGCCCGTGGTCCGTCGACGTGCACCCCAGCGCTTTGAACCGCGCCCGCGCTTTCCTGAGCGCGCTCAAATAGCCTTTCCATGTCGACGCGTCTTCTCCGTTCTGTTCGCCCAATTGGGCCACCTGCGCGGCAAATCCCTCGTAGTCCGGATCCACCACCGGGTCGGGACGAAACGCCGGCAGAATCCTCGCCTTCCAGCCCGAATTCCGTATGGCCGTGTGGGCTTTCAATTCGTCCAACGGCGACTCCGTCGTCGACAGCACTTCGATATTGAATTTCTCGTAGAGAGCCCGCGGCAGAAACTCCGGCCTGCGCAGCTTTTCCGCGATCGCGTCGAAATAGACGTCCGCGGTCTTCTCGCTCAATCGCTCCGTCATCCCGAACAGCTCTTGAAAAGCGAAATCCAGCCACATGCGCGTGGGCGTGCCGCGGAACAGAGAGTAGTGGCTGGCAAAGATGCGCCACACCTTCCGCGGTTCCCTCGCCGCAGGCTGCCCAATCTCCAGGTCGTCCAGCGAAACGCCCTGGCTGTAGAGCATGCGGAAGACATAGTGGTCGGGCTGCACAAACAGCGCCGCCGGATCGGGGAACGGCTCATTCGTGGCAAACCACGCCGCCTGCGTGTGCCCGTGCGGACTGATAATGGGAAGATTGCGCACCCCATCGTAGAGCGATCTCGCCACTTTGCGGACGCTTGACTCGGCGGGAAACAGGCGGTCTTCGTGGAGCAGCATGGCTTTCATTCTATTCCGCGTGCTGTTTCGACCGATTCTTTCCTGGCGGCTCAATTTGAAGGCGTTTTTAAACGGCCTTGCGCCCAGGCCCTGCTTCCAAGACCCGGGAAAAGCACAACCCTCAACCGGCCAAACTGACCACTGACCACTGACCGCTGACCACTGGCCTCTTACGCGTTGTACGTCGTCGAAGAAACCCTTCCCCCGTGTCCCGTCCAGTTGGTGTGGAAGAACTGCCCGCGCGGCTGGTCCACGCGCTCATAGGTGTGTGCGCCAAAGTAATCGCGCTGCGCCTGCAGCAGATTCTGCGGCAGCCGTCCCGCGCGATAGCCGTCGAAGAACGCCAGCGCCGTCGAAAACGCCGGCGTGGGCACGCCCAGCTTGATCGCGTACGTCAGCGCCTTGCGCCACGACGCCTGGTACTTGTTCACCAACCGCGCGAAATACTTGTCGAGCAGCAGATTGTCCAGGTTCTTGTTCTTCTTGAACGCGTCCTTGATCTTGCCCAGGAATTGGCTGCGGATGATGCATCCGCCGCGCCACATCAGCGCGATGCCGCCCATATTCAGGTTCCAGCCGTACTCCTTGGCCGCGGCCCGCAGCAGCATGTAGCCCTGCGCGTAGCTGATGATCTTCGAGCAGAACAGCGCCCTCCGCACGTCCTCGATAAACTTCGCCCGGTCGCCCACCTTGGCCGCTACTTTCGGCCCGCGCAGAACCTTCGACGCCTCCACGCGTTCCTCTTTCAGCGCCGACAGGCAACGCGAAAATACGCTCTCGCCGATCAGCGTCACCGGCTGGCCTTCGTCGAGCGCGCTGATCACCGTCCACTTGCCCGTCCCCTTCTGTCCCGCTGTGTCCAGAATCTTATCCACCAGCGGCGAGCCGTCCTCATCCTTCTTGGCGAAGATCTGGCTTGTAATGTCGATCAGGTAGCTGTCCAGCTCGCCCTTGTTCCATTCGGCAAACACTTCGTGCAGCTCATCGGCCGTCAATCCCAGCCCGTGCTTCAGCAGGTCGTAGGCCTCGCAGATCAGCTGCATGTCGCCATATTCGATGCCGTTGTGCACCATCTTCACGTAGTGCCCGGCGCCCTCTTCGCCCACCCAGTCGCAGCACGGCGTTCCGTCTTCCACCTTGGCCGCGATCGCCTGGAAGATCGGCTTCACGTGCGGCCATGCCGCCGGATTGCCGCCCGGCATGATCGACGGTCCGTGGCGCGCGCCCTCCTCACCGCCGGAAACGCCCGTGCCGATAAACAGTATCCCCTTCTCCTTGAGCGCCCTCGTGCGCCGCGTCGAATCGCTGAACAGCGAGTTGCCGCCATCGATAATGATGTCGCCGGCCTCCAGGTGCGGCGTAACCTCATCGATCATGTGGTCCACTATGTCGCCCGCCTTCACCATCAGCATCACCCGGCGCGGCCGCTTCAGCAGGCTGGTCAGTTCCCCGATCGAGTGCGCCCCCACCACCTGCGTCCCCTTGGCCTCATTGGCCAGAAAGTCGTCCACCTTCGAGACTGTGCGGTTGAATACGGCCACTTTAAAGCCGTGGTCGTTCATGTTGAGGACAAGATTCTGTCCCATCACTGCAAGGCCGATCAGGCCGATATCACACGATGCATCAGGCATTTTTGTCTCCAAAAGCCTGATTTTATCATCGCGGCTGGCATAACTCTGCTCACAAAACCCCAGTGGCCGAACCTCTCGAAGCGAGACTTTCCGCATATTCAGGAAGGCGCCCTTGACGGCGCCATGCGGTTCCACGGCGCGCCTATAGCGGGTCTCCTGCAGGCGTAGACCAAGGCACAATCGCTAAGTGGCTTTTTCATCAAGAAAAAGCCACCTTGAATTCTGTCCGAAATGGCTCATAGTTGCAGGAGAACCGCCTTAGATGCAGCCCGGCCACTTTGAAATTTTTAGCTTGCGATCCCGGCAGAGCGATAGATCTGGTCGATGCATTGCATGTCGCGCAGGCCTTCCTCGCCCGGGCTCTTCGGCTCAAGGCCGTTTTGAACACAATGCGAGAAGTGCTCGGCCTCGGCCTGGAAATGCGAGGGATCCCGCGCCGGGTTCGGCTCGTCGAGTCTGGCGCTCTGCAACTCGGCGCGCAGATGGAGGCCCTCGCGGGCGAACGCCTGATCTACCTGCAGCCATCCCTTTGAGCCATACACTTTGAAGTATCCGGCTGTATCGGCGCCGTAGCTGGTGGCGCAACTGGCCATAATGCCGGAAGGGAACTTCATGTTCCAGGTGACGTTCTCTTCCACCTCGTCAAAGCGGCCGTCGCGATCGATGGTCGAGGCAAAGGCCGCAATCTGCGAGGGCTCCTCGCCGGTCAGGCATCGGCATGCGTTGAGGCAGTAGATGCCGACGTCGTAAAGTGGGCCGCCGCCGGCGAGCTTCTTGTTCAGGCGCCACTCCCCGGCGGCGATGTTAAAGCCTAAGGCGCTTTGGATGGCCTGCACCTGGCCGAGTGCGCCGTCACGGATGAGCTGGACTGCCCTGAGGTTGGTGGGCTCATAGTAGCCGCGGTAGGCGATCATCAGCTTGACGTTCGCCTTCTTGCACTCGTCGATCATGGCGTCAGCGTCGTCCACGCTCGTGCACATGGGTTTTTCGCAGAGGACATGCTTGCCCGCCCTCGCGGCGCGAATGGTGTACTCGGCGTGCATCGAGTTTGGCAGAGCCACATAGACCGCGTCGATTGCCGGATTGTGGACGATCTCGTCAAAGTTGTCGTAGTTATAGATCGAGCCGGCGGGTACGCCGTACTGCGCCGCGATCCTGTCGGCCTTATCGCGGTGACCGCTCACCAGGCCGGTAATGCTGGAGTTGGTCGTCAGTTGCACGCCGCGCATAAACTCGTCGGCAATGCGCCCCAGGCCGATGATGGCGTAGCCGGTTTTGCGGCCGTTCCTTTGGGTTGCATCCTGCGCTTGCACTACCGGCGCAAAGCGTGCCGCAATGCCCAGCGCGCCGAGCCGTCCAAACTCTCTACGTGTGAGTGTCATCATCGGGTATTCTCCTCCACGGGAGTGCGTCTGCACGGGATTCTATACCCTGAAACGAAAAACTGCGTCACGGGGCAGTGTCTCAGTCGGAGTCCGTCGCCTTTTCCGCGATACTGCGATGAAGCTGATCGAAGCGCGCGTGTTGGAATACAAGAAACTCATTGCTGCATAGCGGGCGGCGAAGACCTCAATATGAAACCCGGCGTCGTCTGGACCTTTCCGCGATTCTTGCACGCATACGAAAATGAAGCGCCATATTGTCCCGCCGGGGCCAGAGCCGGAGGTCTGAAGGAAACGGTAGTTTTCTGGAACGCGGCCCCAGCGTGAATGTCGCCGATGAATCGGCGCCGCGTTTCCTCCGCCATTCCGGCCAACCTCTCAAAGCCTTGCGGCTCCTTGGCAAATGAACATCCCATGCAAAGGTGGATCGAAATCTTAAGCTTCAGGGTCCGCTCCAGCGCCTGGCGGTTCACCGTCAATTCCACCCCACGGCCCATCTCCACCTCGCCCAACAGCACCAGGACTGTTGCAATCGCCCGCCAGAATGTTGTCATACGAGGTTCGTGTCACCCCGGCCCGCTCCCTGCCAGCGCCTCGCCCGCAATCGCGCCGATCCGCCTCTGTGGGAATCGAAGAATAAATTAGCAAAACACTTTTATTCAATAACTTACGTTACAGTTCAGCCTCTACCCAACCTCCGCTCCCGGCCCTCCCAACTCGCGCTTTCCTATTGATTTTTGAACAAAATATCCTTAAAATAAGAATCGTAGTACCTCGGGTCGCTCAGCAACCCACCCCCGTCCGAGGATGAACCACTCAAATCCTCCTTTCAAGGACACACAAATCGATGGCAAAACGTCGTGGTAATCCGAACTGGGGCAAGCCGGAGCCCATTGGCCCCGTTGTGCCCACTGTCACCTCCTT
>PMYE01000003.1 GCA_003171315.1 Acidobacteriaceae bacterium
TCTTTTTGCGCGCGCTCCATCTGGCGCTTGACGCGGGACTGAATGTTGCGGTCGAGGTCGAGCTTTTCAATTTCGACGTCGAGCACGTCGGCGATACGGGCGAGGCGCGCGGCCGGGTCGAAGATGGCGAGCAGTTCCTGCTTTTCCTCGATGCCGAGCTGGAGATTGGCGGCGATGGTATCGGAAAGCTTGGCGGGCTCGTCCATCTTCACTGTGGCAATGATGGTCTCGTAGTTGAGCGACTGCTGCAGCTTGACGTAGTTCTCAAAAAGCGTGGTGACGCGTTGCATGAGCTGCTCGACTGCCGGGCTCATCTCGAATTCGCGCTTGCCGGTGCGCACGGTGGCGACGAAGAAGCCGTCGCGGTCGGTGACTTCAATGGACTTGGCGCGCTCCACGCCCTCGACCAGGACCTTGATGTTGCCGTCGGGCATTTTGACGCTCTGCACGATGTTGCAGATGGAGCCGACCTGGTAAATGTCCTTGGCCTTGGGCTCGTCGATGGAGGCGTCGTGCTGGGTGGCGAGGAAAATCTTGCGGTCGCCGGTCAGGGCCTCTTCGAGGGCGCGCACGCTGGACTCGCGGCCCACGACGAAAGGCGTCATCATATAGGGGAAGATGACCATGTCGCGGATGGGCATCATGGGCAGCTTGCGCGGCTCGTTTTTTTCGCGAGGCACGGTCATCGGGGCACCTGGGTCCATTTGACATCCGCAGGCGCCTCAACGACCGGGGCGGACTGCGAAGTCATGTAGGGATTGTACAGCCAAAGCGCGCTGGAGCGAAGCGGTACCTCTGGTCCATTGGCGTCATGACGGAAGTCGTGGGCAGCAAGCGAAACGTGGGCGAAGCGGGGGCTATGCACTGCGTGCCGCGAATGAGGTTTGACTTATTTAAGTCGCCGGCGTGATAATTGCGCCATGAAGGCAAACGCCATTCGAACCTCCGTCGATCTCCCGCAGGATCTTCATCGCCGGCTGCACGAAGCGGCTGCGCGCAAGGGTTGCTCGGCGCGCAAGCTGATTCTTGTTGGAATCGAGCGGGCCGTGGAAGAGACCAAAGCGGCGCGGCCGAGGCGGCGCCTGAACCTGGACACGCCGCTGATTCGCCCCGCCGGAAGGCGCATCGACATCACGAACGAAAAGGCCTATGAGCTCATTGAGCTTCCCTGACATGAATGTCTGGCTCGCGCTGGCAGCAGCGGAGCATGTTCATGCGCCGCTGGCGCGGCGATGGTGGCGCGAGGAAGAGGGCCCGGTCGCATTCTGCCGCCTGACGCAGCTTGGGTTTCTGCGCCTGATGACGACGGCGGCGGCGATGGACGGAAGACCGCTGACGATCGCCCAGGCATGGAGAGTGTACGACCGTTTTTATGACGACGATCGCGTGACATTCGTGTCGGAACCGGCGGATGTGGAAAAGAGTTTCCGCGAGAAGGCCGTGGGGCGCGATGCGTCACCGAAGGTGTGGGCGGATGCGTGGTTGCTTGCGCTGGCGCAGAAGGCGGGAGGCGTTCTGGTGACGTTCGATCGGGCGCTTGCCGGACGTGGCGCCCGTTGCTTGCTTGGCAAAAGAGGGTGAGTTTCGTAGCGGACCTATAGGGCTGGACTTTCCACCGCATTTCCAGTTCGAAATCCCGATACGCGATCCCAGACCCGAGGGTTCGAGCCGCTGGAGGCTGACCAGGCAACCACGCAAATGAAGCATTGAAATCGAACTGCCGAGGTGGTCAAATGAGGTCATGGGCACGATCCTGCGCAAGTACACGAGCTTCGATGAGATGAAGGCCGACGAGTATCGNNTATGACAGCCTCGATGAAATGAAGGCCGACGAGTATCGGTACTGGCAGAGCCGGCCCGTGCATGAGCGGATGGACGCGGTGGAGGAGATGATCCGCACGGCCTATGCGCTGAAAGGTTGGGAGATCGAGCCGGATGTACCGAGACTACAAAGACCTTTTGTCCGCCTTCAATGCCCATGGCGTTAGATACCTCGTTGTGGGGGCATACGCGGTCATCTTCCATGCTCAGCCCCGATTTACGAAGGATATAGACCTGTTCATTCAGGCCGACCCCACGAATGCGCAAGCGACGTACGCCGCACTGGCCGCGTTCGGTGCGCCGCTTGGGGGCATTCGGCCGGAAGACTTCGCCGAGCGTGGCAGCTTCTTTCGTTTCGGACGCGATCCACACGGCTTCGACATTCTCCCTGAGATTCCAGGCGTCGATTTTGACGCGGCCTGGGAGCGGCGCGTCGAGGGAGTGATCGATCCCGAGAGCGGCCTCAAGGCGTTTTTCATCTCCGCTCCCGATCTCATTCAATCGAAGCTGGCTGCGGGAAGGCCCCAGGACATCGCGGATGCGGAGGCTATCCGCAAGGCCCTCGAATCGCGGAAGAGCTAAGTTGTGCTATCCCAGGTCCCAGGAGCGAGACCTGGGGCACCCGGCGCTTAGCAGGAGGGGGTTTGAAATGACGGACGAGGTGCGGGCTGCGATTGTCGGTGCTGCTACGGGCGCTGTGTTTGGCGCGTTGGCAAGCCTGCTTGTGAACTTTTTGTCTACTAGATTTCGAATTGAGAGGTATCACTGTACGACGAAGTTAGAACGGCAGCCTAGATTCGGAGCCCGAATTACTGCGCGTGTTTTTAATGGCTACGATTACCCGATGAACGACGCAATTGCATACATCACGGTTCATCATCAAGAGAGCGACGTTCTCCCTCCGCCAAATGGGTATGACGCATTCATTAAGCCCCCGAACGACGTGAAGTGCGTAAACGAGGAAAGGTTGTGCTGGTCGATAAATGGAAATCCATACCGGACGGATATTTATGGCGGGGAGAGGCAAAGTTTAGATGTCTTTGAGGTTAACGACTCTTGGATCGAGATTCCGTCGGAAAGCGGATGGGGGGCGATAAGGTACGAGGGCGGGAGGTTGGGGAAGGCTCGAGTCTTCCTCCGTCGTAAGAAGTACGAGGCGGAGATCAAGATCGTGAGCAAAGATACGAGGGCGAAGAAATTCAGTGTTGTAATAGATCCGGATGACACGTCGGGAAGTCCACTAAAGCTCAACTGAAGGCAGGCATGCACAAGAAGCACAAAGGCCGTCCGCAATTGCGGACGGCCTTCGTGTTGAGAGAACCAAGGTTGCCAGTGATCTCTTAGTCGCCGGCGACGAGCTCGCCTTCCTGCTGATGCCGGTTGATGGGCGAGGCGGCGTTGTTCGAGGCTGGCCGAATAGAGTCGAGCGAAACAAGGCCGTCGACGGGTTTTTCGCCGAGGATATGCTCACGGTAGAGCTTGGCCATGCGCGCATTCTCGGCTTCCTGCTTCAGCTTTTCATCGCGCGCGCGGATCTTTTCTTCGCGAGCGTTCTTGGCGATGCCGAGGTTATCGAGCGTGTGGTTGGCCTCGGCGTTGACGTGCTCCATGTTGAGGACGAGTTCGTGGCCGACGTGATTCATGGCGACTTTTTTGCCGCCGGCGAAGATCTCGTGGCGGCCGTGCTCCTCGTACCACTTGGTGAGGGTGGCCGTCATGTGCATTTTTTC
>PMYE01000183.1:0-227 GCA_003171315.1 Acidobacteriaceae bacterium
GGCTGCTCCGTTTCATTCTGCGCTGGAAGCAACAGCTTGAGCGCCTCCACGCAGCGGTTGGTCGCTCCGGCCTGCTGGTTAAAGACATGACGGGCCCGGTCGCCCATGGCTTTGGCTTCGGTCCGATCGCACAGCAAGTCTACGAGAACTTTCGCGAGCATCTCTTTCTCCATGATGCAGATGGCGTCATGAGCGAGCAGGTCTTCGGTGATGGCGCGGAAGTTGGC
>PMYE01000183.1:260-15377 GCA_003171315.1 Acidobacteriaceae bacterium
AGCGAGTAGACCGAGGCCAGTTCGCCGATGGTGTCGAGGAGAACGATACTGCCGGGGAGCAGCGGATGGAGCGACCCCTCCGGATTCGAGCGCCAATCCGAGCGCCGCACCCAGGGTACGCCGGAGTTGTCGAGCAACGCGGCCACTGCGGCGAACCGCTCCGGATGGCGGGGGGCGAGGACCATCGCCAGTTGCGGATCGGCTTCAAGCAGTCGGGGCCAGGCTTCGAGCAGCGCGGCTTCCTCGCCTTCGAGTGTGCTGCCGGCGACGATAAGGCGCAGATTGAAGGCAAGGGCCTTGAGCAGGCGGGTTGCGTCGGCTTCCTCGGCGGCGTGCACGTCGAACTTCAAGTTGCTGGCGACTGAGACCCGCTCTGACAGGCATCCGATGGCCTTGAGCCGGTCGGCATCGGTCTGGCTCTGCGCCAGCACGCGGCTGAGCCGGCAGAGAAAGGGCTTCCACAGCCCATGCAGACTCCGGTAGCGAGGCCAGGAGCGGTCGGAGACGCGGGCATTGACGACGGCCACGGGGATTTTCCGGCGGAAACAGCCGCTGAGCAGATTGGGCCAGAACTCAGTTTCGGCCAGGATGAACAGCCGGGGTTGGAGGGCGTTCAACCAGTTGCGAACCGCCCAGGGCAGGTCGAGCGGGCAATAGAAGACCCGCTCCGCGCCGAAGCGCTCGCGGGCCAGCATCTGGCCGGTACGGGTGGTGGTGGAGACGGCGACAAAGTAATCGGGAAGCTCGGCGTCCAACGTCTTGACCAGGCGGCTGACGGCCAGCACTTCGCCGACCGAGACAGCGTGGACCCAGATGACCGGGCGCTTACGGCCCAATCCAGCCGACGGCTTGCGGAACCGGGATGAGACGAGTCCCAGACGCTCCAGCAGGCCTTCGCGGTACTTTTGCGTAGTGGCCATGCGGAAGAACCACCAGGGCGCTCCAGCGATCAGGACCACAAACAAGGCGAGATTGTAGAGGAGCAGAATCATGCGAAACCGGGATACCCTATACCTAGGCTGATTCTCAAATGATACAGTCGAACACGATGAGGACTCTGCGGGCCATTCCGCCGTTGCTGCTTTGGCTGGCTCTGCCGGCCGTGGGCAGCAAGCACACTCCGCCTCCGGTGCAGCCGGCCACGTCGTTTGCAGCGGTCGAGACGCACGAGAACGAGAAGGTGGCCATTGCCGCCGAACCCTACGATACGCGCGAGAAGGAGGCCATCTTCCGCGTTGATTATCTCAGCCACGGCGTGTTGCCCATTCGGCTCATCGTTACGAACAACGGCAACCAGCCAATCAGCCTGAGCGAGGCGCGGATTCTCTTCCTTACCGCGGCCGGCGACAAGATCCAGGTTGCCGGGCCGGAGGACGTGGAGCGGCTGATGACGCGCAAGGAGCGCGAGGGCGGCAAGATTCCGCTGCCCACCCCGCTGCCCGACATCAAGCTGAAGCCCAAGGCCAGCAACCGGGAGATCGAAGCGGACTTCGATACCTTCGAGTACCGCGCGCTGATGGTCGAGCCGCACACCACGCGCGCCGGCTTCCTGTTCTACGATGTTTCGGGGCTGAGCGATCCGCTGGTGGGCGCCAAGCTGCTGCTACGCAAGTTGCGCGACGCCGACGGCAACGAACTCTTCTATTTCGAGATCCCCTTCAAAAAATATCTGCAGTCGAAGTCGAGCCAGATGAACTGACGGCCAGCGTGCAGCGAATGGACGAGAAGCGCTACTCGTAGTACGTTGCCGTAGTCGTGTCGGTCTCCCAGATGGTGCAGTCTTTCACGCGCACGCGGCCCGCGGTCATTCCCGCGAGCTGGCGGTTGGTTTCGTCGTAAAAGTATTTGGCAATGTTTTCCGCCGAGGGGTTGAGCGTCGTAAACGGCTCCAGGTCGTTGAGCATCTGGTGGTCGATGCGCTCGATGACCGGGCGCAGCACGTGTTTAAGGAGCTTGAAGTCGAGGAGCAGGCCGGCATTGTCGAGTTCGGCTCCGGCCAAGGCGATGCGGACCTTGTAGTTGTGGCCGTGCGGGTTCTCGCACTTGCCTTTGTAGTTGCGGAGATAGTGTCCTGAGGAGAAATCTGCCTCCACGGTGACTTCAAACATGGGCGTCTGCTCGATCCTGCGCGGGGAAAGTCCCCTGCACCCTCTCATTCTAATTGGACCGGCGTGGTTGCCGCTCGCGGTAGCCGGGCGTCTGCCACCCCACGGACCAACGGCTATCCGCGGTTACCCCGCCGCCTTTGCCGTGCGGCGCGCCGCGCCTCTTCGCTGCGGCGGTCCACCTGCTCAAAGAGGTTGCTCAGGACGCCGATGAGAGCAGAAGCGAGAGCGGCGAGCAGCAGAAGCAGCGCCATCGTTCGCCACAGGCTTCCATTTGCCGGCAGGCCCGGTTGAAAGCTGGATGGCACCAGCGTCATGGCTGCCGAGAGCAGCGCGAAGAACCCGAGCGTGACGGCGAGGATGTAGAAGTTGCGGGACATACGCGTGGAGGTGCGGGGCCTGTTGCGATTTTACGCGTGCGCGGCTTCAGCTCGTAAGCTCCGCTGTGTTGATTATGGCCACACCCGCTTCAGCAAACTGCGACTCCATCGCGGCCACGGAACCATTGAGATCGATGGCGCGGCAGGCGTCGCGCAGGACGAATGCGTCGAGGCCGAGCCGCCGCGCGTCGAGTGCCGAGTAGCCGACGCAATAGTCGTAGGCGAGGCCGGCGAGGAACACGCGCTTCAGCCTGCGCTCGTGCAGGTACCCGGCCAAACCGGTGGACGTGGCGCGGTCGTTCTCAAAGAACGCTGAATAGGAATCGATCTCCGGGCGGAAGCCCTTGCGCAGGATGAGTTCGGCCTGTGGCAAATGGAGCGCGGGATGAAACTCCGCGCCGTGGCTGCCTTGCACGCAATGCGGCGGCCAAAGGGTTTGCGCGCCGTAGGAAAGCTCGATGGACTCGAAGGGCTGTTTGCCGGGATGCGAAGCGGCAAAGGAAGAGTGGTTCGAGGGGTGCCAGTCCTGGGTGAGAACGATGTGTTCGAATCGCGGCGCGACGCGATGGATGGGCGCAATCACCTCGTCTCCGCGGGGAACGGCGAGCGCGCCGCCGGGGCAGAAGTCGTTTTGCACGTCGGTGACGATGAGAACGTCGTGAGCGTCGATTTGCATCGGGACTCCTTACGGCAGTTCCGATTATGCCAGAAGGACTTCCATGCCGTTGTCTCGTAGCATGTCGGCGTATTCGGAACCGAGCTCCGCGTCAGAGACGACGGTGTGCGCCGCGTTGAGTGGGGCCATGGGGATCATGCCGCCGCGGCCGAACTTGGTGTGGTCGGCCACGATGATGACGTGGCTGGCGGCCTCGATTGAGCTTTTGCTGGCGCGGAGCATCTGCTCCGGCAAGTTCCAATCGGGCAGCCGGTCCGGCCGCGGCGGCGGAGCTTGACAAAAAACCCCGTTCGATATTTAATTCATGCATTAGTTAATTCTTTGGATATGCCGGCGCAACTCAAATCCGCACGCAGGCCGGGGCGCCCCGCCGCCAGCCCGGAGTTTGACGCGCGCGACCGGCTGCTGAAGGCGGCCACCGGGCTTTTCGCCGCGCAGGGCGTGGCGGCAACCACCTTCGTAACCATCGCCCAACGGGCGCAGCTAACCCCGGCCATGCTGCACTACTACTTCCGCAACCGCGAACAACTGCTGGACGCCGTGGTGGAGGAGCGGTTGGCTCCGCTGATTCGGTCGGTGTGGGGCCCGGTGGAGGCGCGCGAGGCGCCAGCGGAACTGATCCGCGGGATCGTGCAGCGCATGTTGGCGGGGATCGAGCGGATGTCCTGGGTACCCTCGACCTGGATGCGCGAAGTGCTGAACGAGGGCGGCTTGTTGCGCGGCCGGGTGCTGCGCCACCTGCCGCTCGACAAGGTCAGGGCGCTGAGTCAAAGCCTGGCCAGGGCACAGGCTCGCGGCGAGGCGAACCCGGAGCTCGATCCGGGATTGATTGCCTTCTCGCTCATCGGCCTGGTGATGATGCACATGGCGACCATCCAGCTTTGGGCGGAGATCTTTGACTGCAAGGCCCCCAGCCGGGAAGCGCTCAGCCGTCACATCACGGGATTGCTGCTGCACGGGTTGGAACCCGCCCGGCACAGGAAACGAAACGCAACATCGATCCGTAAGTGAGTATGGAGGGGAAGATGCATGTTCTCCGAGGCAAAACCGTAGCGGGCGCAGTTGCGGCAATGGCGCTCGTGTTGGTTGCCGGCTGTGCGCGGAAGCCCACGAACTCCTACCAGGGCTACATCGAAGGCAAGTTCGTCTACGTTGCATCGTCGCAGAGCGGAAGGCTCGAGCGCCTCGGCGTCGCGCGCGGCCAGACGGTGGCTTCAGGCCATCCGCTGTTCGCGCTGGACGATGAGCCCGAGGCCTCGGAAGAGCGCACCGCCGAGCAGGTGCTGCGAAGCTCGCAGTCGCGGCTCAGCGACCTGGAGACGGGAAAGCGCCCCGCGGAGATTGACGTGACGCGGGCGCAACTGGCGCAGGCGGTTGCCGATAAGAAGGAGGCGGATGCGATTCTGGCCAGCGATCGGGCACAGTTCCAGGCGGGAGGCATCGCACGGACGGAGCTGATCCAGGCGCAGGCAGCGGCGGAAACAAGCGCCGCGAAGGTGAGCGAGCTGCAAGCCGCGCTGGAAGTGGACGTGCTGCCGGCGCGGGAGCAGCAGATCGAGGCGCAGAAGAACCAGGTGGCGGCGGACCGCGCTTCCCTGGCGGATGCGCGATGGCGGCTCGAGCAGAAGCGGACCGCCTCGCCGCGCAACGGCCTGGTCTTCGACACGCTCTACCGCGAGGGCGAGTGGGTAGCGGCGGGTAATCCCGTGGTCCAGCTTCTTCCTCCGGAGAACGTGGAGATTCGCTTCTTTGTGCCGGAGACGGTGGTGGGCGGGCTGCGCGCCGGCCAGAGCGTCCGCATGACATGCGACGGCTGCTCCAGCGCCGTTGCGGCAACCATCGGCTTCGTGTCGCCGCAGAGCGAGTACACTCCGCCGGTGATTTACAGCAACGAAAACCGGGCGAAGCTCGTGTTCCTGGTGATCGCCAGGCCATCGCCGGAAGCCGCGGCCACGCTGCATCCCGGCCAGCCGGTGGAGGTGACGGTTCCATGACGCCGGCCGCGCAATCCGGCTTCGCTATCGACGTGCAGGGGCTGAACAAGCGCTTCGACGGCAAGCACGTGGTAAAAGATGTTTCGCTGCGCGTGCGGCGGGGCGAGATCTTTGGATTTCTCGGCCCCAACGGGAGCGGCAAGACGACGACCATTCGCATGATGTGCGGGCTGCTGAAACCCGACTCTGGAACCGGCACCTGCCTGGGCTACGACATTCTGCGCGACAGCGCCGAGATCAAGCGCAGCGTGGGCTACATGACGCAGAGTTTTTCCTTCTGGAACGATCTGACCATCGCCGAGAATCTTGACTTCGTCGCCAGAATGTATCAGATTCCCGGCCGCAGGCAGGCGGTCGAGAGATCGCTCGCAACCCTCGGCATGACGTCGCGCGCGCGTCAGCTTGCCGGTGAGTTGTCGGGAGGGTGGAAGCAGCGCATGGCGCTGGCCGCGTGCATGCTGCACTCTCCGCAACTGCTTCTGCTCGACGAGCCGACCGCGGGCGTCGATCCACGCGCGCGGCGCGACTTCTGGGACGAGCTTCAGACGCTCGCGGCCGGCGGCATCTCCGTGCTGGTCAGCACGCACTACATGGATGAAGCCGTGCGCTGCCACAAGCTGGCCTACATCTCCGCGGGAACGCTGCTGGCGCAGGGCACCGCCGAGGAGATCATCGAGGGACAGCACCTAAGCACCTGGGCCATTCGTGGCGATCGCCTGGCGGAGCTGCAGGAAGAGCTGCGCAAGAAAGCGGCCGTGGCGCAGACGGTGACCTTCGGCGAGGTGCTGCATGTGAGCGGAACGAACGCCGAATTGCTCGAGCGCGAGATTGAGCAGACAGTCGTCTCCAGCGGAAGGCGCGCGGAGAAGATCGATACCGACCTCGAGGATGTATTCATTTACCTGATGGGCCACGCGGAGAGCAATGCAGGAGGAAACGCGTGAAGGGGCGTCAGCGATTTTCGGCCGCGCGATGGTGGGCCGTCGTGCTCAAAGAGTTCACGCAACTGAAGCGCGACCGGCTGACGTTCGCCATGATCGTGGGAATTCCGATTATGCAGATGGCCCTGTTCGGCTTCGCCATCAACACCGTCCCGCGGCACCTGGATACCGGGATCGTCAGCGCCGATGAGAGCAACGTGACGCGCAGCTTCATTGAAGCCATGCAGAACTCGTCGTATTTCAAAATTGTCAAGCGCCTGCCCAACGAACAAGCGGGGCGCGAGGCGCTGGCGCGGGGACAGCTGATGTTCGTGGTGAATATTCCCGCTGGATTTACGCGGCAACTGCTGCGCCGCGAGCACCCGTCGATCCTGATCGAAGCGGACGCCACCGATCCGACCACCACGGGAAGCGCGCTGGCGGCAGTGAACGGCATCGCGCAATCGGTCGTCCAGCGCGAGCTGACGGGCCCGCTCGCCGGTCTGCAGGCCGGGGCCCCCAACGACAGATCTTCGTCGTTGGGGTGGGAGGCGGGTCCGGCGCCCTTCAGCGTAAGCGTGCACCAGTTGTACAACCCGGACGAGATTACGCAGTACAACGTGGTGCCGGGACTGATGGGCATGATCCTCACGCTGACCATGGTGATGATGACGGGGTTGGCCATCACGCGCGAGCGCGAGCGCGGCACCATGGAGAACCTGCTGGCCATGCCCGCCACGCCGCTGGAAGTAATGACCGGCAAGCTCGTCCCCTACGTCGGCATTGGCCTCATCCAGGCGTCGATCATTCTTCTCGCCGCGCGCTACGTGTTTTTCGTGCCATTCTTCGGGAATATCGGAGCCGTTTATCTTGCCGCCTTGCTCTTCATCGCGGCCAATCTCACCGTCGGCATCACCTTTTCATCGCTTGCGCGCAACCAGCTCCAGGCCGTGCAGTTGGCCATCTTCTACTTTCTGCCCAACATTGTTCTCTCGGGCTTCATGTTCCCCTTCAAGGGAATGCCGGGGTGGGCGCAGGTCATCGGGAACGTTCTTCCGCTGACGTATTTCAACCGCCTCATCCGCGGCATTTTGCTTAAGGGCAACGGCTGGGCGGACTCCTGGCCCAGCGTGTGGCCCCTGATGCTGTTCACCGTGGTCCTGATGGGCGTGGCTGTGATCACATACCGCAGAACTCTGGATTGAGGAGGGCGAGGCCATGCAACGATTGACGGATGCGAAGTGGATGACCGGTGTAGTGGCGCTGGCGGCTCTCACAACGCTGCCGGGCTGTACCGTGGGACCGCGGTATCGTGCCCCGGCGCCGCCCACCGTAACCACTTATACGTCTCAGCCGCTGCCGGCCCAGACCGCGAGCAGCGCGGGGCTCGCTGGCGGCGCGCAGCGGTTCAACCAGTCCGCTGGAATTCCGGCGCAATGGTGGACCGTGTTCCACTCTCCGGAACTGGACAGCATGGTCGCGCAGGCTCTCGCCAACAGTCCCACGCTCGCGCAGGCCACGGCGCGGCTCAAGCAGGCGCAGGAAGAGGTGAATGCCCGCACCGGCGCGACGAAATATCCGGCCGTGACCGGCGGCGCCTCCGTCACCGAAGAGCAACTCAACCTCGCCGCACTCGGCGTTCCCTTCCCCAACCCCTCGCCGTTTACGCTGCTTAACGGCTCTGTTGCCGTCTCCTACGCGCTCGACATCTTCGGCGCCAATCGCCGCGCCATTGAGAGCCTTCGCGCGGAGCGCGACTACCAGGCGTGGCAGCTTGAGGGCGCGCGCCTGATGCTGGCGGGCAACGTGGTGTCGGCGGCCATCCGCCAGGCGCAGATTCGATCGCAGATCGAAATCACGCGCCAACTGCTCGCAGTCGAGCAGCAGCAGCTCGCGATCGTCGAAGCCCGCTGGCGCGCCGGCGGCGCAAGCGAATCCGACGTGCGCAGCCAGCGCACGCTCGTCGCGGAAACTGAAGCCTCGATTCCGCCGCTCGAGCTTCAGCTCGACACCATCGACAATCAACTCGCGGTGCTCATGGGCCTCAGCCCCGCCGAGGCGCGCGTTCCCGCGCTGACCCTCTCGCAACTGCAACTCCCCGCCGATCTCCCGCTCACCGTCCCGTCGGAACTCGTCCGGCAGCGGCCCGACATTCGCGCGGCGGAGGCGCTGCTGCACGAGGCCGGCGCGAACGTGGGCGTGGCCACGGCGAATCTCTACCCGCAGATCGTGCTCACCGGCTCGGGCGGCGGCCTGGGCACGCGGTTCGACTCGGGCGGCGGCGTGTGGAATGTGGGCGCGTCGCTCGCCGCACCCATCTTCAACGGTGGAGCACTCGCGGCCGAGAAGCGCGCGGCCGTCGATGCGTACGACGCGGCTGCCGCCGTCTATCGCCAGACCGTGCTCTTGAGCTTCGGCCAGGTCGCCGACGCGCTCAACTCCATTGAGCGCGATGCCGAAACGCTGGAGGCGCGCACTGCGGCGGCCGGCGAGTCCGATGGCGCGTACGCCATTGCGGCCCAGCGCTACCAGGCTGGCGGCATCAGCCAGCTCAGCCTGCTCGATGCCCAGCGCCAGCAGTTGCAGACGGCTCTCGACCGCTCCAATGCCGCCGCCAGCCGCTTTACGGGCTCCGCCACGCTCTTCCAGGCGCTCGGCGGTAGCGCCAAGAACTAGTGTCCGATCTCCGAAGTTCGGATCAAAAACAAAGCAGTCATCCTGGGCGGAGATTGGCCTGCATTTGTGCCAAACGGAGTCGAAAGCCTGCCCTGAGCGAGTTCGCCGCAGCGAACGAGTCGAATGGGGATCTGCGGTTGCCTTTCGTCATCTTGAAAGGGCAGGCTCTGGGCACCCCTGTCGTGGTAACCTTGCTTCCCAAGGAACCGGGCCACCCGCCAGCGCCGGCGTCCCTTCTGGCAAGAGCGCTACTACAACTTCGATGTGTGGACAGCGGAGAAAGAGACAGAAAAGCTGCGCTACATGCACCGCAACCCGGGGCCCCCGGCGCACGAACTTTGTGCGTTGGGGTGGAAGCCAGTCACGCGCGGCTTGGTTGCCAAACCGGAGGATTGGAAGTGGTCCAGCTTCCTGCATTACGCGACCGGTTGCTCAAGGGCGGCGTGTGACAGCGAACATTGGATTCATACTAAAGGTGAGCGCATTCATGATCTGATCGCTGCTCCCCAATCTATAGAGCCTTTGAAGTTCGGCATTGGCATCCTTAATTTTCTCTAGCTTAACGAGCTTTACCCATACCCTCATTACCGTATGCAGTTTGTGTTCTGAATAGTACTCCGGGTAGCATTTTGCAGGTGGCGAAGTCGCAATCTCCTTGATCACTCCCCGAGCGAGGCTGTACCCACCCGGTGCCTTTTGAACAAGGAAAAGGTATGTTGGAATGCCCTCAGCGCACTGCCTGTTTATGGCCTTAAATGGCTCCCTGCCAAGTCGACGCCCGATTTTCCCGAACCAGACGTATCCGGCCGTCTTGATGACGTCTTGATGTGCCTTAACCGTATCAGATACGAAACCTAAGCGATCCGAATACTTCATCAGAATATGAACGGGCAGGTCATCTAACTGGTAAACGCGCATTCGCTTAAGACCCTTCCTTTTGCACTACGATTATCTCAGATCGGAGGCCCATTGAATATAGCGGCTTTGCAAGAAGGAATGCAAGCGCTGAAAAGTGATATGGAGAGCTCGATTTGTCGAGCCACTTTTGACGGCAGACACTACGGCAACGGACAAAAGGCAAAGGAGGCACTCATCAGGAGTTCGCGGCTCATCATGCGCGTACACGAAGTTGTCAAAAAGAGCCTTAATGAGGAACTGCTAAGAATGGGGTACCGCGACTTTTCGATTCACCCGCCTATCGGAAGCAGTTCCCCCGAATTAAAGATAGTTGGCTTTATTAAGGCGAAGGATCAAGATGTTGTGGTCCTCAGTCATGGAGATCGCCCTCTTGCTGAACGGATCGAGGACGGACCACTAGCGGGTGAGACTGATACGGTAGGTAGGAATCAATCAGAACGATCAATTGTGATCGGTGTCCGGAGCCAACTCAGCAGTGTCGCCAAGAACTTCGACACGTTGATGGAAAGAGCATTCGCCGAAACGCTCAACCTGCGCCTACGACTACCACGACTTGTTATGGGTGAAGTCTACGTCCTACCTGTAGTCGAATATGATGACAAGCAAATGGAGGAAAACCGTGTCGTCTTTCAGACTCGCACGACTCCCGTAGAGAAGTTCATTAAGACATTCTTAGCGATCAGCGGCAGGGTTTACAGTAACACTCAAAGCGATTTGTACAAGTATGAGCGATCTGCCCTCGTTCTCGTTGACCTTCGGCCCAGGCAGCCGGTTCTCTTCACGTCTACCGAACAACTAAAGGCAGGCGGTTTTCTGCCACCATCTTCTGGGCTTGAGTTCGAGAAGATCTCGCCTTTGAATTTCGCAAGGGATATCGTGCACGCGCATGCCGAACGTCATCGGTAGGCCGAGAAACCCCCTAAATAGCCATGCCAGTGAGAACTCAGCACACGAATCATATCGACATCAATCAGGAACCAATCTCTATGACCTCCGCGATCACATCAAGAGATACCCCGTATAGTGCGGCTAATCTTCGATTAAAGGCATTCCCGTGTATCTGCATCAGCTCATATTGCTCTGAATCGCTAAGGTCCGGCACGCCAAATCGTTCGATGAAGTTCTTTTGATAGCACTGAAAATTGCCCTCAATTTCAAAGCTCGTTAACTTCGCATAGTAGTGCATAATTGGGCTGTTAACTATCTTCTGGACGAGTCTCAGATCATAGGTCTTTTCGAAAAGCGTGCCTTTTGAACAGAACAGCGCATAACCGTTGCAGAATAGCTGGTCGGACCCGTCCAGGTAGAACGCTGGCTTTGCACTAAATGTCTTTGTCAAGAGTTTAGGACCCGGCGCCTCGAGCGCTTGCGTCCTGCCCCAAGCAAACCACGGGTCTGCCAATTTTCCCTTATCGCGCTTTGCCAACTCTGATTTCCAGGAGCCGAGATATTCATAGGCGAGCGGATAAAGACTCTCCAACTCATGCTCATCAATGATCTCGAACCTGCCTCCTCCGTTCCTCCGATAAGGGAATATGATACGCCGCCTGTTCGTAGCTAGGCCCTTCTCCGAATCGAAATCCGCTATTCTGACAGCACCCTTAGTGGCGTCAAATTCAATGGCGGCCCTTGACTGATCCGGTAACGTCCCTGTGCAGACGCCATCTTCGCTCTGCTGTACAAAGAAGACGGAGTCCTTCAGCGTGGCGAATCCAACCTTGATTTGGACCAGTTCTCCGAGGGGGCGACCGATGCTCTCGATGCATCGCAGGTTCTTGAGGTGTTGTGGCGATGCGAGCCGCCACTTATGAGGATCGAGGCCAGAAGTCGAGATAATACTGAACCTCGCGGCCTCAAGTGAACCGGCGCTCGCATCGGCGACAGCCACAAAGTCAAAATTGCGATATTTCTCCTTGCCCAGAAAGATCAAGCAAGTGTACGCGCTTGCATTCTCAAATATCTGCCGATGACCAAAGTCTACGATGCGTCGAATGCACTGCTCCTGCTGCAAATGCGCTCGAAGCCGTTCGCCTGCAAGCGACGTATAAAGGTTGTTTTGAGTAATGAATGCCACGCAGCCTCTCTCTTCCAATAGCTCATATGCACGAAGCAGAAACAAAAGGGATAAGCTGAAGTTTCCGGATACATAGTGTGAGTAGCGGTCTAAGAGCCTAGCTCGGTAGTCAGGCGCAAGGTTTTGAAGTTTGACGTACGGCGGGTTCGTTGCGATTACATTGTACTTATCGTTAGCAACATCAGTGCTTCCAAAAAGCGCATCGCCAAGGAAGACCCGAGGCTGAATCGAGCCTAGGGAAAACCTCTTTTGAACAAGATACATCTCGATGATTGCCGAACATTGAGCTACCGCGATTGGGTCGCGATCTATACCCGTAAGCAACTCGGAAAAGGAATGTTCCTGGGAGATCCCGTATTGCAGATGGAGAATCTCAGCCGCCCTCAATAGAAATGCACCGCTCCCGCAGCTCGGATCGCAAATCTTGACCTGCCTGATATTCTCGGGCTTTGCGATCTCCAGACCTTTGATTAGCAGGTAATCAATTATGTAATCGGGGGTATAGACCGTACCATGTTCGCGTTTGTGATCGGAGTCCATGAGAAACTCGAAGGCACGTTCAACGTCCTTAAGGGCAGTAAATCCACCAACACGTTGGAGCACTCTTAGCGGCCGTTCACAATCTTCGTGGAGCATGGATCCAACGTGCCGCCCCTTTTCGAGTCCGGAAACGGAAATGTTCTGTCGCTCTGCCCAGTACCTTATGATCGCAGCCTTAATGCTTTCTGGCCGGAAGTCGCGAGCGAGCTGCGTGGTCAGAGCTTCGACTGCGTCTACTCGTTGATGCTTAGGCTTACGCTGCACAGATTTGGTATCGATCATCTGATTTCTCATTTCGCAGCTGCGTTCCAACCTCATTATCGTCCAGTCAGAACGGTTCGGGATACTCCCGATGGTGCAACGCGGCGAAAAATGCCGCGGAAAATCCCGAAAAGAAACTCCTCAGAATTTTTGATCCGCCAGTTTGAATTTTTCCGGGCGGGTGGCCGGGCGCCCCGTCCTAGCTCCGCCAGGGCGGGATCGTCGCAAGAACTCCCCTACACCCTGACCTTTACAAGCCACCCCTCCAAAACCCCGCCTACAGGCTGAAAAAAAACGTCGCGCAACACTCATTTCGACGATTTCCGCCAATTCCAGCCACCTGTAGATCATCTTTTCTGCCGATCTCTCCACCTGCAGGTGGAGTTTTCCGCGCGCTCGCGATGCGACGATTTTTTCTCGTGTGCGCCGTTTTCGATTTGTGCACCTGCAGTTGTACGCCTCTCCCGCCCCGGCGAAACTGGAGCGGGCGTCCGGCGAAGCCTCCGCAGATCGCTGGTCAGGCGAAGCGGCGAGGGCTTTGCCAGAGGCGCGCGGTGACCACTCCGAAGAGAAAGCCGCCGACATGCGCAACGTAGGCCACGCCCCCGGTTTGCACCTCCGCCACCAAGCCGACGTGGAAGAGCTGGATGAGAAACCAGAAGCCGATAAGGATCGAGGCGGGAATGAACGTGATGCGCACAAAGATGAGGATGATGAGAATGGTGCGGATGCGATCGCGCGGATACGTGACCAGAAACGCGCCCATGACGGCGGCGATGGCTCCGCTGGCGCCGAGGTTGGGGATCCTGGAGGATGGGTCGGCCAGAATCTGAGCCACCATGGCAACCACTCCGCCCGACAGGTAGAAAAGCAGGAATCGCCCGCGGCCCATCGCGTCTTCGATGGCCGGGCCGAACGCCCAGAAGAAGATCATGTTGCCCAGGATGTGGAACCAGCCGGCGTGCAGGAACATGGCCGTGAGAATGGTGATGGGGCGGTGGCCGGCAACCACATAGGCGGGAATGATGGACCAGTGGCGGACGAAGTGGTTGCCGTAAACCAGCTCCTGAAAAAAGACAAGAACATTGATGAGAATGATGAGGAGGGTGACGGCGGGCATCCGCGTGGAGCGCCGGGATATGTCACCTAACGGGATCAGGGCTCCCATGCCGTCTTCCTCCGCTTCTCAACCGTAGCAGAGGAAGAAGGAGGCGCGCGAAAGCAGCAACCGGGGGCAGGAATCAGAGAGTGACGGATCGGTTAAGACCGCGCGCCCCGATACGCCGTTACCCCGCGAAGAAGGATTCGACGTCGGCAATGTTTTGGGTCATGTGGTAGGGCGGCAGGGACTGAAGGAAGATCTGGCCGTATCTCTGGATTCTGACGCGGGGGTCCAGCAGGACCAGCACGCCGCGGTCTTCGAGCGAGCGGATCAGCCGGCCGAAGCCCTGTTTGAGCGTGAGCACGGCCTCTGGCACCTGGTAGTCAAAAAATGGACGTCCGCCCGCTTCTTCAATGGCCTTCATGCGCGCCTGGACGATGGGGTCGGAAGGGACGGCGAAGGGCAGCCGGTCAATGATGACGCAACTGAGCGCTTCGCCCTGCACGTCGACGCCCTGCCAGAAGCTGGCGGTGCCGAAGAGGACAGAGTTGGGCGTGGAACGGAACTCCTCAAGGAGGGCTTTGCGCGGGGCCGTGCCGTGCAGGAGCAGGGGAAAGTCGAGCACGGGCAGGAGCAGGTCGTAGAGCGCGCGCATTTGCGCGTAACTCGTAAAGAGACAGAAGGCGCGGCCGCGGGTGATGCGGAGGACGCGCTCGATGCAGCGGGCGGCGGCCTCGACGAATTCAGGGGCGCGGGGGTCGGGCATCTCGGGCGGGAGATAGAGGAGCGCCTGGCGGTCGTAACGGAAGTGGGAGGGAACCACGAGTTCGCGGCATTCGGTCAGGCCGAGACGGCGGCGCAGGTGCTCGAACCCGCCCTGGACGGTGAGCGTGGCCGAGGTAAGCACGGCGGTGGGGATATGGTCGAAGACGAGGCCGCGGAGAAGCTCGGAGACGTCAATGGGGGTGGCTTGGAGGATCGTGGTGGCGCTGCGCGCGGAGGGCCTGTGCACCGTTGTGTTGCTTGAGCCGGAGCCGCGCCGTTCCAGCCAGAAGACCATGTTCGAGGCCGTGGACTCGATCAGGAACTCGAGGTCGGCGCGGAGCGAGGCGGCGCGGGCTTCGAGGCCGGAGGCTTCCTCCACGTCGCCGAGGCGGTCAAGCTCGGCTTCCAGAATTTTGAGCGCCGCCGTGACGCCAAGGTAGAGGTCACCGGAGGACTCGAGGAAATCTTCGCGGTCGGTGAAGGGATGGCGGCCTTCGCCGGCGATGGGTAGCGCGGCGAAGAAGAGGCGGGCGCGCTCGCGAAGCTGCTGGGCAAGCGCGGGCAGCGCGGCGGCGCTGGCCTTGCCACGGAGAAGCACGTCGACGTCACGGACCAGATCCTCGAAGCGGAGATTGGAGAGCGACCGCCCGAAGTACTGCGACGCGACCTCTTCGAGCTCGTGAGCCTCGTCGAAGATGACGGCGGC
>PMYE01000136.1 GCA_003171315.1 Acidobacteriaceae bacterium
TAGTTCCATTCCTGAATGTTGCCCCACAAGTTGCCCCCGTATTTGTTCGCCTGCCTAAAAACTCGCGAGTGTCTTTCAGGCTGTATTCTACCTGCGTTCCGGCAACGGCAGGGCGGG
Organism: Acidobacteriaceae bacterium; assembly: GCA_003171315.1. Classification (GTDB taxonomy): domain Bacteria; phylum Acidobacteriota; class Terriglobia; order Terriglobales; family Acidobacteriaceae; genus Telmatobacter. The sequence continues at coordinate 118 of PMYE01000136.1, forward strand.
GCTGCTACCGTCCCCGGCTGACCCTCATTCCGTTCGTGGATAGACAGCTCGCACCGGAATCCCCATCAAAGCGCCGAATGAGTTCTTATCTTTCTAGCCTTGCATCTTGCTTTCGGCTCTGGCAGGACACGGCTCATGAAAGCCCCTTCGCTCACCGCAAGGTCCACTGCTCGGGAAGCCGGAATCCAGCGCGGCCAATTCCCCCGGCGCGGTGCCACAGGGCGAACGTGCCGTGGGTTGGGTAGAAGACGAGCTTGCCGGCTGGATTCAGCGCCTGATCGCCGACCGGCAAAGGCCATGAGCGGGGTGACACGCCCATAAGCGCTAAGATAAAGATTGACTCCTTCGAAAGCGAAGGATAGTCTTTTCGCATGGCTGGACTGGAAGACTGGCAGATATTGCCGGAGTTGCTTCCCTCGGAGTGGCGACAGTTGGGTAGAAGCAGCGGCACAGTTCGCCGATTGCGCGGCTTTGCTTCTCTGGATGCTCTGTTACGCACGCGGCTGTTGCATGTAGGGTGCGGCACATTCCCGGCAGCATCGACAGCTACCCCGGAGGGCCCCCACAACTCCGCCTCGTTCGCCGCCGCACCGTCGCCCATATAGCCCGGCGTCCCGTTTCCGGCAAACGTGGTGATGACGCTGGCTGCGGTAATCGCGCCCCCGGCGGCCGCGACCTCGCGAATGCGATTGTTCCCCAAGTCGGGGTTATACATGTTGCCGCCAGAGTCGAACGCGACCGCATGGGGGTAGTTCAGTTCCGCCGCCCCGGCCGCCGAGTCACCGGAGTACCCTTATGACTGCCATGCGCAGCGCCAGCCGCCGGGAGTTTCTCAGGCAGTGCCTCACGGGCGCCGCAGCTCTAAGCACCAGCCAGTTGGCGCCGGCTCAGCAGGCAGCGCAAACGGCAAAGTCAACAAAATCAAGGGTCGTCGTCGCGCGCGATCCCATGCTGCGCGGCACGGGTTCTACCGTGGACGCCGGTCGCATGCAGGCCCTCCTTGATCGCGCCATGCAAGCTCTCTTCAACCGCGGCCATTCTGGCGAATCTCCTCTGGCTGCGTGGCGGCGGCTGGTTGGTCCCGGTGACCGGGTGGGACTGAAAGTGAACACGCTGGGAGGGCGCGGCATCTCCTCAAACCTCTCGCTCGTCGAAGCCATCTGCGAACGCCTGCAGCAGGCCGGAATCAAGCCTGGCGATATCGTGGTGTGGGACCGCGACAGCGACGAAATGGAACGTGCCGGATTCAAGCTGGCGACAGGCGGAGACCGGGTGCAATGCTTCGGTACCGATCGCGCAGATTACGAAGAGGATCTGTCCGCGTACGGCAGCGTGGGCAGCCGGCTGTCAAGGATTCTGACCCGCTACACCAACGTCCTGATCAATGTTCCCGTTCTCAAGGACCACGACGGCGCCGGGGTCACGATCGCTCTCAAAAACATGTACGGCGTGATTCACAACCCCAACAAGTACCACCCCAACGGCTGCGATCCCTACATCGCCGACCTGAACATGCTGCCCGAGATTCGCTCGCGCATGAAGCTCGTGGTCTGCGACGCCACCACCGCCATGTACGAAGGAGGCCCCGGGTTCAAGCCCAAACACAGTTGGAAGGCAGACAGCCTGCTTGTCTCTCAAGATCCCGTCGCTCTCGACTCGACCGGCTGGCAGACGATCGAGCGCAAGCGCGCGGAGATGGGCCTCAAGACCCTCGAAGCCGAGAAGCGCGCGCCGCGCTACATTGCCACCGCGGCCGACTCCGAGCATCGCCTGGGCCACTGCGACCCCAGCCGCATCGCGGTCGTCGAGGGTTAGGCTCGCCGCCGGGAGGTGCATCATGAAAGCCAAATCCGTAGCTATAGAAAATCTGGCGGGCACGTCCGCCGATCCCCGTTCGTTCGACCGCCGCTCGTTCCTCAAGTGCGCCCTGGCCTCGGGAGCGGCGCTCGGCACAGGCAAGCTGGCCGCGCCTGCCGCTGCCGTCCCCATGGCGGCAACCTCCGCTCTTTCAGGCGCCGCTACGCAGAGCGATGCGCAATTCACCTTTGAAGCGCGCTTCTACGAGAAGCTGCCCGGCCGCAAGATCCGCTGCAAGCTCTGTCCGCGCGAGTGCATCGTGGGCGACAAGGAGCGAGGCTACTGCGGCGTGCGCGAAAATCGCGGGGGAACGTATTTCACGCTGGTCCACTCCCGCGTGTGCGCCGCCCACATCGATCCCATCGAGAAGAAGCCGCTCTTCCACTACCTGCCCGGCACCAACGCTTTCTCCATTGCCACCGCCGGCTGCAACGTCAACTGCAAGTTCTGCCAGAACTGGGACATCTCGCAGTCGCGCCCCGAGGAGATTCCCGCGGATTACATTTCTCCGCATCAGGCAGCGGCCGTCGCCCAACAATACAACTGCCCCACCATCGCCTACACTTACAGCGAGCCGGTGGTCTTTGCCGAGTATCTGATGGACACAGCCGATGCCGGTCACGCAGCCGGCGTGCGCAGCATCGTGGTCTCGAACGGCTACATGCAGCACGACGCGCTGGAGCAGGCCTACGGCAAGATGGACGCGGTCAAGATCGACCTCAAGGCCTTCACCGAGTCCTACTATGCCAAGGTGGTCACCGGCCAGTTGAAGCCCGTCCTCGAAACGCTCGTCACCCTGCGCAAGATGGGCAAGTGGACCGAGATCGTCTACCTTGTGATTCCCACGCTCAACGACGATGAAACAGAGTTCCGCGGCCTCGCGCAATGGATCAAGGCCAATCTCGGCCCCGATGTTCCCCTCCACTTCACGCAGTTTCATCCCGAGTATCTGCTCAAGAATCTGCCCATCACGCCCGTGCCTACGCTGGAGCGCGCCAAGGCTATCGCGGACGCCGAAGGCCTGCATTACGTCTACATCGGCAACGTGCCCGGCCATCCCTCCCAAAACACCTACTGCCCGCAATGCCGCAAAATGCTGGTAGAGCGCGTCGGCTTCACGGCCAGCAAGATGCTCATCCGCAAGGACTCGACCTGTCCGTTCTGCCGGCATAAAATCCCCGGAATCTGGCACGCTTGACTGTATTCAGGAGGTCCTTCCCCATGAAGATCGCAAGGAGTTCCACCATGGCTTGGTTGATGACGCAATGCATCGCACTCCTGGTCACCGCGCCCATTCTGCACGTTCGCGCAGCGGCGGGCGCAGCGGTTCAAGAAAAGGTTCGGCCGGAAGCCGTGGCCGGCGCGTTCTATCCCGCCGATCCCCAAGCTCTTTCGCAAATGATCGACGACATGCTGGCCAAGGCCACACCTCCGCCCGTCGATGGCGAGATTCTCGCCGCGGTCGCACCTCATGCCGGCTATCCCTACTCCGGCCCAGTGGCCGCGTGGACCTACGCCGCGCTCAAAGGTCATAAGTACTCGCGCGTCGTGGTCATCGCGCCCTCGCACTACGTAGGCTTCGACTTCACGTCGGTGTACGACGGCGACGCCTACACGACGCCCCTAGGCCAGGTTCCCGTCGACAAGGAGTTCGCGCGCCGGCTGGTGAAGATGAGCGCCACCATCCAGCTCTCCGGCAAGGGCCACCAGGCAACTCAGGACGCTCCCGAGCACTCCGTCGAGGTCGAGCTGCCCTGGCTGCAAACGGTCCTCGGCAATTTCGAGCTGGTTCCCATCGTGATGGGCGATCAGAGCTACGAGAGCAGCCGCGCACTGGGCGTCGCCCTGGCCAAGATGCTCCGCGACGATCACGACACGCTCGTGCTCGCCAGCTCCGATCTCTCCCATTACCACACTTACGGCGAAGCCGAGACCATCGACCACAAGACCCTGAACGCGCTCGAGGCTTACGACTACCTCAGCATGTCGCGCAACTTCGAGTCGCGCGTGTGGGAGGCGTGCGGCGGCGCGCCCATTGTGGCCGCCATGATCTACGCCGAGCGCATGGGCGCCAACAAGGCCGAAGTGCTCCGCTACGCCAACTCCGGCGACGTCAACGGCGACCGCTCGCGCGTGGTGGGCTACAGCGCCGACCTCTTCATCAAGTCCACGCACAAGGCCGACGCGGTCCCGCCGTTCTCGCTTACCGATGCGGAAAAGGCCGAGCTGCTCTCCGTGGCCCGCAAGTCGGTCGAGTACATGATCCAGAAGAATGAGCCCTACGCGCCGCTCCCCAGCGCGAGCGAAACCCTAAACCGCGAGTACGGCGCCTTCGTCACTCTCACTGAAAATGGCTCGCTGCGCGGCTGCATCGGCTACACCGCGCCCATCAAGCCGCTCTTCATGACGGTTCGCGACACGGCCACGTTGGCCGCTCTGCGCGACCCGCGTTTCTCGCCCGTCAGGGCCTCCGAGCTCCCCAAGCTCGCCTACGAAGTCTCCGTGCTCTCGCCGCTGCGCCGCGTCACCGGCATCGAACAGATCAAGGTGGGCCGCGACGGCCTGCTGATGAAGAACGGCGACTCCGAGGGCCTGCTGCTGCCGCAGGTTCCCGTGGAGCAGAAGTGGGACCGGCTGACCTTCCTCGAACAGACCTGCGCCAAGGCCGGCATGGACCCAAACTGCTGGAAGGACGAGAATACCGACATCTTCAGCTTTACGGCGGTGGTGTTCAACAAGAAGAGCAGGGAGTAGGGAGTAGGGAACAGGGAACAGAGATCAGGGGTTAGGATCATCCTTGTTTATCTTTCGGCGTGGAATATCGGGAAGATCGGGAGCAACACCTCCTAGATCCGCCAGTCTCCTTGCGGCTTTCTGGTTGATCAGTTCCGCCCGCGCCGCCGGCAGCAACGCCGCCGCATTGATCGCTACGGCCAACCACGCCGTCTTCCAGAAGCCGAACACCGGGATAAGGAAGGTGCTCAGCGCCAGCGCGCCGGCGCATCCGCCAAGCAGATCGATGGCGTAGAGCGCGCCCAGCCCCGAGCGCCCGGCGCGATCGCGCAAAAAGATCCCCGCCGCGACGACGAATTGATACCCGCCCAGCACTCCCGCCAGCGCCGCCAGCGCGGGGAAGATCACCTGCGCGGCAATCCACTCGCCCGCCGTCGAGGGAAAACTCCCGAGCCAGCCGACCACAAGCAGCAGCATCGGAGCGGCAGCAGCGAGCAGAAGCTGCACCCGCACCATCCGCCAGCCTTGCGCCGCGCCGCCGCGCCCCATCGCCAGCCAACTGCCCAGCGCGATGCCCGCCATGAATAGCCCGATCAAAATTGCCAGCTCCGTGTACACGTACCCGAACACCGCCTGAAAGCCAAGCAGCAGAAAAATCTCAAGCGCCATCAGCGTGAATCCTGTCGCCGCCACGCACGAGCCGGCAGCCGCTCGCTCGCGCCGCTCTTGTCCCGGCAGAATCGTCATCAGCCCCGCACCCACAAGCAGCGCAATCGCCAGCCAGCCCGCAACCTTGCCGAACTCCACGTGCTCCGCCGCGCGAAACCACCCGGCGTACCCCGACCGGAACTGCGCGCTCCACAGCACCACGTCGAACGCGTAGGCGATGGGCGCAAAGTCCCGGTTCACCGGCGTCGAAGCCGACGACGCAAGCTCGGTTTCCACCTGCTCCATGCGGTCGGGCATCATGCGATAGGGTATGAAGTACTCGCGGACATACTGCGTGTTCAGCTTGCGCTCGCGCAGCCGCGCGACGAGCACCTGCGGGTCAGTTGTCAGAACGCCGGGCTGCATGGCGCCGAAAAAGTGAATCGTCTCGCCCGGGATCGCCGCCTGATACGGAAACACCTCGGCGAGCGTGCGCCGGATCGACTGCAAAAATGCCGCCAGATCCGGGCCGATCGTCTCCTCCGACGAGCGCAGTTGAAGAGCGAGCAACCCTCCTGGCAACAGGTGCGCGCGCGCCAGCCGGAAGAACTCCGCCGTATAGAAGCGGTTCAACTGCGCCGACTGCGGGTCCGGCACATCCACGAGGATCGCGTCGAATTTCTCCCCGGTTTCGGACAGGAACCGCCGGCCATCGAGAAAATGCAGATGCACGCGCGGGTCGGAATCGAAATCCGCCGTCTGCGCGGGGAAATATTGCCGCGCCATGCCGATCAGCGCCGGGTCGAGTTCCACGTAGTCGAGACTCTCGACCGTCGGATGTTTCAGCGCCTCGGCCACGCCGCCGTTCACGCCCCCGCCGATGAGCAGCACCCGCTTGGGCGCCGTGTGCTCCAGCAGCGCGTAGTCGACCGCCTCCTCGGCCGCTGCCGGGTCGGGCGCATTGGCCAGGATCGCGCCATTCTCGTAGATGCTGCGGATTATGCCTCCTCCGCCCTCGCCGGTTTCGGTCACCGTCAGGGCGCCGTAGACGGAGTCGCGCGCCGCGATTACGTGGAAGCCGCGCCACAGCCGCGCCCGCGCCGCCGCATCCCACCGCGGCGCAACCCNNCATCGTAGCCCGCCGCCAGCGGAACCGCGGCCAGCGCCGCCGCACCCGCCAGCACGGCAACCTGCCTGCGGCGCATTCGCAGCACAAGCGCCGCCGCCACCGGGAGATTCAGCAATCCCACGATGGCCGCGATCTGAAAGGCGTCGAGGTAGCGCACCAGCAGCACGCTGGCCAGGATTCCGCCCAGCCCCGAGCCCGCCGCTTCCAGCAGATANNTGCCGGCGGCCGCGCGCGCCGAAAGCCCGCTCTCCGCCTCGGCCATGCGCGCCGCCGCCACAAACAGCGCTCCCGACGCCGCGCAAAACACGCTCAGGCACACCAGCGAGGTGAGCAGCATGGGAACCGGACCCACCAGCTCGCCCGGCACGGTTTGGAAAAACGCCTTGGCGCCGCGCAGCGCCCAGACGGCCGCCGGCAGGCTTGCGGCCAGCAGGCACTCGAGCGCGGCAACGGCAAGCCGCGGCCTGCTCCGTCCCAGCCCGGCCGCGGCGGTCAATACACTCCACAGGCCGCTCCCCGCCGCCGTCCACAGCAGCCACGTCGCCAGCAGGATTCCCAGCGCGATCTCATTGCCGTTGAAGACCTGGATCAG